>JAISUF010000133.1 GCA_031272195.1 Propionibacteriaceae bacterium
CGCGGCGTGACGGGCTTGGCGTTGATCCCCGTCTTGAAGCGCACGGGCATCGCCGAAGTGGTCTGCGCCGGCGGCATGTTCGTCGGGCTGGTCTTGGCCCGCTGATGGAGACCTTCGTCTACGCCCTGCCGCTGCGCGACCGCTTCCGCGGCATCGGAGTCCGCGAGGGGATGCTCGTCAAGGGGGACGCCGGTTGGGGCGAGTGGAGCCCCTTCTGGGACTACGACCGGCCCGAGATCGACGCCTGGTGGGCGGCCGCGCGCGAGGCGGCCTTCGAGGGGTTCCCCGATCCGGTGCGCGAGTCCGTGCCCGTCAACGCGACCGTGCCGGCCGTCGACCCGCAGCGCGCCCACGACATCGTCAAGGCTTCGGGTTGCCGAACCGCCAAAGTGAAGGTGGCCGAGCCCGGCCAGCAGCCGTTCGAAGACTTGGAGCGGCTCGACGCCGTGCGCGACTCCCTCGGACCAGACGGGCGCATCCGGGTGGACGCCAACGGGGCTTGGACTGTGGACGAGGCCGTCGCCCGGTTGCGGCTGATGCGCGGCTTCGAATTGGAGTACGCCGAGCAGCCCTGCGCCAGCGTCGAGGAGTTGGCGGCGCTGCGGGTCAAGTTGGCCGGCCTGGGCATCGACGTGCCGATCGCCGCCGACGAGTCGATCAGGCGCGCGGACGACCCCGAGCGGGTCGCCAAAGCCGAAGCCGCCGACGTGGCCGTGTTGAAGGTCCAGCCGTTGGGCGGGGTGCGCCGCTGCCTGGAACTGGCCGAGAGGTTGGGCCTGCCGGTGGTGGTGTCGTCGGCGCTCGAGTCGTCGATCGGCATCCGAATGGGGTTGGCGCTGGCGGCCGCCCTGCCGGAATTGCCGTACGCCTGCGGGCTCAACACCGTCGCCTTGCTGGCGGGGGATGTCGTGGGCGAACCGCTGGTGGCCGAGGGTGGCGAGATCAAACTGCGGGGCGTCGAGCCCTCCGACGCCGGGACATGGCGGGCCGACGAGTTGACGAGCGCCCGCTGGCAGGCCCGCGCCTGGTTTGACACTCCGTAGCAATGCGCCGGGAGTCGTCGCCGGGTAGGGCAGGCGGCGATCGCGGGGGGCCGAATTGCTGGGGGAGCGGCCGGTCGGGGAGAATGGCTGGCATGAGTGACTCCCAGGCCTGCGCCGCCGCGATTGTGGCCCAATTGGTGGCCCAGGGGGTGCGAGAGTTCGTGGCCAGCCCCGGTTCGCGCAGCGCCGGCTTGACCTTGGCGGCGTTGTCGGCCGAGGGCATGGAGCACGTCTGGCAGGTGGCCGACCAGGCGATCCCCGTCGGGCGGACCCGTGCGCACATGCGCTCCGACGAGCGGACCGCTGGATTCCTCGCCCTGGGCCTGGCCAAACAGGGGCAGCCGAGCGTCGTCATCACGACGTCGGGCACGGCGGCGGGCAACCTGCTGCCGGCCGTCATGGAGGCCTGGCACAGCCAGTTGCCGCTGATCGTCGTGACCGCCGACCGCCCGAGCCACCAGGTCGGCTTCGGCGTCAACCAGACCGCCGACCAGCAGGGCCTGTTCAAAGGGTTCACGCGCTGGGCGGCGGAGGTCGACTGCCGGGCCCCGCGCCAGTCTTGGTTCGCCCAAGCGGCACGGGCCTTCCTGGCCGCCAGCGGCCTGCTGGGCGAGCCGCCCGGCCCGGTCCACTTGAACGTCCGCCTGGCGCCGCCGCTGACAGTCGCCGGGCCGGTGCCGCTGCCGGAGGCGAGGCCGGTCGCGGCGGAGAGGCCCGCCGAGGCCGAGCCGGTGATGCTGCCGGGCGGGCGAAAGACGATAGTTGTGGCGGGCGACCAGGCCGACGCCCAGGCCGCGCTGCGGCTGGCCGAGGAGGCTCGCGTGCCGCTGATCGCAGAGCCGTCCAGCAACGCCCGTCGCGGGCCCAACGCGCTGGGCTGCGGGCGGATCGTGCTGCGCTCGGCGTTGGCCCAGGAGATCGAGCGGGTGGTCGTCTACGGGCGTCCCAACTGCTCCAGGGAGGTCGCCGAACTGCTGGCCCGCGAGGACGTCGAGATTGTCTCGGTCGGCTCGCGCCGGGCCGATCCGGGGCAGCGGGCGTCCCGCTTCGTCGGCGGCGTGACGATGCTGCCGGAGGATCAGACGTGGCTGTCGCGCTGGAAGGGCGCCAACGACAAGGTCAGCGCCGCCCTGGCCGAGATTTTGACCGCTAGCGAGTCGCCGATCACAGGGCCCGGCCTGGCCAGGCGGCTGATGGCCAATCTGGAGGAGGGCGACATCCTCTACCTGGGGGCGTCCAACCCAGTGCGCGACGCCGACCTGGCGCCGGTCAAAGACTGGAACACCCGCTGGTGGCACGCCTCTACCGGCACGATCCTGGCCAACCGGGGCTTGTCGGGCATCGACGGGGCGGTGTCGTCGGCCATCGGCGCGGCCCTGCGCAACCCGGCGGCCCGCAACACGCTCTACTGCGGCGACTTGACGTTCTTGCACGACGCCAACGGCCTGGCCGTCCCGCCGGGCAGCGACGTGCCCGACTTGAGGATCGTCGTGGCCGACGACCACGGCGGATCGATCTTCGCCACCTTGGAGTACGGCGCGCCGGAGTACGGCGGCCAGTTCGAGCGGGCCTTCGCCGTGCCCGCGCCCACCGACCTGGTGGCTTTGGCGCAGTCGCACGGCGTGCGGGCGTCGCGCGTGTCGACCATGCCCGACCTGGACCGGGCGCTGGCGTCGCGGCTGCGCGGCGTGGACGTCGTCGTGGTGGACGTCGACCGGCGGGGACGCAAGGCCTTGGCCCAACAGGTCGCCGCCCTGGCTCGGGTAGTATGAGTGGGCGAGAAGGGACTTACACGATGTTTTGTTCGCAATGCGGGGCGCAGGCCGCTCCCGGCGCCAAGTTCTGCAGCAACTGCGGAGCCGCGCTCGACGCGTCGGCGACAGCCGGCCAGCCCGGTCCGGGTTTCGTCGCCCCGGCGGCGGCCAAGCCGGCGTCCGACAACCCCTACGCGGCCGCGCCGAAGGCGACGGCCGGCGGCAGGCGCGGCGTTTACATCGCCATCATCGCGGTTCTGGCCGTCGCTTTGGCGGCCATCGGCTGGGTGGCGTTCAGCCCCAAGGGCGGCACGACGGGCAGCGCCGGGACCGGCGAGATACCGGTGGCCGTCAACGGCTACGGCATCACGATGGGCCAACCCGACGCCAAGGTCACCGTCACGGTCTACCTCGACTACATGTGCCCGTGGTGCGGCAAGTTCGAGCAGATCAACGGCGGCGACCTGAAGACGCTGATGAAAGACGGCACGGCCAAGGTCGAGCTGCATCCGATCAGCATCCTCGACCAGCTCTCGGCCGGGTCGAACTATTCGACCAGGGCCGCCAACGCCGCCATCACCGTGGCCAAAGGCGCGCCGGGGTCGTTCGTCGCGTTCAACGACTTGCTGTTCGCCAACCAGCCGTCCGAGAACACGACTGGCCTCAGCGACGACCAGTTGGTCGAATACGCCAAACAGGCCGGCGTGCCCGACGACGTCTCCGGCGGCTTCGCCAGCCTGGCCAACGCCGACTGGGTGACCGGCGCCTGGACGGCCGCCCAAAGCGCCGGCGTAACCGGCACCCCGACCATCCTGATCAACGGCTCCCAGTTCTCGGGCAACTTCACGCAGGCCGGCGAAGTGGCGAAGGCCGTCAAGGCGGCCGCATAGCGGTGGCCGCAAAGGGCCTGTTCGCCGACACCGCGCCGCTGGCCGAGCCGCACTTCGCCCGACTGTGGCGGGCCAATATCGTCACGGTCGTCGGCGCGCAGTTGACGGTGGTGGCGGTCCCCGCGCAGCTTTACGCCATCACTGGCTCCAGCCAGTACGTCGGGCTGTCGGGGGTGTTCGGGCTGGTGCCGCTGGTCGTCTTCGGACTGTGGGGCGGGGCCCTGGCCGACCATTTCGACCGCCGCAAACTGCTGATCGCCACCACCATCGGCCTGATCGCCACCAGTGGCGTCTTCTTCGCCCAGGCGGCGCTGAACGCCAACAACGTCTGGCTGCTGTTGTCGATTTTCGCCGTCCAGCAAGCCTGCTTCGGCGTCAACCAGCCGACCCGCTCGGCCGTTCTGCCCAGGCTGCTGCCCGAGGCGCAGCTGGCGTCCGCCAACACGCTCAACATGACGGTTTCGACCGCCGGGGGCATCGCCGGACCGCTGGTGGGCGGGGCGCTGCTGCCCGTCTTCGGCTTCTCGTGGCTGTATCTGATCGACACCCTTTGCCTGTTCGCCACGCTGTACGCAGTCGTCAAACTGCCGCCGATCCCCGTCGAGAACGCCAAGGGCTCGCCGGGGTTGCGCTCGGTGATCGACGGCTTCGCCTACCTGAAGTGGCACCGGATCCTGCTGGTGTCCTTCCTGGCCGACCTGATCGCGATGACGGCGGGTATGCCGCGGGCGCTGTTCCCGGAGATCGCCCATATCAGTT
>JAISUF010000130.1 GCA_031272195.1 Propionibacteriaceae bacterium
GGTTGACCCCGCGGCGGGGCGGGCCGATTTCGTCGGCGGCGTCCCGGTCGGCGAGGTGGCCCGCCATGCCGACGACGACGCCGACGCGGCCATGACCGCCGACGAAGCCGCTGTGGCCGTGGCGGACGCCGCTGAGGCCGACGCGGTCGAGGCCAAGCCGAAGAAGCGGGCCGCCAAGCCCGCCAAGTCCGAGGCCGCCCACGCCGCTGACGTTGACGCCGAGGTGGCCGAGGCTGCGGCGAAGCCGGTCGCCAAGAAGGCCAAGGCGGCGAAGGCCGAGGCTGAGGAGGCCGAGACGGTCGCGGAGGACGCCAAACAGGCCAAGACGGCCAAAGCGGCAAAGGCGGATGCGGGCGACGCGGAGGGCGAGGCCGAAGCGCCCAAGTCGAAGCGTCGCACCACCAAGAAGGCCGACGCCGAACCGGCCCCCGAGCCTGAGGCCGAGGCCCAGGCCGACACCGAGGAGGACGCGAAATGAGGCCCTTGAAGATCCGCGACCCGCGCGACATCCTGCTGGCCCCCGTGGTCAGCGAGAAGAGCTACGGGCTGCTCGACGACAACAAGTACACCTTCGTCGTCGCGCCCAAGGCCAACAAGACCGAGATCAAGATCGCCATTGAGCAGATTTTCAATGTGCGCGTGCTGTCGGTCAACACCCTCAATCGCAACGGCAAGCGCCGCCGCAGCCGCGCCGGGTGGGGCAAACGCCCCGACACCAAGCGGGCGATCGTGGCGGTTGCACCGGGCCAGAAGATCGACATCTTCTCCGGGCCGGCCGCGTAAGGAAGGAAGATCGTGGCAATTCGCAAGTACAAGCCGACAACGCCGGGACGCCGCGGCTCATCGGTGGCTGATTTCTCCGAGATCACCCGCTCCAAGCCCGAGAAGTCCCTGGTGGCGCCCAAGCCGAAGACCGGCGGGCGCAACAACACCGGCCGGATCACCACCCGCCACATCGGCGGCGGCCACAAGCAGGCCTACCGGCTGGTCGATTTCAAGCGGTACGACAAGGACGGCGTTCCCGCCAAGGTGGCGCACATCGAGTACGACCCGAACCGGACCGCCCGCATCGCCCTGCTGCACTACCTGGACGGCGAGAAGCGCTACATCATCGCGCCGCTCGGCCTGGAGCAGGGCCACCTGGTCGAGGCGGGGGTCAACGCCGACATCAAGCCGGGCAACAACCTGCCGCTGCGCAACATCCCGGTCGGCACTGTCGTCCACGCCGTCGAGCTGCGTCCCGGCGGCGGGGCCAAGCTCGGCCGCTCGGCGGGCGCCCGCATCCAACTGATCGCCCGCGAGGGGAAGTACGCCACGCTGCGCCTGCCCTCGGGGGAGATGCGGATGGTCGACATCCGCTGCCGGGCCACCGTCGGCGAGGTCGGCAACGCCGAGCAGTCCAACATCAACTGGGGCAAGGCCGGCCGGATGCGCTGGAAGGGCGTTCGCCCGACAGTGCGCGGCGTCGCCATGAACCCGATCGACCACCCGCATGGCGGCGGCGAGGGCAAGACCTCGGGCGGCCGCCACCCCGTGTCCCCGTGGGGCAAGCCGGAGGGCCGCACCCGCGACAAGAACAAGGCGAGCACCCGCTTGATCGTGCGTCGTCGCAAGTCGGGCAAGAAGCGCTGAGGTTAGGTGAGAGATGCCAAGAAGTCTTAAGAAGGGTCCGTTCATCGACGACCACTTGCAGAAGAAGGTCGACGCCCAGAACGAGTCCGGTTCCAAGCAGGTCATCAAGACCTGGTCGCGGCGGTCGATGATCAGCCCCGACATGATCGGCCACACCATCGCGGTCCACGACGGCCGCAAGCACGTGCCGGTTTTCGTCACCGAGTCGATGATCGGCCACAAGTTGGGCGAGTTCGCCCCCACGCGCACCTATCGCGGGCACGTGAAGGACGACAAGAAAGCGCGCCGGAGGTAATCAATGGGTAGCAAGACTGACCGTCCCACGCTGCGGGCGAGCCTGCTGGGGGAGCGCGAGGGCTCCTACGCGGTGGCCAAGCATGTGCGGATGTCGCCGACCAAAGTCCGCCGCGTCGTCGACGTGGTGCGCGGCTTGGACGTCATGGACGCCCTCGACGTGCTGAAGTTCGCCGGGCAGGCCGCCAGCGAGCCGGTCTACAAGGTGGTGGCCTCCGCGGCCGCCAACGCCGAGGCGACCGAGGGGCTGCGCCGCGAGGAGCTGTACATCTCCAAGATCTTCGTCGACGAGGGCATGACGCTGCGCCGGATCCGCGCCCGGGCCAAAGGCTCCGCCAGCCGGATCCTCAAGCGCGCCAGCCACATCACCGTCGTCGTCGAGCCGAAAGACCAGAAGGGAGCCTAGAGCATGGGTCAGAAAGTAAACCCCCACGGTTTCCGCCTGGGGATCACGACGGATCACAAGACTAGGTGGTACGCCGACAAGGACTACGCCAAACTGCTCGGCGAGGACGTCCAGATCCGCAAGTTCCTGGCCGCCAACCTGGAGCGGGCCGGCATCTCTAGCGTCGAGATCGAGCGCCGCTCCGAGCGCGTCACGATCTACCTTTACGCCGCCCGGCCGGGCATCGTCATCGGCCAGCATGGCGTTGAGGCCGAGAAGCTGCGCGCCAAGTTGGAGGCCCTGACCGGCAAGCAGGTGCAGCTCAACATCCTCGAGGTCAAGAACCGCGACACCGACGCCCAATTGGTGGCGCAGGGCATCGCCGAACAGCTCGGCGCCCGCGTCGCTTTCCGCCGGGCCATGCGCAAAGCGCAGCAGTCGGCGATGGGCTCGGGGGCTTTGGGCATCCGCATCCAGTGCTCCGGCCGTCTCGGCGGCGCCGAGATGAGCCGCTCGGAGTTCTACCGCGAGGGCCGGGTGCCGCTGCACACCCTGCGGGCGGATATCGACTACGGCTTCTACGAGGCCCGCACGACCTTCGGGCGCATCGGCGTCAAGGTCTGGATCTATAAGGGCGACCTGTCCGGCAACCGCCAGGAGCGGGCCGCCCAGCGCGCCGCGCGGCAGTTGGCCGGCGGTCGCGCGAACCGTCCCGGACGCGGCCCGCGCCGCGACGAGCGGGCCGGTCGGGGCCAGGAGCGGGGCGGACGCCGCCGCGCCGAGGCCGCCGACCAGACCGCCGCGCCCGCCGATGCGGCCCCGCCGCAGAGCGCAGGAGAGTGAGCAATGCTGATTCCACGCAGACTCAAGCACCGCAAGCAGCACCACCCCAAGCGGAGTGGCCAGGCCAAGGGCGGCACCAGGCTGGCCTTCGGCGAGTACGGCATCCAGGCGTTGGAGCCGGCCTATCTGACCAACCGGCAGATCGAGTCGGCCCGTATCGCCATGACCCGCCACATCAAGCGTGGCGGCAAGGTCTGGATCAACGTCTATCCCGACCGGCCGCTGACCAAGAAGCCCGCCGAGACCCGCATGGGCTCCGGCAAGGGCTCGCCCGAGTGGTGGGTGGCCAACGTCAAGCCCGGACGGATCCTCTTCGAGCTGTCCGGCGTCGGCGAGGAGGTGGCCCGCGAGGCCATGCGCCTGGCCATCCACAAACTGCCTATGAAGGCGCGTTTCATCAAACGGGAAGCTGGTGATCTGTGATGGCGAACGCATTGACGGCCCACGAATTGCGCGACCTCTCCCGCGACGAGTTGAACGCCAAAGTGCTCGAGTTGAAAGAGGAGCTGTTCGGACTGCGGTTCGCCGCCGCCACCGGCCAGCTCGACTCGCACGGTCGGCTGCGCGAGGCCCGCAAGGACATCGCCCGGGTCTACACCGTGCTGCAGGAGCGCAACCTCGGCATCGTCCCCGATCCGGATCAGGAGTGAGTATGAGTGACAGGAACGCGCGCAAGGTCCGCGAGGGCGTGGTCGTGTCCGACAAGATGGACAAGACCGTCGTGGTGATGGTCGAGCAGCGGATGAAGCACCCGCTGTACGGCAAAGTTATGAAGAAGTCGGTTCGGTTCGCCGCCCACGACGAGGGCAACCTGGCGGGCGTGGGCGACCGCGTCCGCATCATGGAGACCCGGCCGCTGTCCGCCACCAAGCGCTGGCGGCTGCTCGATATCGTCGAGAAAGCGAAGTAGGCATGATCCAGCAAGAGACCAGGCTCAAAGTCGCCGACAACACCGGCGCCAAAGAGCTGCTGTGCATCCGAGTGTTGGGTGGTTCCAAACGGCGTTACGCCGGTTTGGGGGACAGGATTGTCGCCACCGTCAAGGACGCCATCCCAGGCGGCGGCGTCAAGAAGGGCGAAGTCGTCAAGGCTGTCGTGGTGCGCACCGTCAAGAAGACGCGGCGGGCCGACGGCTCGTACATCAAGTTCGACGAGAACGCGGCCGTCATCCTGAAGCCGGACGGGGAGCCCCGCGGCACCCGCATCTTCGGGCCGGTCGGGCGCGAGCTGCGCGAGAAGCGCTTCATGCGCATCATCTCGCTGGCGCCGGAGGTGATTTGAGATGAAGAGCCTTCATGTGAAGAAGGGCGACCGCGTGCAAGTCATCGCGGGCAAGTTCAAGGGCGCCAAAGGGGAGATCATCTCGGTCGACCCGCAGGCGGGCCGCGTCGTGGTCCAGGGCGTCAACCTGGTCAAGAAGCACCGCAAGGAGCAGCCCAACACGCAGACCAGGCAGAACACGCCCGGCGGCATCATCAACACTGAGGCGCCGATCGACGCCAGCAACGTCCAACTGCTGGTCAAGGTCGGCGGCAAGGAAGTGGTGACGCGCGTCGGCTACAAGCGCGAGACGGTCACCAAGGTGCGCCCCGACGGCAGCGAGTACACCGCCCAGCGCAGCGTCCGCATCGCCCGCAAGACCGGGAAGGAGATCTGATGGCCAAGGCAGCAACCGCTGACAAGCCGGCCGAGGCGACGGCCCAAGAGGTCCCGCCGCCGCGCCTGAAGGTGCGCTACCGCGAGGAGATCGCACCTGCCCTGCGCCAGGAGTTCGGCTATGACAACGTCATGCAGATCCCAGGTCTGGTGAAGATCGTGGTGAACATGGGCGTTGGCGAGGCGGCCCGCGACTCCAAGGTGATCGACGCGGCCGTCCGCGACCTGACGCAGATCACCGGCCAGAAGCCGACGGTGACCAAAGCCCGCAAGTCGATCGCCCAGTTCAAGCTGCGCGAGGGCATGCCGATCGGCGCCCACGTGACGCTGCGCGGCGACCGGATGTGGGAGTTCGCCGACCGCCTGCTGACGCTGGCCCTGCCGCGCATCCGCGACTTCCGGGGCCTGTCGTCCAAGCAGTTCGACGGTTTGGGCAACTACACGTTCGGTTTGACCGAGCAGGTGATGTTCCACGAGATCGACCAGGACAAGATCGACAAGCCGCGCGGCATGGACATCACGTTCGTGACGACCGCCAAGAACGACGACGAGGGCCGCGCCCTGCTGCGCGAGCTCGGCTTCCCGTTCAAGACAGCTCAGAACGAGACGGAGCGGGTCGCCCGCCGCCGTCCGATTTTCACCGGCAAGAAGAAGAAGTGATCCATGGCCAAGACCGCGCTCAAGGTTAAGCAGTCCCGCAAGCCGAAGTTCGGCGTGCGCGCCTACACCCGTTGCAACCGCTGCGGGCGTCCCAAGTCCGTCTATCGCAAGTTCGGCCTGTGCCGGATTTGCGTGCGGGAGCTGGCCCACGCCGGCGAGCTGCCGGGCGTCACCAAGTCCTCTTGGTGATCGACAAGTAAGGTCTGCCCGCCAGGGCGGATACCTCTTGAAAGAAGGAAGAACAAGTCATGACAATGACTGACCCGATCGCAGACATGCTGACCCGTCTGCGCAACGCCAACCAGGCGTATCACGACTCCACCTCGATGCCGCATTCCAACATCAAGGCCGGAATCGCCAAGATCCTGAAGACCCAGGGCTACATCGCCGACTACCAGGTCGTCGAGCCGGCGCCGGGCGAAGTCGGCAAGACGTTGACGATCAAGCTGAAGTACGGCGCGAACCGGGAGCGCTCGATCGCCGGTCTGCGGCGCATCTCGAAGCCGGGTCTGCGCGTCTACGCCAAGGCCAACGGCTTGCCGAAGGTGCTCGGCGGGCTGGGGATCGCGATCATCTCGACCTCTCAGGGGTTGTTGACCGACAAAGAAGCCAAAGCTAAGTCCGTGGGCGGCGAAGTGCTCGCCTACGTGTGGTGATTAGGAGGTAGGAAATGTCACGAATTGGCAGGCTCCCGATCGCCATCCCAGCCGGGGTCGAAGTGAAGCTGGACGGCCAGAACGTCGAGGTGAAGGGCCCCAAGGGCACGCTCTCGCACGTCGTGGCCGAGCCGATCAAGGTCGGCAAGAACGACGAGGGGCAGTTGGAGGTGACCCGTCCCGACGACGAGCGCCGCAACCGCTCGCTGCACGGCCTGACGCGGACGCTGGTGGCCAACATGGTGACCGGCGTTACGCAGGGCTACGAGAAGCACTTGGAGATCCAAGGCGTCGGCTATCGCGTCACGCAGAAGGGCCCCAAGCAGTTGGAGTTCGCCCTCGGCTTCTCCCATCCGGTGATCGTGGACGCCCCGGACGGCATCACCTTCGTGGTCGACCCGGACTCGCGCGGGCTGCGTTTCAGCGTGCAGGGAATCAACAAGCAGCAGGTGGGCGAGGTCGCGGCCAACATCCGCAAGATCCGCAAGCCCGAGCCGTACAAGGGCAAGGGCGTGCGCTATGTCGGCGAGAGAGTGCGCCGCAAGGCTGGAAAGGCTGGCAAGTAATGGCTATCACACTGAAGACGGGCAAGCACACCGCCGACCGGACCCGCTCGCGCCTGCGCCGCCAGTCGCGCGGCCGCAAGGCCATCGCCGGCACGCCCGAGCGTCCCCGTTTGGTGGTGACGCGCTCCTCGCGCCACATCGTCGCCCAGGTGGTCGACGACACCCGCGGCGTGACGCTGGCTTCGGCCTCCTCGATGGAGGCCGATGTGCGGGCCGCCGGCGGCGACAAGTCGGCCAAGGCCAAGAGCGTCGGCAAGCTGGTCGCCGACCGTGCCAAAGCCGCAGGCGTCACCCAGGTGGTGTTCGACCGGGCCGGCAACAAGTATCACGGGCGGGTGGCGGCGCTGGCCGACAGCGCCCGCGAGGCCGGACTGGGATTCTGAGGAGGGTACGATGAACACAAATCAGCGTCAGACTCGTGGCGGCAACAGCGAGGACGGCGGCCGCCGGGGCCGCCGCGACGACCGTCGCAACCGCGACCAGGCCCCCGAGAAGGAGAAGAGCCCATATTTGGAGCGGGTCGTGGCCATCAACCGCGTCGCCAAAGTCGTCAAGGGCGGTCGCCGTTTCAGCTTCACCGCGCTGGTCGTCGTAGGCGACGGCGAGGGCACCGTCGGCGTCGGCTACGGCAAGGCCAAGGAGGTGCCGCTGGCGATCTCCAAGGGCGTGCAGGAGGCGAAGAAGCACTTCTTCCGCGTGCCGCGCGTCCAGGGCACGATCCCGCATCCGGTGCAGGGCGAGCGGGCCGCCGGAGTCGTCATGCTGCGCCCCGCCTCTCCGGGCACCGGCGTCATTGCGGGCGGCTCGGCCCGCGCCGTCTTGGAGTGCGCCGGCGTGCGCGACGTGCTGGCCAAGTCGCTGGGCTCTGACAACGCCATCAACGTGGTCCACGCCACCGTCGCGGCCCTGCAAACCCTGGAGGAGCCCGAGCACGTCGCCAAGCGCCGCTCGATGAGCGTCGAGGACGTGACCCCGGCGGCGATCCTGAAAGCAAGAGCGGAGGCGAGCGCCTGATGGCTAAGGCAAAAGAGAAGACGTTCAAGGTCAAGCAGGTGAAGTCCGGCATCGCCGGCACGCCCAAGCAGCGCGAGACGCTGCGCTCGCTTGGCCTCAAGCGCATCGGCCAGGTGCGCGAGGTGGCCGACCGCCCCGAGATCCGGGGGATGGTGGCCGCCATTCCGCATCTGGTCGTCGTCGAGGAAGGTGAGTGACATGTTGCAGTTGCACAATCTGCGTCCAGCGCCTGGCGCGCACACGCCCAAGACGCGGGTCGGCCGCGGCGAGGCGTCCAAGGGCAAGACGGCCGGCCGCGGCACGAAGGGCTCAGGGGCGCGCAAGAACGTGCCCGAGAACTTCGAGGGCGGGCAGATGCCGCTGCACATGCGGCTGCCCAAGCTGCGCGGCTTCAAGAACCCGTTCCGCGTCGAGTACCAGGTGGTGAACGTCTCCCGCATCGGCGAGTTGTTCCCCGACGGCGGCGCGGTCGGCCCGGCCGAGTTGGCGGCCGCAGGCGCGGTCCGCGACGACAGGCTGGTCAAGGTGCTGGGCTCCGGTGACATCTCCGTCGCCGTCCAGGTCAGCGCCCACGCCTTCTCGGCGTCCGCCAAGGAGAAGATCGCCAAAGCCGGGGGCACCGCCACCGAGCTTTGATCCTGAAACATAGCAGGGCCTCCGCCGACTGGCGGGGGCCCTTTGCCGTTATCGAATTGTTATGAATTTGTTCTGTGAAAGCTCTGTTGTGGGGGTGTGGGGTGGTGCTAGGTTTTGGGTCAAAGCTTCACAGCCCGCTGGTGGCCGATGGCGGCTCGGGCGGAAACCGCATCAAGGTGGGACGCATGTTCAAGTCCGTGTCTGGGGCCGGGGCCCGTGGTCTGATGGCGCAGTTGTCGCGCAGCGCCACACACACACGGTAGGCCGGGTGGCCGTTGGCAGAGCATGCTGCTTGCGGGAATGTGTTCGAGGTGATGGCTGGCCTTGCCGATGGCGGCTACAACTGTCCCATACGGTGAGTTGGTTGTCGTGGCGATGTGCGGGAGTGGGCGTTGGGTGCGTGGGCTGGCGCACTTGGGTTTGCTTGTTTTGTGTGTGACGGTCTTGGCGGGTTGTAGTCCGCTGAGCGCCGGGTTTGTGGCTGTCGAGGATGGCCGTTACGTGTTGGAGATTCCGGAGGCGTGCGGTATGCGCATATTCCATGTCGGTGTGGCGTATCTGGAAGGTTCTGGCTCCGAGGGGGATTTTTGGGCGGCGGATGCCGAGCCGGGAATGGCCGCCAATCGCGTGGTGTTGTTCGAGCCGAATGATGGTTATGTGGCCACGGGGGACGGCGCGTCTGTCGATGTTGGGCGCTCGGTTGTTATGAAGTGGGACGAGGCCGCCGACGGCGGGCCAGGTTTCGTTAGCGGCGTGCTGGGGGACTTGGCTCCTGGCAGGGTCTTGTGGCGCGAGGATATGCTGTCGGCAGACGACTATGGTCGTCAAGTCTTGGGGCGGCTGGCGGACTTCAGGTGTGTCGGGGTGACGTGACCCCTTGGTTTGGGTCCGTGGGGTGTGAGAGTTGTCTTGGTGCCGGTGGTTTCCGGCGGAAGGATGGACTCATGTCTGTTGGTAAGGCTC
>JAISUF010000138.1 GCA_031272195.1 Propionibacteriaceae bacterium
CACATCGAGCTGGCCGCCCCCCTGGTCGAGTGGGCGAATAGCGGCGTCACCGGGCAACTGGGACGACTCGCCGCCGACCCGCGCGTTGGCCTGCACGCCGCCGACATCGTCGACTACCTCGCCTGCGCGCAACAGCGGTGGGACGCCATCCTGCTCGACGTCGACAACGGGCCGTCGTTCCTGATCCACCAGCACAACGCCCGCGTTTACGCCGACGGCTTCCTCGGCTCCTGCCTGGAACACCTGGCCGACGCCGGCAGCCTGCTGGTGTGGTGCGAGAGCCCCAGCCCGGCCCTCGCCGCCACCCTGGCAAGCCTCGGCGCGGACGTCGAGGCGATCGCCTTCCCAGTCAGCCGGGACGGCCGCTCATTCCAGTACGCCATTTACCGGGCGTCGCCCGGCGGACCCGCCTCAGCGGCCGAAACGCCGCTCGCGCTGGGTGTAGGAGCGCAGAGCCCGCAGGAAGTCGACCTTTCGGAAGTCGGGCCACAAGGCCTCGCAAAAATAGAACTCGCTGTGGGCCGACTGCCACATCAGGAAACCGGACAGTCGCTGCTCGCCTGAGGTGCGGATGATCAAGTCTGGGTCGGGCTGGCCGGCGGTGTAGAGATTCTCGGCAATCTGGTCGATCTCCAGCGTCTGGGCCAATTCGGCCAAGTCGGTGCCGCTGGCGGCCTCTTTGGCCAGCAGGGAGCGCACCGCGTCGCGCAGTTCGCGGCGGCCTCCGTAGGCGACGGCGACGTTGACGTGGATGCCCGGCAGGTCGGCGGTGGCGCGCTCGGCCGCCGCCACGTTGTCGGCCATCGTCTTGGGCAGCAGGCCCAGATCGCCCACCACCTGGACGCGGTGGCGCAACGCCAGCTCCAACACCAGCTCCTCGATGACGCGCAGCAGCGGCCCGACCTCGTCCTCGCCTGAGCGCCGCAAGTTGTCGGTCGACAACACCCACAGCGTCACCAGCGGTATGCCGATCTCGTCGCACCAGCCGACGAACTCCTTCAGCTTGTCCGCCCCGGCCTGGTAGCCGACCACCAGCGGCTGGTCGGGGGCGTTGGCGCGGGCCCAGCGGCGGTTGCCGTCGGCCAACACGGCGACGTGGGCCGGCAGGGAGGCGTGGTCGATGCCAGCCAGCAGGCGGCGCTCATAGGCGGCGTATAACAGGCCCAACGGACCCGTCGCCCTGGTGTCCCCGCCTGCCATGCCGCCAGCCTATTTCATATATTCGGCCACATCAGGCGTTACGACCACTGGTGGGACGCCGTCCTGGGCCAGTTCGCGCAGACGGCTCAGGTTGGCCTGGATCTCGGTGCGCAGCTCTTGGACGGAGCGGCCCGTCAAGATGCGACCGTTGTCGCGCAACCAGGGGTACGGCTGCTCCTGCGCCGGCGGCGACTGGGCCTCGGCGGCGTACTCGCCGACAGCCGCGTCATCGGGCCAATCCGCCTGAGGCGGCGTGAACGACGGCGGGTACAAGTCTTGGAAGCCGTCGACGGGGGCCTCGGATCGGCCCGCCGTCGGATCGTCTCCCCACAGAGACTCCAGCGGCTGGACGCCGCCAGCTCCAGGGATGGGCTCGGAGGGCGTGGGGGACGATTCTTCTCCGCCCCACAGTGAATAGAGCGGGGCCGTCTCTTCGTCGCTCAAGATCGGCTCCTAGTCCTTGTTGTAGCGGTCGAAGGCCCGCATCGCCAGGTCGACCAAACTCGGCTCGCCGCCCTCGGCCGGCTCGGTCGGCTCGGGCGCGACCGGCTTGGGTTTCGGGCGAGCCGCCCTGGTCCTCTCGCGACCCTCTTTCATGTCGGACGACAGCGTGCGCAACTTGCCCAGCTCCTCCTCGATCTGCGCCTCCATCCGCGACAAGCTGTCTTGGACGACATCACCGGCGCCGCTGTCGGCCCCGGACGCCGACGCGCCCGCCGGGGACGGCGCGCCGACGCTCGCGCGACTTTCGGAAGGGGCGGTGTAGCGGTCCGCGTGGCTGGGCTCGGCGCCGACGCCAGCCGAGGCGGCGGCCGAATCGGTGTGCCAACTGGCCGCCACGTCGCGCCAATTGCCCTTGGGCGCGCCGGACGAGGAGGTGCGGCTGGTGCGCGGCTTGGGCTCGCGCGGCTTGTCCAAGAAGGCCCAGGGGTCCTCTTTCACGGCGGGCGCCTCGACGACAGGCTCGGGCACCGGCTCGGCAACTGGCGGCGCCGACGTCTGCCAGGCCTGGTCCCAGGCCCCCGCGTCCCGCGAGGCGGCCTGGACAGGCGGCTGGGCGAGGTCGGCGCTCTGAGCATGGGCGGCGTCCCAAGCGACCGGCTCCTGGGCCTCTACGACCGGCTGGTCCCAAGCAGTCGCCGCCTGATAAGCCTGGGCCGAGGTATCGACCGGCTCGCTGTCGCGGCTGGCGGCAGTGGCTTCGGCCATTGTCGCCTCGGTCGGCGCTTCGGCGAGGGCGGGCGTTTCGACCGCGGCCTCGTCGGCGGCCGCTGGGGCGGCCTTCCCACGGCGTTTGCCCCACGGCAGGCGCCGCTTCTTCTGGCTGGGCGCTTCCGCGACCGCTCCGGCGACCTGCTCGAACGCCTCCCCCCGCTGAGCGGATGCGCCATCCGCCGACGCGACGGGCTCTTGGGCTTGGGCCGATGCCTCGACGGGCTGTTCCACCCGTGCCTGGGCAGCGCCGACCGACGCGCCAACCGCTTCGCCGTCCCACGTTGCGCCACCCGCCTGGGCCCACGCCTGCCCGTCGGACGTCACCGCTGCTGCGGCGTCGTTCCACGTTGCGCCAGCGGTGGCCAGGCTTCCGGCGGCCTCGGCGTCCAAACCAGCCGACTCCCACTCCTGTTGCGAGGCGACGACTTCCGCGCCCGTCCAGGCGGCGTCCGGCTCCGACGGTGCCTGCGCGTCACCGCCGTCTGCGGCCTCGACCACAGCGGCGCCGTCTGCAACCCCGGCGGACTCGGCGGCCTTGGCTTTGCCGGCGCGGAGCCTCTTGCCGACCAGCAGCAGTATGACGACGGCGAGCACTCCCGCCACCACCAGCGCCACGGCGCCGACGAGCTGCAACCAGGTCGATTGGGCGAAGTCGCAGACGGTGAAGCCGGCCAACACCTCGCAGACTGTCATCTTGCCGCTGCGGTGCATCCAAACAATCATCAGCGGGTTGGCGGCCAGGCCGATCAGGACCGCGCCAACCGAGGCGTTGCAGGTGCGCGGCCAGACCACCAGACCGCAGACCAGCGGCGCAATGGCCAGCAGCACATACAGGCCGCCGGTGTCGCGCACCAACCAGGCCAAGCCGATCAGGACGCCGGCCAGCACCCACAGCAGATAGGCCCACCACACCGGGCCGCTGGCGGCGCCGCCAGCGGTTGGCGAGGCGGACTGCGCCGTCGACGCGGCGGCCTCGGGCTCGACGACTGCCACCGGCGAGTCGAACCCCGCCTCCGGCGTGGGGGAATCCTCATAGCTCATGATGCGGTCCTTTCGTATTCCTCCCAATCCTATTACCGTCGGCGGCCCCGTGCTCGCACCCGACGCCGCGCGCGAGGCGTCCGCGCCGCGAGTTGGCACGCCCCGACCGGCGAGGTTGTACTACTCTCGAAAGGTGGCAGACATCACATGGTTGACTCAAGAAGCGTACGACAAGCTGGCCGAGGAGCTGGCCTACCTGAAAGGCGAGGGACGCCAGAAGGTGTCGGCGAAAATCGGGCAGGCCCGCGAGGAGGGCGACTTGTCGGAGAACGGCGGCTATCACGCCGCCCGCGAAGAGCAAGGCCAGATGGAGGCCCGTATCCGGGTGTTGTCGGCGATGTTGGAGAACGCCCAGGTGGGCGAGCCGCCGTCGGCCGCGTCGGGCGTCCAGCCGGGCATGAAGGTGTCGATCTACTACGACGGCGACCCGGACGACAGCGACGAGTTCTTGCTCGGCTCGCGCGAACTGCTGGCCCTCGACGACTCCGTCGACATCGACGTGTTCTCGCCCCAGTCGCCGCTGGGGGCGGCTGTCCTCGGCGTCGAAGCCGGCCAGACGGTCAGCTACCAGGCCCCGAACGGCAAGACGATCCAGGTGACGGTGACTGGCTTCAGCGCCTGATCTGCGTCCACGCGACAACGCGCGTCACCGACTTTTACAATTTGGCAATCTAGCATTGCCTTTTTGGCAACCCTCTGTAGCATGGTTGGCATGGCAACACCAGACTTGACGCCCATCCTCGATGATCTCGCCGCCGGCGTGATCGACACCGCCGAGGCGGCCCGCCGCATCGAGGCCGCGAAATCCGCCGCCCAGCACTCCCCCGCGTCCGCGCCACAGGCCGCCGCCGAGCCGGAGCCGGAGGCCCCCAAGCCGAAGACCGGCGTCGAGCGCCTGTCGGTGCGCGCCGTCGGCCGCAAGGTCCGCATCTTGGGCGACCCGTCGGTCGCCACGGCGTCCGCCCAGGGCCCGCACGCCATGCGCCGCAACCAGTCGGTTCTGGAGGTCAACGGCGACGGAGAGGGGTTCAGCCTGGAGGGCATCTCGATCTTCAACCCGCCGCGCAGTTGGGACGACGTGCGCGGCCTCGGCCTCGGCAAGGAGCTGTTGGTCCGCGTCAACCCGAAGCTGGTGGTCGACATCGAGGTGACCGGCGGGGCGTTGACCGTCAAGGACGTGCCGACGCTCGGGAAAGTCCGCCTGACCGCCGGATCGGCCGCCATCGCGGGTTTCCGCCAGGCCGACGACGTCCTCATCCAGGCCGGCGGGGCGACCCTGTCCGGCCTGGTCGGCCGGGGCCGCTCGCGGGTGCGCTGCGAGTCGGGCCAGGTGACGATCGAACTCGACCCCGACTCCAACGTCACCATTCGCGGCGACGCCCAACTTGGCAAGGTCTCATGGGATCCGGGCCACGAGGCGGACGTCGACGAGGTCGTCGTCGGCTCCGGCGCGGCCCGCCTCGACGTCGGCGTCGTCATGGGCTGGGCGCACATCAAGACGGGCGAGGAGTTGCGATGACGAGGACCCCCGAGGCCTGCCCCGTCTGCGGCGGCGAGCTGGTCTCCACCCGCCTGAGCTGCCACACCTGCGGCACCCACGTCGTCGGCGAGTTCGGCGGCTGCCGCTACTGCTCGCTGGACGAGGCCGATGGCGAGCTGCTGTCGGTCTTCCTGGCCTCGCGCGGCAACCTGAAGGAGATCGAGAAACACCTCGGCGTCTCCTACCCTACGGCCCGCTCCCGCTTCGCCGCCCTGCTCCACAAACTGGGCCTGGCCGGCGAATCCGAGGACGGCGGCACCCTCACCCAAGAGCAAGTCCTGCGCGAAGTCGCCGCCGGCGCCCTGGCCCCCGGCGAGGCCGCCGAGCTGCTCGCCGCCATGTGAGGGGCCACGGCGTCCCGTACCGACACAGCGCAGAAAGGTCGCGACGCCCCGCACGCAGCGCCGACGGATGGCCCCGTTCCGCCTGCCCCGAATCGGCGTCACCACAAACCTCCCGCCCTGTCACGGCCGGTCTACGCCCGCTGAAGCGCCAGCGCGATCAGACGGCGGGCCTGGGAGGCCAATCCCAGCGGGATGTTGAGCAAGTCGCCATCCAGTCGCAGATTCTGGGACGAGAACCGGATGCGAAGCGGGGTTTCCTTGGGGTATCGCGCGGAGTAGTTGGCCAAACTGCGGCTTGACACCGACGCCCCCGACTTGACCTCCACTGGGAGCACTTCATTGTCGTGCTGCACCAGGAAATCGACATCGCAGGCCGGGTTCGACCGCGACCAGTAGCGCGGCGTCACCTCGTATTGCGGACGCAGCGCCTGCAACACGTAGTTCTCGCTCAGAGCGCCTCTGAACTCGGTAAACAGGCGATCGCCTTCGAGGAGGGTTGTGGTGCTCAGCCTGGACAACTTGCGCAGCAGGCCAACGTCCACCGCGAACAGCTTGAACGCGCTCAGGTCGTCGTAGGCGCTCAATGGCAGGCGGGGCGCGGTGACTCGATGGATCTTCGCCACCAGTTCGGCGCGAACCAGCCACTGCAGGGCGTCTTCGTATTCGCGCGCCCGCGCACCCGGCTTCACCGTTTGATACAGGAACTTCTTGTTCTCCCGACTCAGTTGGGACGGCAGCGATCCCCAGATCAGCGAAATCTTCGGGAAATCGGTCGGTTTGGCGTGTTTGGCGAAGTCCAATTCGTAGGCGCGCAATATCGCGCCCAGCGACTCGTCGGCCGCCGCCACATCATGGCGCTCGACCCACAAACTCACCGGCTCAGGCATGCCGCCGACGGCCAAGTAGTATTTCAACTGCTCGGCGAGCCGGTTCAAGAACACCTCCGGGACGGGCCCCAAGTCTGTGATGCTCTCGGCGTATTCGGCTAGAGCCCCGTCAGGGTCGGCGCGCAAGAACTCGAGAAATGTCAGCGGACCCAGCGTGAGGAAGTCCACCTGCCCGACAGGGAAGCCGGAGCCGGCCAGTGCCACCCCGAGCAGCGACCCTGCCGCCGCCACATGCAGCCTTGGACGCTTCTCCCGAAAATACTTGAGCGAGTTGAGAGCGGCCGGACAACCTTGGATCTCATCGAGGACGAGCAAAGTGCGGCCATCTTCAATCGGTTGGCCGACGACCCAAGACAGGTTCCTCGTGATCTGATCGGGGTCTTTGACGGCGAAGAACTCGGCATACTCCGGGTTCTCGTCGAAGTTCACGTACGCCGTCGCCTCGAAGTGGCGGTGCCCGAACTCCTTCAACAGCCACGTCTTGCCGCACTGGCGCACACCTTGCAACAACAACGGCTTGCGCCCATCCTTCGACTGCCACGCCACCAGCTCGGGCATCAAGTCTCGCTCCACACCGCACCTCCGTGACGACTCTCACACAATTATATCAAGTTATGTGATTCCTCCCACGCAGCTCTGGTTTGACCTATCATGCCTCGCGAGCGCCGACCAATCCCGGCCCCGAGGGCGCACGTGGCGGTGTTCACCATCATCGTCGGCGGTACGTGAACTGTTCGCCTCAGCGACGTCTATCCGCGCTTCACCACCGGCCCTAATTCCACGCCGCCGTCAGGCCAGGGAGACCAGGTCGGCGTAGTCCTCGTTCCAGAGGTCTTCGACGCCGTCCGGGAGCAGGAGGATGCGCTCGGGCTCCAGGGCGTGGACGGCTCCCTCGTCGTGCGTCACAAGGACGACCGCGCCCTTGTAGGTGCGGATGGCGTTGAGGACTTCGGCGCGGGATGCCGGGTCGAGGTTGTTGGTCGGCTCGTCCAGCAGGAGCACGTTGGCGGCCGACACAACGAGCATGGCCAGCGCCAGCCGCGTCTTCTCGCCGCCGGACAAGACGCGGGCGGGCTTGTCGACGTCGTCGCCGGTGAACAGGAACGAGCCGAGAATGGAGCGGACGTCGGTCTCGGTCAAGTCGTCGGGCGAGGCGGTGAGCATGTTCTCCAAGACGGTGCGCGAGGTGTCCAGCGTCTCGTGCTCCTGGGCGTAGTAGCCCAGCTTCAGGCCGTGGCCGGGGTTGACGCTGCCCGTGTCGGGCTCCTCGAGGCCGGCCAGCAGGCGCAGCAGCGTCGTCTTGCCGGCGCCGTTCAAGCCGAGCACGACCACCCGCGAGCCCCGGTCGATAGCCAGCGACACGTCGGTGAACACCTCCAGCGAGCCGTACGTCTTCGTCAAGTCGGAGGCCGTCAACGGCGTCTTGCCGACCGGCGCGGGTTTGGGGAAGCGGATCTTGGCGACCTTGTCGGCCACCCGTTCGGCCTCCAACCCCGTCAAGAGCTTCTCGGCCCGCTTGGCCATGTTCTGGGCCGCCACCGCCTTGGTGGCCTTGGCGCGCATCTTGTCGGCTTGGGCCAGCAACGCCTCGGCCTTGCGCTCGGCGTTGGCCCGCTCGCGGCGGCGGCGCTTCTCGTCCGCCTCGCGCTGCGCCAGATAGCGCTTCCAATCCATCGCGTACTGGTCGAGCGCCTGGCGGTTGGCGTCGAGATGGAACACCTTGTTGACAGTCGTCTCCAGCAGGCCGACATCGTGGGAGATGACCAGCAGCCCGCCGGGATAGGCGGTCAGGAAGGCGCGCAGCCAAACGATCGAGTCGGCGTCCAAGTGGTTGGTCGGCTCGTCCAACAGCAGATTGTCGGCGCCGGAGAACAGGATGCGGGCCAGCTCGACCCGGCGGCGCTGACCGCCCGACAGGGTGCGCAGCGGTTGGCCGAGGACGCGGTCTGGCAGGCCGAGATTGGCGGCGATGCGGGCCGCCTCGGCCTCGGCGGCGTAACCCCCGGCAGCGGCCAGCTCGGCCTCGGCCCTGGCGTACGACCTCATTGCCGCCTCGGGGTCTTCCTCGTCGGCCATCGCCTCGGTGTAGCGGCGCAGCCGCTTGATAATCTGGTCGAGGCCGCGGGCGCTCAAGATGCGGTCCTTGGCCAACTGGGCCGGATCGCCCGTGCGCGGATCCTGCGGCAGATAGCCGATCTGTCCCGAACGGGTCACCTGCCCGGCGGCGGGCAAGCCCTCCCCGGCCAGGATCCGCGTCAGCGTCGTCTTGCCCGCGCCGTTGCGCCCGACCAAGCCGATCTTGTCGCCGGCGGCGACTTGGAAAGACGTGGGACGCAACAGCAACTGGGCC
>JAISUF010000203.1 GCA_031272195.1 Propionibacteriaceae bacterium
ATCTGCGACAAGTGCAAGGTGATACGCCGGCACGGTCGCGTGATGGTCATCTGCGAGAACCCGCGCCACAAGCAGCGCCAGGGCTGAGGCCCGGCGCCGGCGGGCAACGCGGACCAAGACAGCTGAATATCGAACAAGACGCGCAGGCAGCCGGGCCAGATGAAGGACCCGGACACCTTGGGGCGAAGGCCCAAGCCCGCCGAACCGGCGAGACGCCTGCGCGAAAGACACCTTCGCGGGCCGGGGGACCGGCCTTGACACCCGAAAGGTAACAGCCACATGGCACGCCTGATCGGAGTCGACCTGCCGCGCGAGAAGCGCCTCGAGGTCGCACTCACCTACATTTTCGGCATCGGCCGCACCCGGGCCAAGGAGACTTTGGAGGCCACCGGCATCAGCGGCGACATCCGAGTCCACCAGCTCACCGACGATCAACTCGTCAAACTGCGCGACCACATCGAGGCCAACTACGAGACCGAGGGCGACTTGCGCCGCTCGGTGGCCGCCGACATCCGCCGCAAGATCGAGATCGGCTCCTACCAGGGCCGCCGCCACCGCATGGGCCTGCCCGTGCGCGGCCAGCGCACCCGGACGAACGCCCGCACCCGCAAGGGCAAGAAGAAGGCCGTCGCCGGCAAGAAGAAAGCCAAGTAGGAACCGGTAGGAGATAGGTAATGGCAACTGCAGGCCGTACCGCAGCGCAGAAGGCCGCTGCGAAGACCAAAGTGCGTCGCAAGGAGAAGAAGAACGTCGTCTCCGGTCAGGCGCACATCAAGAGCACTTTCAACAACACGATCATCTCGATCACCGATCCGGCCGGTTCGGTGATCGCCTGGGCCAGCGCCGGCACGGTCGGCTTCAAGGGCTCGCGCAAGTCCACCCCGTTCGCCGCGGGCATGGCCGCCGAGGCGGCCGGGAGGCGGGCCATGGAGCACGGCATGAAGCGCGTCGACGTCTTCGTCAAAGGCCCCGGCTCGGGCCGCGAGACGGCGATCCGCTCGCTGGGCGCGGTCGGCCTGGAGATCGGCCCCATCCAAGACGTCACACCGGTGCCGCACAACGGCTGCCGCCCGCCGAAGCGCCGCCGGGTTTAAGGAGGAGAGGAAATGGCTCGCTACACAGGCCCAATCACAAAGAAATCGCGCCGTCTGGGCACCGACCTGGTCGGCGGCGACAAGGCGTTCGTGCGCCGCTCCTATCCGCCGGGCGTCCACGGCCGCGGCCGCGTCAAGGAGTCGGAGTATCTGCTCCAGATGCGCGAGAAGCAGAAGGCGCGCTACGCCTACGGCGTGCTGGAGAAGCAGTTCCGCCGCTACTACGAGGAGGCCACCAGGCTGCAGGGCAAGACCGGCGACAACCTGCTGATCATCCTCGAGTCGCGCCTCGACAACGTCGTCTACCGGGCCGGTTTCGCCTCGACGCGCCGCCAGGCCCGCCAGTTGGTCGTCCACGGCCACTTCCTGGTCAACGGCCAGAAGGTCAACGTGCCGAGTTTCCGGGTGTCGGCCTATGACGTCATCGACGTCGCGCCGAAGTCGCTGAACATCTATCCGCTGCTGGTGGCGCGCGAGACGCACCACGAGCGCGACGTGCCCGGCTGGCTGACGGTCCGGCCCAACCGGATGAGGATCCTGGTCCACCAGCTTCCCGTCCGCGAGCAGATCACCATCGACGTCAACGAGCAGTTGATCGTCGAGCTTTATTCCAAGTGAGACAGCTTTCGTCATATAGCGGGCGAAGGAAGGAAGAAACATGCTCATTGCACAGCGCCCAATTCTGAGCGAGGAAGTCGTCGGCGAGTTCCGCTCCCGGTTCGTCATCGAGCCGTTGGAGCCGGGCTTCGGCTACACCCTGGGCAACTCGCTGCGCCGCACCCTGCTCAGCTCCATTCCGGGGGCGGCCATCACCTCGATCAAGATCGAGGGCAACCAGCACGAGTTCTCGACGCTGCCCGGCGTCGTCGAGGACGTCACCGAGATCGTGCTCAACCTCAAACAGCTGGTGCTGTCCAGCGAGGAGGACGAGCCGGTTACGATGTACCTGCGCAAGACCGGGGCGGGACCCGTCACGGCGGCCGACATCACCCCGCCGGCCGGCGTCGAGATTCTCAACCCCGAATTGCACATCGCCACCTTGAACGAGACCGGCGCCATCGATATGGAGCTGGTCGTCGAGCGCGGCCGCGGCTACGTGTCGGCGGTCCAGAACAAGAACCCGGACGCCGAGATCGGCCGCATCCCGGTCGACTCGCTCTACTCGCCGGTGCTCAAGGTGACCTACAAGGTCGAGGCGACCCGCGTCGAGCAGCGCACCGACTTCGACAAGCTGATCGTCGACGTCGAGACCAAGCCGTCGATCAAGCCGCGCGACGCCGTGGCTTCGGCCGGCAAGACGCTGGTCGAGCTGTTCGGCCTGGCCCGCGAGTTGAACACCGAGGCCGAGGGCGTCGAGATCGGCCCCTCGCCGGTCGACGAGCAGCTCGCCGCCGACCTGGCCCTGCCGGTCGAGGAGCTGAAGCTGACGATGCGCTCCTACAACTGCCTCAAGCGCGAGGGCATCCACACCGTCTCCGAGCTGGTCTCCCGCTCCGAGCAGGACCTGCTGGACATCCGCAATTTCGGCTCCAAGTCGATCGACGAGGTCAAGCAGCGCCTGCACGAGCTGGGCCTGACGCTGAAGGACTCCGGCCCCGGCTTCGACCCGCTCACCGCGTTGGGCCGTTACGACGGCGACGACGATTTCGACGACCAGTACTGATCCGGGGAGGAAACACTCATGCCCAAGCCAACCAAGGGACCGCGTCTGGGGGGCAGCCCCGCCCACCAGCGCATCATCCTGGCCAACCTGGCCACTCAGCTGTTCCAGCACGGCAAGATCACCACGACCGAGGCCAAGGCCAAGCGGGTCCAGCCGCTGGCCGACCGCCTGATCTCGAAGGCCAAGCGCGGCGACCTGCACAACCGCCGCCTGGTGTTGACGACGGTCCGCGACAAAGAGGTGGTCCACAAGCTGTTCACCGAGATCGCGCCGAAGCTGTCCGACCGCGACGGCGGCTACACCCGCGTCACCAAGATCGGCAACCGCCAAGGCGACAACGCGCCGATGGCGATCATCGAGGTGATCACCGAGAGCGTCCACACCTCGCGCGAGAACAAGCGCAAGGCCGCCGAGCGCAAGTCGGCGCCGTCGGCGGCGGCCAAGAAGGCGCCCGCCAAGAAGTCGGCCGGGTCGGTCGGCGACAGCGGCCTGGCCGAGCCCGAGACCGACGCCGTGGTGGTGGAGAACGCCGACCAGGTCGTCATCGACCCCGAGCAGGTCGACTCGGCCGCCGAGCAGCTGGCCGACGAGGCGCAGGCCCAGGCCGACGCCGCCGAGGCGGTCGAGTCCGAGCCGGCTGCCGAGGCCGCTGAAGCGCCCGCCGACGCCGAGTCTGGCGAGTCGGCCGAGGGGGCCAAGGACGACGCCGAGAAGTAATTCGGCAACTGCTGCGGAAAGCGCCGACGAGGGGTTAGCCCCGTCGGCGCTTTTTCGCTGTCGGGGGAGTTCGCGCCTGGCGCAATTGGACCGCGCAATGACGGCGCGGGGGCGTCGTGACGCGGGGCGGGAAGCGGTTGGCGCGGCGTTGGTTTCCCCGTTTGCCGTTGTGGGAGTGCGCTTCTGGGTGCCCGTTGGTCGTTTTTGCAGCGGTTGAGGCCTCGCTTGGTCGTTGTGCCAGCTCGTGTGTCAGGGGTGTTGCAATCGTGCAATGAAGTAGTAACTTGACGATTGCGACGCAGTTGTCGCCGGTAGCGTAACCGTCAGTTGCGACTAGTAAGGAGAACATGCCAATGAGTGCTGCGCAAGTCCCCCCAACAGGCGAGTCGAAGGAGTATTTCGAGCAGAGGGCCCTCAAGCAGGGCGCCGGCGGGTGGGTCCTGCTGGCCGGCCTCGGCGTCGCCTACGTCATCTCCGGAGACTTCTCCGGTTGGAACAACGGTCTGGCAACTGGCGGCTTCGGCGGCCTGCTGATCGCCTTTATCCTGATGGGGATCATGTATTTGTTCATGATCTTCGGCCTCGCCGAGCTGAGTTCGGCCCTGCCGACGGCCGGCGCCGGCTACGGCTTCGCCCGACGGGCCTTCGGACGGCTCGGCGGCTACATGACCGGCGTCGCCATCCTGATCGAGTACGTCATCGCCCCGGCGGCGATTTCGGTCTTCATTTGCGACTATGTGCGCTCGATCTTCGGCTGGGCCAACGATCCGCTGCTTAACATCGGCATCATGGCCGTGTTCTGGGTGGTTTTCATCGGCATCCAGCTGATCGGCGCCGGCGAGGCCCTGAAGACGATCTTCGTCATCACCGCCATCGCCGTGGTGGCCCTGGTCGTCTACGTCATCGCCATCATCCCGCATTTCGACGCCAGCCAGTTGCTCAACATGGCTCCTGACGGCTCGCTGGGATCGTCCGACTTCCTGCCCAAGGGCATCGGCGGCGCGCTGTCGACGCTGGTCTTCGGCATCTGGTTCTTCCTCGGCATCGAGGGCGTGCCGCTGGCCGCCGAAGAGGCCAAGGACCCCAAGAAGGACATGCCCCGCGGCCTGATCATCGGCATGCTCTGCCTGCTGGTCTTCGGCGCTTTGATGCTCTTCCTGACCCCTGGCGGCACGATCAACCCGATCGCCTCCGACAACCCCGGCCTGTGCCAGGACATCGCCGACGCCAACAACGGCGTCATCACGGGCACCGGCTCGTTCCTGATCGGCTGCGGCGGCGCCCCGCTGGTGCTCGCCCTCCAGTCGGCCGGGCTGCCCGAGTGGGTGTGGTACTTCGTCAACATCGCCGGCCTGGCCGGGCTGGTGGCGTCGTTCTTCTCGCTGACCTTCGGCGCCTCCCGGCAGATGTTCGCCCTTTCCCGGGCCGGCTACCTGCCCCGCGCCATCTCCAAGACATCCTCGCGCAAGGTGCCGACGTGGTGCCTGCTGATCCCCGGCATCATCGGTTTCGCCCTGGGCGGGTCGCTGCAGAGCGGCGCCCGGCTGATCGACATCGCCGTCTTCGGCGCGACGGTGTCGTATGTCATGATGTGCGCCTCGCACGTCTGGCTGCGCCTGAAGGACAAGGAACTCCACCGCGAGTACTTGACGCCGGGCGGCGCCGTCACAACCGGCATCGCCACGGTGCTGGCGGTGATCGCGGTTATCGCGGTGTTCAACATGGACCCGCTGGCCGCCGGCATCACCTTGGGCGTCTTCGTGGTGTTGATCGCCTACTTCTTGCTCTACTCGAGCAAGAAGGTGGTCGGCAACGCTCCCGAGGAGGAGTTCGCGGCCATCGCGGCGGCCGAAGAGGAGCTCAACTAACAATCCCATGACGGACGTGCTCCGTCGGGGGAAACCCCTCGACGGAGCATGCTCCATCGTCGTAGAGTGATCCCATGGGGGCCGCAGCGGTGCGGCGCCCGCCAACAAAGGAGGTTGCCGATGATCGGCGATCCGCTCAAGAGCCAAATCCTGAGCATGAAAATCATCCCCAATGTCGAGCCGGGCCTGGCCCGCGAACTGGAAGTCCCCGACGGCCACCGCTCGATCGGCCTTTTCACCTGCGACATCGACGACGTTGGCTACACAGCGCTCGACGAGGCGACGAAGAAGGCCGACGTCAAGGTCGTCTACGCCAAGTCGATGTACGCCGGGGCGGCCAACGCCAACACCAAGCTGGCCGGCGAGCTGATCGGCATCATCTCGGGGCCCAACCCCGCCGAGGTGCGCGCCGGGCTGGACGCCATCTGCGACATGCTGGAGAACGAGGCGTGGTTCTACTCGGCCAACGAGGACGACACGATCTGCTACTACGCCTACACGATCTCCCGCTCCGGGACGTACCTGTCGGAGGGCATCGGCCAGCCGGTCGGGACGCCCATCGCCTATCTGATCGCGCCGCCCGAGGAGGCGGTTTACGGGGTTGACGCCGCGCTCAAGGCGGCCGAGGTCCAGATGGGCGTGTTCTACGGCCCGCCGTCGGAGACCAACTTCGGCGGGGCGCTGCTGTACGGCGAGCAGAGCGCCTGCAAGGCCGCCTGCGCGGCCTTCGCCGACGCCGTCAAGTCCGTCGCCGCCGCGCCGACCGTCTACTGAGGACGGCGGCCATGGCAGCCAAAGACGGTTTGTCCGGGATGCGAGTCCAGGACCTGCGGGCCCTGCTGCGCAAGAATCCGGGCGGTTTCGACGTCTCCCGGATCAAGTTCGCCAAGAAGGACGAGCTGATCGAGGCGATCACCGCCGCCGGCGGCCCGGTCGAGGCCGCGGCCCTGGCGCCGGCCGTCCCAGCGGCGGCCGCGCCGCGCCAGGCGGTGGCGGTCGAGCGGCCCGAAGCGGCTGTGGCGAGTCGAGAAGCGGCCGGGCGGCCGTCGGCGGCTTCGTCCAGTGGTGAAGCGCCGGTCGCGGCGCAACCTGAAAAGAAAACGCCGCCCCAGGCGGAGAAAGGAACCCAAGCTATGAAAGAGATCGCTCTCGGCATGGTCGAGACCAAGGGCCTGGTCGCCTCGATCGAGGCGGCCGACGCGATGGTGAAGGCGGCGAATGTGACGCTGATCGGCAAGGTGCACGTCGGCGGCGGGTTGGTGACGGTGATGGTGCGCGGCGATGTCGGGGCTGTCAAGG
>JAISUF010000018.1 GCA_031272195.1 Propionibacteriaceae bacterium
CGTCGATGGCGTCGGCGACGTGTTTGGCCGAATCGGTCGGCGCGACGCCGATCTTGGCCGCCACCAAGATCTCCTCGGGCGCGACGTGGACGGTCCGCAGGTGGATCAGCCTGGTGACGCCCTCGGCCCCGCGCAGGGCCTGCTCGATCTGCCGCACAACCTCGGGCGCGGCCGCCTCGCCGAGCAGCAAGCTGCGGATCTCCACCGCCAGCGTGACCGCCACCGTCAGCAACAACACGCCGATGGCGCCGGTGCCGACCGCGTCCCACAGGCCGTTGCGCGTCAACAGCGTCAAGCCGACGCCGAGCAGCGCGAAGACCAACCCGATCAGGGCGGCGAAGTCCTCCAACAAGATGACGGGCAGCTCCGGCGACTTCGTCTCCCTGATGAAACGCAGCAGGCCCCTGCCGGAGCGCGGGCCGGACGACTCGCGCAAGGCTGTGCGGAACGACATCGCCTCGGCGGCGATCGACGCCACGAGGACGACCACCGGAACCCACCACCACGGCCCCTCCAGCAGCTCGTTGCGGTGGCCGGCCGTCACCTCCTCGTACTTCTCGAAGGCCTCGTAGACGGCGAACAGGCCGCCCAGGCTGAACAAGATGATCGCCACCAAGAAGGCGTTGATGTAGCGGGCGCGGCCGTAGCCGAACGGGTGCTCCGCGTCGGCGGGGCGCTTGGCCGCCCGACCGCCTTGCAGCAGCAGGAGCTGGTTTGACGTGTCGGCCAGCGAGTGGACCCCTTCGGCCAGCATCGAGGAGGCCCCCGTCAGGGCCCAGGCGGCGAACTTCGTCACGGCGATGAAGGCGTTCGCGGAAAGCGCCGCGACAACGGCTTTCGTGCCAGTGTGGGAACTCACGGCGCCATCTTCCCATAACGCCCCAAACCGACGCCGAGATAGGCGGCGGCGAACAGGCCGCGCTGTAGCAGGCAGGCGTAGCGCGTCACTCGGTCGCCGTCTAGGCAGTCCAGCCGCGAGACGCGCACCCCCGCCGCCTGGGCGTCGCCTTGCAGACCGGCCGCCTCGCGGACGGCCAGCTCGTCGCCCAAGCCGTCGTCCAACACCACCAAGCCGGGACGGCAATCGTCGGCTTGGTCGAACGGGTCGGCGAACAAGTCGGACGGCGGGGCCTGCCGGATCAGCGGCGCGAGGATGTCGGCGTCGGCCGACAACACCACCCGGCCGGTGGCCTCCCGCAACGCCTCCGCCACCCGCCGCGAGGCGCGGGCGGCCAGGATCGACCCGCCCCAGACCAGCGGCTGGACATCGGCCAACTCCAGGGCGACCCGCTTGGCGGGATTCTCGGCCACGTCGCGCCGGGCCGCGCACTCGCTGGCCACCAGGTCCATCGAGTCGGCCACCCCCTCGGCGTCGACGACCGGTCCCAGCCCGAGGCGGCGCAGGGCGTCGAGCACGATGATGGCGGTCGACAGCATGTCGGCGGGGTCGCCGGGCAGCCAAGTGGTGTCGCGCGAGCCGGCCGCCATTGCCAGCTCGGAGTCGGGCGGACAGGCCACGACGACCCGACAGCCGCGCCTGACGGCCTCCCGGGCGGCGGCCAGCGCCACCGGGTTGGTCGCGCCCATCGTCACCACCAAGTCGATCGCCCCGACCCAGGCGGGCAGGCCGAGCCTTGGCCAGGCCACGAACGGCGCCGGACAGGTCGGCTCCAGCACGGCCCGCAACAGGCGCGACTCGGTGCCGAAGGCGACGATCGCCCTTGGCCTCGGCTCCTGGGCCAACTCCGACAGCAGCGGCTCGGCATCCAACATGGCGCGGCGCAGACGGGCCCCGGCCAGCGCCAAAGTCCGCAAACGGTTGTCGGCCGCCGCCAGGGCGTCGGCGTCGTCCAGCCTGGCGTCGTCGAATTGAACAGCCATCGCGGACTCCTCGGGCGCCGTCACTCCGGGCGGCGGGCCTCGTCGACTCGCAAAACGGGGATGCCCTGCCGCACCGGATAGGCCAGGCCGCAGTCCGGCGTCGAGCAGACCAGCTCGCGGGCCTCGTAGTCGTAGGCCAGATTGCCGTGGCAGGCGGGGCAGATCAAGATTTCCAAGACTTCGGCCGGAAGCATCATTCCCCCTCGCGGATGATCGACAGCGCCTTGTCGCGCAGTGCTTCCATGGTAGCGGTGTCGTCGGCCTCGACGTTGAGGCGCAGCAGCGGCTCGGTGTTCGACTCGCGCACGCTCAGCCACCAGCCCTCGCCGCTGACCAGCACGCCGTCGTCCCAGGAGACGTCGCCGTCGAAGGCCTGGGCGATTTGGGCTTTGACACACGCCGCGTCGGCGACGCGGGAGTTGATCTCGCCCGACTGCGGATAGTGCGGCAGGCGGGCGACCAACTGCGACATCGGCCCGGCGCCGCGCCCCAGCAGCGAGACGACGTTGAGGGCCGCCAGCATGCCGGTGTCGGCGTACCAGAACTCGCGGAAGTAGTAGTGGGCCGAGTGCTCCCCGCCGAAGACGGCGTTGTGGGCGGCCATGGCGGCCTTGATGTGGGTGTGCCCGACCGGCGAGACGACGACGCGCCCGCCGTTGGCCTCGACCACCTCGCGGACGGCCCGCGAGGTGATGGTGTTGACCACCACGCTGGCCCCTGGCTCCCTGGCCAGCGCCCGCTCGGCGATCAGGGCGGTGACGAGGGCCGGATTGACGACCTCCCCGGCCTCGTCGACGATGAAGCAGCGGTCGGCGTCGCCGTCGAAAACCAGTCCGAGGTCGGCCCGATGGCGTCGCACGGCCTCTTGGGCGTCCACCAGGTTGGCCGGGTCGAGCGGGTTGGCGGGATGGTTCGGGAAGGTCCCGTCAAGGTCGGTGTACAGGCCGACGACGTCGATCGGCAGCGTCTCCAGCACGGCTGGCGTCGTCAGCCCGGCCATGCCGTTGCCGGCGTCGACGACGACTTTGAGGCGGCGCAGACCGTCGAGGTCGACCAGCGAGTGCAGTTTGGCCGCGTAGTCGGGCAGGGAGTCCCACTCCTCGGCGAAAGGCGGGTCGGCCTCCCCGCGGTCGTCGGCCGACGCCCCGGCTTGCCACCTGCAACCATCGGCGTCGCATTCCAGCGCACCGTCCTTGACGGCCGCCATCAGCTCGGGCGTGATGGGCGCGGCCCCAGGCAGGCAGAACTTGACGCCGTTGTACTCCCCGGGGTTGTGGGAGGCGGTGAACTGCACCCCAGGCAGGCCCGTCGCCCCCGACACGAACCACAGCTGGTCGGTGCTGACCAGGCCGACGCCCAGCGCCGACGCGCCCTCGGCGGCCGCGCCGGCGGCGAAGGCCCGGCACAACTCGGGTCCGAGGCGGCGCATGTCGCGTCCGATCGCGTAACGCTTGCCGGACAAGCCGAAGGCCCTGGCGAAGGCGCGGCCCAAGGCGTGGGCGCCTGCCGCGTCCCACTCGGCGCCGGGGCCCCAGGCGACTCCCCGGATGTCGTTGGACTTGAAAATCTGTGGCTCGAGCACGGGCGTCCTAATTCGGGTCGGCGACAACGGCCAGATGGCCCTTGCGGCGCGTGACGGCCGGCTCAGCCGAGGCCTCGGGCAGCCGACCGGCGAAATCGGTCAGGCCGAGGGCGTCGACCAACGCCATCATGTCGTCCTTGCCCTGGCGCGACTCGAACGGCCCGACCAGTTGGACAAGCTCCCAGCCCCTCGGCGCGGTCGCCCGGCGGGCATGCTCCTGGCACAGGTCGTAGGCCCCCGGCTCGGCGTCGGGCGCCAGCGGGCCGAGCACGGCTTGCAGGTCGGCGTACGCGAAGGTCAAGGTGGCGACGGCCGGCTGCGAGCAGGCCGGTTTGGCGCATTGCCGTTCAATCACCTTCCCAGGCTAGACCGGATCGCCGCCCGACCGGGCCAGCGGCGGCGGGTGTCGCGAGATTACAATGGCGGCGTGACCACCAGACGCGACCGGCATCAGCGGGGTTTGCGCGGGCCTTTGGGCTTGCCCGGCACGTTGGGCAAACTGCCGCTGCGGCGGGGCCGCTCCAAACTGGCCCGCTTCGCCGACTGCGTCCGCGACTGCGTCGACGACGTGTCGGCCAACTGCCCGGCCGCCCTGGCCGGGATCGACGTCGGCTTCGAGGACGTCCCCGGACAACTGCCCGCCTGGGAGGATCGCGTCCCCTTGGCGACGTCGGCCTCCGGCACGCCCGGCCACAACGGGCAGCTCATCTTGTTCCGCCGCCCCATCGAGCACCGCTGCCCCACCTACGAGGACCTCGACCTGCTGGTCCGCCGCACCATCGTCGAGGAGTTGAGTTCGGTGACGGGCATCCCCGCCTACGAGATCGACCCCGACTACGACCCCGACCTGTGAGCGTCAGCTGCCGCGCAGCTCGATGCCGATCTGCTCGGCGTCCAACTGGGCCAGCTTGTTGTCCAGCAGCTCGGTCGGATAAGTGCCGCGGTCGCGGATCTTCAACAGCGCGACCCGCTGCGCCTCGACGATCTCCAGGCGGACCGCCAGCAGATCCTCAGCCTGCTCGGCCAGCACCTCGCCGGGGTCGATGACGGTCTGCAACACTTTGCGGGCCTCGGCCAGCGTCTCCTCGTCGAACGGCTCGCCGTTGGGGCGCTTGCAGGCGCCGCCGTCGAGTTTGGCCAGGGCGGCGGCGGCCAGTTCGGTTTGCAGCTGGGCGCGCAGCTCGTCGTCGTGGCTGCAATCGCGCTCGGCGATGTTCAGCCAGCCGACCACCCGCGACAGCGTCCCGCCCTGCACCAGCAGCGTGCCGGCCGCCACGACGAAAGCCGTCAACACCAGCAGCGAGCGGTAAGGCGTGGCCGTCGGCAGCGACTGGGCGGCGGCCAGCGTCACCGCGCCGCGCATCCCGGCCGCCACCAGGATGACGCCGTCCTTCCAGCCGAACTCCTCGCGAGCCAGATAGTCGAGGTCGGCGCCGCGTTTGGCGATGACGTCTTTGAAGCTGTTCCAGCGCCGCTGGTCGACTTTGTGGCCGGGCCGCTGCGGCAGCTCCATGGAGTCGATCCGCTCGGAGAATTGCTCCAGCCGGTCGCGCCAGGGGGCCATGCGGCGGTTGCGGCGGGCCAGCGCCCACACCGACGCGCTGACGAACCCCGCCCGGACCACCATCACCACAGTGGCGGCGGCGACGCCGAGGCCGACGGCCTCCCACTGCAAAGTCCCGGCGAAGCTGCCAGACGACTCGTGGACGTCCTTCAGCAAGCCGTACAGCTGCAACCCCATCAGCAGGAAGACGGCGCTCTCCAGCAGCAGCTCGGCGGTCCGCCAGACGGCGCTCTCGGCGATGCGGACCTCGGCCGACAGGCGTTCGGGCGTGTGCTGGCCCGTCACCAATCCGGCGATCACGGCCGCCACCAAGCCGGAGGCGTGGAGGTGTTCGGCCGGCACGTAGGCGACGAACGGGATGACCAGCGACAGCGACACGCTGGCGGCGATGTTGGGCACTTTCGAGCGCACCAGGATGTGGGCCATGCCCACCAGGTAGCCGATGACGACGGCCACGACGACGGCGTAGACGAAATCGAGTGCCACCGACCAGAAGGTGACGCTGGCCGACACCGCCGCCACCGCCGAGCGCAGGATCACCAGCGAGGAGGCGTCGTTGAACAGCGCCTCGCCCTCCAGGACGGTGACGATGCGCGACGACACCCCGGCCTTGCGCACGATGGTGGTGGCGACGGCGTCGGTCGGGCTGACGATGGCCCCGACGGCGATGCCGATCGGCAGCGGCAGGCCCGGCACCAGCCACGTCAGCAGGAATCCGACTCCGAAGGCGGAGGCCACCACCAGCAGCACCGCGAACACCGAGATCGTGCGCAGGTCGCGGCGGAACTCCATCGTCGGGGTGTTGACCGCCGCCGAGTAGAGCAGCGGCGGCAGGATGCCGCCGAGCAGCAGTTCGGGCTCGATCTCGATGACGCCCACCATCGGCAGCAGGCTGACGCCGATGCCGACCACGACGAGGATCAGCGGCGAGGCCACGCCGATGCGCGGGGCGAGGGTGGTGATCAGCACGACGGCGAGCACTCCAACCACGCCGATGGTCAAGGTTCCCATGCGCACCCCCTGGTGACTTGTTGTGGCGGTCTTCGATTCTATCCGGCCCGCTTGTCGCCCCCGCCCGGCCGGTCTTCCCCCGGCTGGCGCGGCAAGCGCCGAGTGGCGTAGTAGCGCCCCAGGAAGTCGCGTCGCAGCTCGTCGAAGGAGCCGTCGGCGATACTGGCGCGGATGGCGTCCACCAGGCGCAGGATGAAGCGCTCGTTGTGGATCGTCGCCAAGGTGTTGAACAGCAGCTCCTTGGCCTTGAAGAGGTGGTGCAGGTAGGCGCGCGTGTAGTGGGCGCAGACCTGGCAGTCGCATTCGGCGTCGATCGGCCGGAAGTCGCGCTTATGGGCGGCGTTGTGGATGTTGAACGGGCCGTCCAAGGTGTAGACGCGGGCGTTGCGGGCCTCGCGGGAGGGCTTGACGCAGTCGAAGGTGTCGGCGCCGTTCTCGATGGCGGTGAACAGGTCGTCCGGCTCGGAGATGCCCAGCAGGTGGCGCGGCTTGTCGTCGGGCAGCTCGTCGGTCGCCCAGCCGACGATTGTCCCCAAGTTCTCCTTCTCCAGCGCCCCGCCGATGCCGAACCCGTCGAATCGCCGTCCCTCGACTTCCAGCCCGGCCAGGTCGCGGGCCGCCTTGCGCCTCAGGTCCTCGTATTGCGCCCCTTGGACGACGCCGAACAGCGCCTGGTAGGGCTTGTCGGCGCGGGCCGTCGTGAGGGCCTGGTGCTCGCGCAGGCAGCGGACGGCCCAGGCCTGCGTGCGCTTCAGCGACGCCTCCTGATAGGGGCGGGTGTTCATCAGGGTGGTGCACTCGTCGAAGGCGAACATGACGTCGGCGCCCAACTGGTGCTGGATGCCCATCGACACCTCGGGCGTGAACCGGTGTTTGGAGCCGTCCAGGTGGGAGACGAAGGTCACCCCGTCGTCGTCGACGCGGGCCAGGCGCTGCTTGCCCTCGGCGATCACGTCGTCACAGGTCAGGCCCTCGGTGTCCATGGCCAGGACCTTCTTGAAGCCCGCCCCCAGCGACAGCACTTGGAAGCCGCCGGAGTCGGTGAAGGTCGGTCCGGGCCAGTTCATGAAGGCCCCCACTCCCCCGGCCTCGTCGACCACGTCGGGGCCGGGTTGGAGGTAGAGGTGGTAGGCGTTGGCCAGGACGGCCTGGGCGCCGCAGTCGGCGATGGTCTGTGGCAGGACGCCCTTGACGGTGGCTTGGGTGCCGACGGCGACGAAGGCCGGTGTGGCGATGTCGCCGTGCGGGGTGTGGACGACGCCGGCCCGGCCAACGCCATTGGGCAGCGTCGCGCGAACCTCGAAGCCGAACTCCTCAGCCATGGGCCGCCGTCCCCAGGGCCTGCAATTGGCCCAGCGCGAAAACCCCGGCGGTGGATGTGCGCAGCACGCCGTCGGTCAGCAGCGCCACCTGCCCCCCGGCGGCGGTGAAAGCTTCGAGTTCGGCGTCGGTCAGCCCGCCCTCGGGACCGATGACGAAGACGAGCTCGCCGCTGGCCGGCAGGGGGATGGCGGCCAGCGGCGTGGCGGCCGATTCGTGGAAGACGATGGCGCAGTCGGCGGCGGCCAGGCGGCGCGCCACTTCGGCGGTGGCCAACGGCTCGCCGACCAGTGGCACGCGCAGCCGCCGGCTCTGTTTGGCCGCCTCGCGGGCCCATGCCCGCCAGCGCGCCAGACCGCGCTGGACGCGGTCGGGAGCCCAGCGGACGACCGACCGCTCGGCCTGCCAGGGGACGATCTCGGCCGCGCCCGCCTCGGTCATCGCCGCGACGGCCAGCTCGGCCCGGTCGCCTTTGGGCAGGGCTTGGACGGCGACGTAGCGGACGGGCGGCTCGGGCGTCTCCACAACCTCTTCGACGCGCAGCTTGACGGCGCCCTTCTCGACGCCGACGACCGGCCCTTTGACGGCCCGCCCGGCCCCGTCGGAGACGATGACGACCTCGCCGACGCGAACCCGGCGCACGTCGGCGGCGTGGTGTCCCTCGGCTTGGTCGAGGACGACCTCCTGACCGGGGCGCGGGTCGGACAGGCGTCCCAGAAACAGCGGCTCGGTCACGAGAAGGCCTCCTTGAGGCGGTCGAAGAAGCCGCCCTTGCCGCGGGCCGTGGCCACCGACGCCTCCAGCCTCTCCTCGTCGCGCAGTTTGGCCAGCGTCCGCAACAGCTCGCGCTGCTCCTCGTCCAGGCCCGTCGGGGTGGCGACGGCCACCGTCACCGCCAGGGAGCCGCGGCCGCGGCCGCGCAGTTTGGGAACGCCCTTGTCGGGCACGACGACGCGGGTGCCGGACTGGGTGCCGGGCGGGATCGCCACCTTGACGGTCTTGTCGGCGTCGGGCAGGTCGTCGCGGTCGGCCTCCAGGGTGTCGAGCGTCAGCTCGGTGCCGAGGGCGGCGGCCGTCATGGGCACGTTGATGACCAGCTCCAGGTTGTCGCCGTCGCGGGTGAAGATGTCGTGGCGGGCCACCCGCAACTCGACGTAGAGGTCGCCGGCCGGCCCCCCGCCCAGGCCGACCTCGCCTTGCGAGTCGAGGTGGATGCGGTTGCCGGAACTGACGCCGGGGGGGATCTTGACGTTGATGGTGCGGCTGCCGCGCACCCGCCCCTCGCCGGAGCACTCCGGGCAGGGGTTCTGGATGACGTTGCCGAAGCCGTGGCAGGCCGGGCAGGGCGCCGAGGTGCGGATGTCGCCGAGGAAGGAGCGCTGGATTTGGACGACCTCGCCTTGGCCGTGGCAGGTCGGGCAGGCCACCGGGTCGGCGCCGTCGGCCGAGCCTTTGCCGTTGCAGCGCTGGCAGACCACCGCCAGGGTGACTTTGAGCGGTTTGGTGACGCCGAAGGCGGCCTCGGCCAGCGTCAGGTCGAGTTTGGCCAGCGAGTCTTGGCCCTTCTGGACGCGCGAGCGGGGGCCGCGGCGGGTCGTCTGGCCGAACATGGCATCGACCAGGTTGGTGAAGTCGAAGCCGCCGGCCGAGAAGCCGCCGAAGCCGCCCCCGGCCGAGAAGCCGCCGCCCAGCGGATCGCCGCCCCGGTCGTAGACCGCCCGCTTGTTGGGGTCTTGCAACACCTCGTAGGCCTCGCCGATCTGCTTGAACTTCTCGGCCGAGTCCTCGGTGTCGGAGACGTCGGGGTGGTAGCGCATGGCGAGTTTGCGGTAGGCCTTCTTGATCTGGTCGCCGGTCGCGTCGCGGGGAACGCCCAGAACTTCGTAGTAGTCGGTGCTCACACTCATCCTTCGAGGAATCGTCCAACGTAGCGGGCGACCGCGCGCACGGCCGCCATGGTGGAGGGATAGTCCATCCGGGTGGGTCCGACCACGCCGAGCGTCGCCCAGGCGTCGCTGGCCGGGCCGTACGAGCTGGCCACCACCGAGGTGGAGTGGAGCGGCTCGTAGGGGTTCTCGTGGCCGATGCGCACCGTCACGCCGGGAGAGGACGACGCCTCGCCCAGCAGCCGCAGCAGCACGACCTGCTCCTCCAACGCCTCCAGGACCGGTTTGACGGTGGTCTCGAACTGGTCGGAGAAGCGGGTCAGGTTGGGCACGCCGCCGACCATCACTTTGGTGGACGGGTCGGCGCCCAGCATCTCGACCAAGGCGGCGGCGACGACGTTGCCGAGTGGTCGCTCGGCCGGCGGCAGGCGGTCGAGCAGACCGCCGACGGCCTCCATGGCTTTGGCCTGCGACAGGCCGACGAGTTCGCCGTTGAGCCGGCCCCGGACGGCGGCGATGGCCTCGGCGTCGGCCCCGCCGGTCTCGATCGGGCGCTGGTCGACCCGCCCGGTCGAGCTGACCAGGATGACCATCGCCCGCTGGCTGGTCAACTGGACGATCTCGACGCCCCGCACGACCGCAGTCGACATCACCGGATATTGGACGATTGACACCTGTTGGGTGATTTGGGCCAGCAGGCGCACCGTGCGGCGGATGACGTCGTCGACGTCGAGGGCCCCGGCCATGAACGTCTCGATGGCCCGCCGCTCGGCCGGCGACAGCGGTTTGACGGCGCCGAGCCGGTCCACGAACAGCCGATAGCCCTTGTCGGTCGGGATGCGCCCGGCCGAGGTGTGGGGCTGGGTGATGTAGCCCTCCTCCTCCAGCACGGCCATGTCGTTGCGGACGGTGGCCGGGGAGACGTCGAGGTTGTAGCGCTCGACCAGCGCCTTCGACCCGACCGGTTCGCGCATGGACACGTAGTCGGTCACAATGGCCCGCAAGATCGCGAGCTTGCGATCGTCCAACATCGCGCCTCCAGCGTTAGCACTCAACAAGTCCGAGTGCCAGCTTACTCCATCGGGCAGACGACATCGGAAACCCCCAGTTCAAAGCAGAAGTGCAACGCCTTGCCTAGCATGTGACGTGTCGAGCATCACTGTGAGGGAAGGGTTGCACTTCTGTGAGTCAAGGGTACAGGCATCTGGGTTTGGATGAGC
>JAISUF010000036.1 GCA_031272195.1 Propionibacteriaceae bacterium
GCGCTGGTGGCCTGTTCCGGCGGCGCGGACTCTTTGGCTTTGGCGGCCGGCGCGGCCGTCGCGGGCAGACGGCTTCGGCGCTCGGCGCGCGCAGTCGTCGTCGACCACGGCCTGCAGGACGGTTCCGGCGAGATCGCCGAGCGGGCGGCGGGCCAATTGGCCGACTTGGGTTTGGACGCCAAAGTGGTCGCCATCGCCGTCGCTGACGACGGACGGGGCCCCGAGGCGTCGGCCAGGGCGGCCCGCTACGCGGCGCTGGCCGGCGAGGCGCTGCCCGGCGAGACGGTCCTCTTGGGCCACACCCTCGACGACCAGGCCGAGACGGTGCTGCTCGGCTTGGCCCGCGGCTCGGGCACTCGCTCGCTGGCCGGGATGCCGGCCCGGCGGGGCATTTTCCGCCGCCCGCTGCTCGGCTTGCGGCGCTCCCAGACGCGCCAGGCCTGCGGCGAGCTGGGCTTGGAGTGGTGGGACGATCCGCACAACCGCGACCAGTCGTACGCCCGCGTCAGGGCGCGCCAGGCCGTCTTGCCGATGCTGGAGGAGCAGTTGGGGCCCGGCATCGCCGAGGCGCTGGCCCGAACCGCCCGGCTGGCCGCCCGTGACGCCGACTGTCTGGACGGCTTGGCAGCGGCGTGGGAGTCGTCTAGTTTGGCGGCCAGTGCCGAAGGGCCGGGCGAGGCGGCGCGGTGGCCGCGGGCCGGGCTGGCATCTGCGGAGCCGGGGTTCGGGGGAGCCGCGTATGACGACAGCGGGCTGCCGCTGGCCGCCGAGGGCGCGCCGGGGTTCGGGGGGGCCGAGCTTGCGGTGGCCGCGCTGTCCGAACTGCCGTCGGCCATCAGGAGCCGCGTCTTGCGCGACTGGTTGAGGGGCAACGGCGCCCAGGACTTGTCGCTGGCCAACGTCGAGGCCGTCGACGCCTTGGTGACGGGCTGGCGCGGCCAGAAATTCGTCGAGGTTCCCCGGCTGGTGGTCCGCCGCCAGGAGGGCCGTCTGCGGGCTGAGAGCCCGGCGCGACCACTGGCGCGGTGACTGTCTCGCGCGGCCTGGCCGGTTCGGGGTTGGCGCCCCTCTGGCGTCAGCCCTGCAAGATGTTCTTGGCGGTCCGCGACTTGCTCCAGGCCGAGTAGTATTTCACGCCCGATACCGTCTTGTAGGACCGCACCTGGAAAACGTAGGACCGCCCGCTGGCCAGGCCCTTGACGGTGGCCTTGGATTTCTTGGCGGAGTAGTTCTTCGTCGTCCAAACTTTGCCGCCTTTGAGGCGGTAGCGCACCTGGTACTTGGTGATTTTCTGTTTGGCCGAGACCTTCTTCCAGGCGATCTTGGCCGAGTTGGCGCCGGCGGCCGCCCTGGTCAGCTTGGTGGCTTTGGGGACGATCTTGTAGGAGACGGTCAGCGAGCCGGTGTAGGACGCCAGATTCTTGGCCGTGACGACGGCTGTCGCTTTGCCGATTGCCACGCCGCTTGAAACGGTGACGGTGTAGTCGACGCCGGCCACCAGGCGCCTGCCGCCGAGGGTCAAGGTGACGCTGGGGGCGGCCGCCTGGCCGCTCCAAGCCAAGTTGGCGGCCTTGGCGACCGCGCCGCACGACAGGCAGGCGGCGGCCGGCCCGTCGGCCAGCGCGTAGGCCGCGCTTGGCCCGGCGACAACGGCTTTCACGTCGCTCGGGCCGACCACCCGGACCGGTGTCGGGCTGCAATCGGAGCCGCCGCAGCGCTGGTGCGAGGCGACGCCGTCGCCGAGGCGTCCCTCGTGGTTGTAGCCCCAGGCCCACAGGCTGCCGTCCGACTTGAGCGCGTAAGCGGTCGATCCTCCCGCGCTGACCGACGCCACGCCCGTCACGGCGGCCTGGACCGGTTTGGACCGCTTTGTGAAAGTGCCGTCGCCCAATTGGCCCGAGCTGTTGTCGCCCCAGGCCCAGACGGTGCCGTCCGATTTGACGGCGTAGGCGGAGGCGGTCGAGGCGGCGACGGCGGCGACGTTGGACAAACCCGCCACCTTGACCGGCGTCGTGCTGCAATCGACGAGTGCCGACCCGGCCTCCCAGCAGCTTTGGTGGGACGACTCGCCGTCGCCCAACTGTCCGGAGCTGTTGTCGCCCCAGGCCCAGACGGTGCCGTCCGACTTGACGGCGTAGGCCGCGCTCTCGCCGACGGCGATCGACGTCACGGAGGTCAGCGAGGCCACGCGCACCGGCGTCGGGCTGCAGTCGGAGCTGGCCTCGGGCATCGACCGCGGCTTGCCGCAGACTTGGTGGGAGGCCTCGCCGTCGCCCAACTGGCCGATGCCGTTGTAACCCCAGGCCCAGACGGTGCCGTCGTCGCGCAAGGCGTAGACGCTGAGCGAGCCGACGGCCAGTTGTGTGACGCGGGTCAAGGCGGCGAACTTGGCTGGTTTGGTTTGGGCCGAGGCGTCTGTGACGCCCAAGCCCAACTGCCCGTATTGGTTGTCGCCCCAAGCCCAGGTGGCGCCGGCGGCGGTGGTGGCGAAGGCGCTGGAGCCGTTGGTTTGCACAGACTTGACGCCGCTGAAAGCCTTCACCTGTGCCGGGAGGCTGCGGTCTTGGGTCGAGTCGTCGGCGAACAGCCCCCACTTGTTGTAGCCCCACGCCCACAGGCTGCCGTCGCCGGTGGCGGCGAGCGTGGTGGAGCCGTCGGTGGCGAGGCTGACGACGTCGCCCAGGTTGGCGACTTTGGCCGCCGTGGCGCGGTCGGCAGTGCCGCCGTCGCCGAGTTGTCCGTAGTCGCCGCTGCCCCAGGCCCACACGGCCATCCCGGATTGGGCGCGGGCGGGGGTCGCCGGTGTCAGGGCGGCGATCAGCGCCAGAGCAAGCAGCACCCCGAGTCTGGCGGGCGTTGCCGATTGGTTCATGCGGGCTCCCAGCTACGACCAGCGACGGCATCTAGCCTACCTTTTCTGGCCAAGGGCGAGTGTCAGGCTCGCCCGCAGTTGGGCCTGGCTGGCTGGTCCACATGTTCGGCCGCGCGCGGTTCGGTTGGCGATTCGGGGTAGATTGCTCGGTGTGGATTCCACTGACATCTCTTCTGACCTGACCGAAATCCTCTACACCAAAGACCAGATCGACGCCCGCGTGCGCGAGGTCGCCGCCCAGATCGACGCCGACTACGAGGGCAAGAACCCGCTGCTGGTGGGGGTGTTGAACGGGGCCGTCATGGTGGTGGCCGACCTGTCCCGCGCCCTCAAGATCCATTGCGAGATGGACTGGATGGCCGTCTCGTCATACGGCTCGGGGACGCAGACCTCCGGGGTGGTGCGCATCCTCAAAGACCTCAACACCAACCTGGAGGGGCGCCACGTCATCGTCGTGGAAGACATCATCGACACCGGCCTGACGCTGACCTACCTGATGCAGAACCTGGCCTCGCGCGACCCGGCCAGCTTGAAGATCATGACGATGTTCCGCAAGCCGGAGGCCATCCAGTCGCCGCTGGAGATCGCCTATGTCGGCTACGACCTGCCCAACCGCTTCGTCGTCGGCTATGGCCTGGACTACGCCGGCCGCTACCGCAACCTGACCGACGTCGGCATCCTCAGCCCCCACATCTACGCCTGAGCAGGCCCCGTTGGCCGGCTGCGGCCGGTCTGGCCGACGGGGCGGGAGGCACAGGCGGCCCACAGCCCGATGGTCGGAAGGCGTTGGGGCGGTCAGCTAGGCTTGGGGTCCTGAAACCGACAAAGGCAGGTAATGAAAAACGCCAGGATATTGCGCTCGCCGTTCGTGCTGATTAGCGTGCTGCTGATCGCGTTCTTCCTCATCTCGTCGCTCGTCAGCAACCAAGGCGGCTACACCGACAAGCCGACCAGCGAGGTGATCGCCCTGATCAACTCCGACACCCCGCTCAAAGAGGTCGTCCTGGTCGACGGCGAGCAGCTGATCAAGGTCGAGACGAAGGACAACCCGCCGCAGAAATACGTCACCGCCTGGGTCGGCTCGCAAAGCCAGAGCGTCATCGAGCGGCTCAACGCCCGCTACACCGCCAAGACGCTGGACTCCTGGAAGGCCGAGAACCCGCAGCAGAACATCTTCGTCACCTTCCTGCTGTCGGTGGTGCCGTTCGTCATCATCGCGGTGGTCTTCTTCTACATGATCAACAACCTGCAGGGCGGCGGCAACCGAGTGCTCGGCTTCGGCAAGTCGAAGGCCAAGCTGGCCAGCAAAGACACCCCGAAGACGACCTTCGCCGACGTAGCCGGGGTCGACGAGGCCATCGAGGAGCTGCAGGAGATCCGCGAGTTCCTGTCCGAGCCGGCCAAGTTCCAGGCCGTCGGGGCGAAAATCCCCAAGGGCGTCCTGCTGTACGGCCCGCCCGGCACCGGCAAGACGCTGCTGGCAAGGGCGGTGGCCGGCGAGGCGGGCGTGCCGTTCTTCTCGATCTCTGGCTCCGATTTCGTCGAGATGTTCGTCGGCGTGGGCGCCTCGCGGGTGCGCGATCTGTTCGAGCAGGCCAAGGAGGCCGCCCCGGCCATCGTCTTCATCGACGAGATCGACGCCGTCGGGCGCCATCGCGGCGCCGGAATGGGCGGCGGCCACGACGAGCGCGAGCAGACGCTCAACCAGTTGCTGGTCGAGATGGACGGCTTCGACACCAACGGCGGCGTCGTCCTGATCGCGGCCACCAACCGGCCCGACGTGCTCGACCCGGCCCTGCTGCGGCCGGGGCGCTTCGACCGCCAAATCCCCGTCGAGGCCCCCGACATGAAGGGGCGCCTGGCGATCCTCAAGGTCCACGGCGCCAACAAGCCGCTCGCCCCCGACGCCGACCTCGACTCGGTGGCCAAGCGGACGCCGGGATTCACCGGCGCCGACCTGGCCAACGTCCTCAACGAGGCGGCCCTGCTGACCGCCCGCGGCAACCTGCGCTACATCGGCAAGCCACAGCTCGACGAGGCCATCGACCGCGTCATCGCCGGGCCGCAGAAGCACTCCCGCGTCATGGACGAGAAGGAGCTGCTGATCACCGCCTACCACGAGGGCGGGCACGCTTTGGTGGCGGCCGCCATGCCCGGCACCGACCCCGTTCAGAAGGTGACGATTCTGCCGCGCGGACGCGCCCTGGGCTACACGATGGTCATGCCCGACGCCGACAAGTACTCCACCACCCGCGGCGAGCTGCTCGACCAGCTCGCCTACATGCTGGGCGGACGGGCCGCCGAGGAGCTGGTCTTCCACGACCCGACGACCGGCGCGTCGAACGACATCGAGAAGGCCACCAAGGTCGCCAGGGCGATGGTCACCCAATACGGCATGACGGAGTCGCTGGGGGCGGTGCGCATCGGCACCGGCGACCAAGACCCGTTCCTGGGCCGCGACTACGGCCACCTGAAGGACTATTCGGAGGCGACGGCGGCCATCGTCGACGAGGAGGTGTCGAAGCTGATCTCCACCGCCCACCAGGAGGCCTTCGACTGTCTCAACCAGAACCGGGCCGTCCTCGACGAGCTGGTCCGCCAACTGTTCGAGCACGAGACGCTCGACAAGGAGCAGGTGGCCAAGATCTTCGAGCCGCTGCAGCGCTGGCCCGAGCGCCCCGCCTGGACCGGCTCCGACTCCCGCGTCCCGTCCGACCAGCCGCCGGTCGAGCCGCCGCGGGCGCCCAAGGCGATCGAGCCGCCGCCCGCCCAGCCGGCCAACGCCCAGCCCGGCCAGCCCGTCCAATATCCGCCCGCGCCGAGCGGACCCGGCGCGCCGTCGGCTCCCGTCGGCTCGGCCGGTCCGTATCCGCCCGTCACCGGCCCCTATCCGGGCCAATATCCGCCGCCGGGCGGCTATCCGTCCGGCCCCTATCAGACGCCCTATCCCGGCGGCCAAACCCCCTATCCGCCGTATCCGGCGCCGGGCCCCTATCCGGGATCGGCCGGCCCGTATCCGCCGGTGACGACGGGCTTTCCCCAGGCCTATCCGCCGGTGTCGCCCCCCGGCGGCGCCCCGCTGCCGCAGCCGCCGCAGCCGCCAGCCGGTTCCGAGCGGCAGTTCTGGGGTCCGGCCGACCAGCCGCCGCCCGACGGAGGCGACCTGCCCCCCGGCGGCGACGCGGGCCCAGGCGAGGGCTCGGAGCAAGGCAAGGACTGAGCGTGCCGGTCGACCAGCCCCGCATCGAGGCCGCCGTCCGCGAGATCCTGGCGGCCATCGGCGAAGACCCCGGCCGCGAGGGCCTGCGCGAGACGCCCGCCCGCGTGGCCCGCGCTTACGCCGAGCTGTTCGAGGGCCTGGACGCCGATCCGGCGGAGGTCTTGGCGACGACCTTCGACCTCGGCCACGACGAGATGGTCCTCGTCAAAGACATCGAGGTTTGGAGCACCTGCGAGCACCACCTGCTGCCGTTCACCGGCCGGGCGCACGTCGCCTACATCCCCAGCGAGCACCGCATCACCGGCCTGAGCAAGCTGGCCCGCCTGGTCGACGCCTTCGCCAAACGGCCGCAGGTCCAGGAGCGCCTGACCTCGCAGATCGCCGACGCGATGGTCGAGCACCTTCGCGTCCAGGGCGTGCTGGTCGTCTTGGAGTGCGAACACCTGTGCATGACGATGCGCGGCGTCAAGAAGCCCGGCTCGAAGACGGTCACCAGCGCGGTGCGCGGCATCCTGCGCAACCCGGCCACCAGGGCCGAGGCGATGGGATTGATCCTGGGCTGACCCGGCCAGGGGCGGCGCCCGGATGGCCAAGACTTGGGCGAACCGGCCAAACGACCCCGGCTTTCAACTATCCTTGCCTAGGTGACTTCCCTTCCACATGCAGAACGGACGCTGGTGATGGGGATCGTCAACGCGACCCCGGACTCGTTCTCCGACGGCGGAGAGCATTCCGACCCGCGCCGCGCCGTGGAGCACGGGCGGCGGCTGTTGGACGAGGGCGCCGACATCCTCGACATCGGCGGCGAGTCGACCCGTCCCGGCGCGCAGCGCGTCCCGGCCGCGGTCGAGTTGGGCCGGGTCGTCCCCGTGGTGGCCGAACTGGCGGCCGCGGGCGCGGTGGTGTCCGTGGACACGATGCGGGCCGAGGTGGCCCAAGCCGCCGTCGGCGCGGGGGCGTCGATCATCAACGACGTCTCGGGCGGCCTGGCCGATCCGGCCATGCTGGAAACGGTCGCCGGATTGGGCGTCGGCTTCGTCACCATGCATTGGCCCGGCCATCCCGGCGGCGACCCGTCGGCTGGCTACGGCGACGTCGTCGAGGACGTCCGCCGCGACTTGGCCCAGCGCGTCGACGCCGCGCTGGCCGCCGGCGTGGCCGCCGACCAGTTGGTCGTCGATCCCGGCCTCGGCTTCTCCAAGAGCGCCGACCACAACTGGACGCTGTTGCGACACCTCGACGCCTTCGCCGAACTCGGCTGCCCGCTGCTCGTCGGCGCCTCCCGCAAACGCTTCTTGGGCGAGTTGCTGGCCCGCGACGGCGCCCCCCGCCCGGCGAAGGGGCGCGACGACGCCACCGTCGCGCTGACGGCCATCCTGGCCTCGCGCGGGGTGTGGGGCGTGCGGGTCCACAACGTCTTGGCGCAGCGCGACGCCATCGCCGTCGTGGAGCGGCTGGATGGCTGAGGTCGTCATCAACCTGGAGGGCATCGAGGCGTTCGGCGTCCACGGCGTGCTGCCCGCCGAGCGGCTGGCGGCGCAGCGCTTCGTGATCGACGCGCGTTGCCGCCTGGCCGCCGGGCCGGTCGACGACGACATCTCCTCGACAGTCGACTACGCCGAACTGGCAGGCCGGATCGGCCGTTTCGTAGAGGACAACTCCTTTGGATTGTTGGAAACCCTGGCCGACGGAATCGCCCGAATCTGTCTAGATTACCCAGCGGTCCGCCGGGCCCGTGTGAGAGTCCATAAACCGGAGGCCGCCATGCCCTATCCGGTGGCCGACGTTAGCGTCGAGGTGTCCCATGGGCGTTGAGACGCGCTACGTTGTCTCGCTCGGCTCGAATCTTGGCGATCGGGCAGCCCTGCTGCGGGCCGCCGCCGAGGAACTCCTAGTTGCCGCCGACGGCCGCATTTGGGCGGTTTCCAGCATTTACCAAACCCGTCCCGTCGGCTATGGGGACCAAGACGACTTCTTCAACGCCGTCATGGTGTTCGACTCGGCCCTGGCTCCGGCGCGGGTTCTGGCTGCCGGGCAGCGGGTCGAGCGACTGCTCGGGCGGCGGCGGACCATCCGCTGGGGACCGCGCACCGCCGATATCGACCTGATCGCGGCCGGGGAGCGCGTCGTCAGGACCGACGACTTGACGCTGCCGCATCCGCGGGCCCACCAGCGGGCCTTCGTCTTGGTGCCGTGGCTGGAGGCCCAACCCGACGCCGTCCTGCCGGGGCGCGGCCCCGTCGCCGAGCTGGCGGCCCGGCTGGACGCCTCGGGCGTGCGGCGGCGCCCAGACCTGGGCCGATTGCTCGTCGACGAGGCTTGACGCATGGCTGGCCCGAAGTTGACCTACACATCGCCGGCGGTCGTCGCGGCGGCCTTCGCCATCGGCTGTGGCGCGATGTATATGGCGTTGTCATTGGCCCATTCGTGGGGTGGCGCCGCCCCCCGCACGCCTTTGGCGGCGGCGGTCGCGCTGGCTGCCGCGGCCGGCCTGCTGCTGGTGTTGGCGATCGTCAAATTGCGCCATCGGCGAACCCTGCCGCGGGCCGCCGTGACGCTGTTGGCGCTGGGCCGGGCGGCGGCGCTGGCGGGCGGCGCGCTGGCGGGGGCCTACACGGTCTTGGCCGTCGACGCCTGGCCCCGCCTGGCGGCCGAATATCCGCGCGAGCGCCTGGCCTCGTCGCTGGTGTCGCTGGTCGGCGCAGTCGTCTTGGTGGCGGCCGGTTACCTGCTGCAGCGCGCCCTCCATGTGGACGACGACGACCCGGATCAGCCCTCGGCGCACGACTGATCCGAATCGGCCCGCTCGACGCGCCGCAATGGGTACGCCCAGTCGGCAAACTAGGCATTCCGGCCCCGACGCGGCCCGGTATCTAGGTACTGGCAAGCCAGAACGTCCGTGGTGAATGGCGCACGGCGCCTCACATAACCCCGACGCGACGGCGTCGCGCGATTGATTTCTTAGAACTTTAGGATATGCTCTATGCGAAAGGGAATCCGCAAGACGTCGGTGGCGGCGTCTCGGAGAGGAAAAAACGGAGGGTTTCATGGCGCAAAAGACGCGTGTTGAACTTATTGACGATATCGACGGTGGCCCGGCCACCCAGACGGTGGCATTCGCGCTGGACGGCAACGAATACGTCATCGACCTGTCGGACAAGAATGCCACGGCGTTGCGGGCGGCGATCGCCGAGTACGTGGCGGCCGGTCGCAAGGTTGGCGGACGGCGCGGCCGCGCCCGCAAGGGGGGCTCGACCACCGACGCCGGCCTGATCCGCGCCTGGGCGGTCAGCCAGGGCATGAAGATCTCGGCCCGCGGCCGGGTTTCGGCCGAGATTCGGGAGGCCTACCAGCAGGCGCACGCCTGAGGCTCGCAGTTGGCTCCTGGTCTACCAGGCTCGACGCAGAGTTGAGCCTGGTAGACTTAATTTTGTTCGGCCTTCAGCGAAAGCTGGAAGCCGCGCACGTCTAGGCCAGGTTAAGTAGACTGAGGCCAGAAGAAGGAGTCTAGATGTTCGATCGCTTCACCGATCGCGCCCGGCGGGTCATCGTCCTAGCCCAGGACGAGGCTCGGCTGTTGAACCACAACTACATCGGCACCGAACACTTGCTGCTCGGCCTGATCCACGAGGGCGAGGGCGTCGCCGCCAAGGCGTTGCAGCAACTCGGCCTGTCGCTGGAGTCGGTCCGCGAGCAGGTGCAGACGCTGGTCGCGCAGGGGCAGCAGTCTCCGGCCGGCCACATACCGTTCACGCCCCGCGCCAAGAAGGTGCTGGAGTTCTCGATGCGCGAGGCCCTCCAGCTCAACCACCCCTACATCGGCACCGAGCACATCCTGCTCGGCCTGATCCGCGAGGGCGAGGGCGTCGCCGCGCAGGTGTTGATCAAGCTGGGGGCCGATCTCAGCCGCGTTCGCAACCAGGTCTTGCAGATGCTCAGCGGCTACAACGAGAAGCAGGCCGCCATGTCCGGCGCGCCCGAGGCCGGGCCGCCGCAGACCGGCCAGACCATCCTCGACCAGTTCGGCCGCAACTTGACACAGGCCGCCCGCGAGAACAAGCTCGACCCCGTCATCGGCCGCCACAAGGAGATCGAGCGGGTCATGACGGTATTGTCGCGCCGCACCAAGAACAACCCCGTGCTGATCGGCGAGCCCGGCGTCGGCAAGACCGCCATCGTCGAGGGCCTGGCCCAGGACATCGTGCGCGGCGACGTGCCCGAGACCCTCAAGGACAAGCACCTGTACACCCTCGACCTCGGGTCCCTCGTGGCCGGCTCCCGCTACCGCGGCGACTTCGAGGAACGCCTCAAGAAGGTGCTCAAGGAGATCCGCACCCGCGGCGACATCATCCTGTTCATCGACGAGATCCACACGCTCGTGGGCGCCGGGGCCGCCGAGGGCGCCATCGACGCCGCCTCCATCCTCAAGCCGATGCTGGCGCGCGGCGAGCTGCAGACCGTCGGCGCTACCACGCTCGACGAGTACCGCAAGTACGTGGAGAAGGACCCGGCCCTGGAACGGCGTTTCCAACCCATCCAGGTCAACGAACCGAGCGTGGCGCACACCATCGAGATCCTCAAGGGCCTGCGCGACCGCTACGAGGCCCACCACCGCGTGTCCATCACCGATGGCGCCCTCGTCGCGGCCGCCAACCTGGCCGACCGCTACGTCAACGACCGCTTCCTGCCGGACAAGGCCATCGACCTGATCGACGAGGCCGGCGCCCGCCTGCGCATCCGCCGGATGACCGCCCCGCCCGAGCTGCGTGAGCTGGACGAGAAGATCGTGGCCGCCAAGCGCGACAAGGAGGCGGCCATCGACGAGCAGGACTTCGAAAAGGCCGCCGGCCTGCGCGATGAGGAACGCAAGCTGACCGAACAGCGCGCCGAACGCGAAAAGCTGTGGCGCTCGGGCGACCTCGACACCGTGGCCCAGGTGGACGAGGAACTGATCGCCGAGGTGCTGGCCATGAGCACGGGCATCCCCGTGGTCAAGCTGACCGAAGAGGAATCCAGCCGCCTGCTCCACATGGAGGAGGAGCTGCACAAGCGCGTGGTGGGTCAGGACGAGGCCATCAAGGCGCTGTCCCAGGCCATCCGCCGCACGCGGGCCGGCCTCAAGGACCCCAAGCGGCCCGGCGGGTCGTTCATCTTCGCCGGCCCCACCGGCGTCGGCAAGACCGAGCTGGCCAAGGCGCTCGCCGAGTTCCTGTTCGGTGACGAGGACGCGTTGATCCAGCTCGACATGTCCGAGTTCTCCGAGCGCCACACGGTGTCGCGGCTGTTCGGCTCGCCTCCCGGCTACGTGGGCTACGAAGAGGGCGGCCAGCTGACCGAGAAGGTGCGGCGCAAGCCCTTCAGCGTGGTCCTGTTCGACGAGGTGGAGAAGGCGCACGCCGACATCTTCAACTCGCTGCTGCAGATCCTCGAGGACGGCCGCCTGACCGACTCGCAGGGGCGTGTGGTGGACTTCAAGAACACCGTCATCATCATGACCACCAACCTCGGCACGCGGGACATCTCGAAGGGCGTCATGACCGGCTTCCAGGCCGGCGGCGAACTGGCCACCGACTACGAGCGCATGAAGAACAAGGTGCAGGACGAGCTCAAGCAGCACTTCCGCCCCGAGTTCCTCAACCGCGTGGACGACACGATCGTGTTCCCGCAGCTCACGCAGGAGCAGATCGTTCAGATCGTGGACCTCATGGTGGCCAAGCTGGCGGAACGGCTCGCGGACCAGGGCATGACCATCGAGTTGACCCCGGCCGCGAAGAACCTGCTGGCCGAGCGCGGCTA
>JAISUF010000031.1 GCA_031272195.1 Propionibacteriaceae bacterium
GGCCCAATGGGCGAAGAACTCTACCGTCGTGCTGATCGCGAAGATGGCGGCGAAGAGCACCGCCGGCATGAGATTCACCCGGCCAAGGCGCAGCTTTCGCCCGCGAAGCCGTCCCAGGAGGGCGATGACGAGCACGCCGCCGACGCCGTAGATCATCAGCCACGGCCCGCGCAACGGCCCCTGGTTGACGAAGCCGGCGTACATGAAGGTGCACAGCAGGAATTCGTAGACGTAGCCGACAATGGCCGACACCATGAGGTACAAGAACCAGCGTTGCGGCGCGCTGGCGGCGGGGGCGGTCGCGTCCATGCGGCGACTATAGCCCCTCGTCCGGCAACCCGCCGCGCGCGAGCGGTTGGCCGGGCAAGTTGAAGCCGAGCGGCTTTGGAGCAACCCGCCGCGCGCGAGGGGTCGCCCAGCACGTCCTGCCACGGCCGCGTGCTTCGCGTGCCTGGGCTGAGCCGCCGCCCGTGACAGGCTGAGCCGCCCTTGCGTGAGAGAAGAGGCAAAACGGGTCATCTTTGGTCGATCAGCGTCGAGCCGCATTCCCGGCGCGCGGCACGTCGCTGACTTGCGAATTCTGGCGGCCGGGTTGTAAAGTCTGCGGCATGTCCGACACGCGGGTGATTGAGTTGGCGGCTGGCCGCCAGCAGACTTGCGCGTGTTGTTGTATGTGCCGCTGACGACACAGGCTTGCCCGCTTGTACGCGGTCGAGGTGTCTGTCGCCAGGTTTCCAACCCGAACCGAGCACAGGATTGACATGCCATTCATCACCAAACCACGCCGGGAGCGTCGCTCCGCCGCCATTCGCGTGCGCAACCTGGCGGGACTCGGCGATCCCGCGACGCCGCAAGCCGCCCAGACAGCTCCCCGAGAGGTCGTCGAGGCGACTCAACTTCCCGCCCCGGCGTCTGACTTGGTGCCGTCGGCCCTGCCACCGAGCGATCCGGCCGGCGCGAGCGGCACGGGCTGGGCCCGAGAGGGCGGGCAGACCACCGGTGAGACGGGTTCGGCGCTGGTCTGGACGATAACCGCCCGACAACTGGCCGACCGGCTGGCGGCCGGCCAGCACATCCAGCTGATCGACGTGCGCGAGCCGCACGAGCGGGCCGCCGCCCGCTTCCCGAACGCCAAATCGGTGCCGCTGGGCCAGCTCTACCGGCGCGTCGACGAACTCGACCCCGCCACTGCGGCCGTCTTCATCTGCAAAGCCGGCCAGCGGTCCCTGACGGCCATCGGGTTGTTGGCCGAGGCCGGCTACACCGGGCCCATGCTCTCGCTCTACCAGGGCATCGAGGCCTGGGCAAGGGACGTAGATAACACGCTGCTGCCGGCTTTGGCGGCCTGACCGGCCAGAGCCGACCAGCCAGGCCCACCCCAGCAACCACATGAACGCCAACCAAACAACCAATCCCAGAAGGAGAGCCATGACCACCGAGAATCCCCTGAACGCCCTCAGCTTGCAACGCGCCTCAAACTTGGCCGACGTCGTCAAGACTAGGCCGCAATACGGCGCCCTGACGCCGCGCTGGCTGACCCGTTTCCTCGATTTCAAGGCGCTGGCCACCGGCATCTACCGCGTCAACACGGTCGAGGAGGGCGACACGCCGCTGGACGCCCTCTGCTCGCAAGACCCGCGGAAATACGAGATTCCGCAGGGTTACATCGAGTACGCCGCCAAGCCGCGCGAATACCGCCTCGCCTCCATCGCCACGATTCTGAACGTCGACACCCGCGTCTCGGACCTCTACAACGCCCCCTACGAACAGACCGCCGAGCAACTCGCCTTGGCCGTCGAGTCGCTGCGGGAGCGCCAGGAGAGCCAACTGGTCAACAACGACGACTACGGCCTGCTGAAGAACGTCGCCGACTCCCAGCGCCTGTCCGCCAAGGACGGCCTGCCGACGCCGGACCGCCTCGACGACTTGATCGCCAAGGTGTGGAAGGAGCCGTCGTTCTTCCTGGCCCACCCGCTGGCTGTCGCCGCTTTCGGGCGCGAGGCCACCCGCAGGGGTGTGCCCCCAGTCACGCTGACGCTGCGCGGCGGCACGTTCCTGAGCTGGCGCGGCATCCCGATCGTGCCGACCGACAAGCTGTTCGTCGACGGAAAGAAGAAGCCCGAGTCGGCCTCCGGCAAGACGAACATCCTGCTGATCCGCACCGGCGAGGAGAAGCGCGGCGTCATCGGCCTGCACCAGGCCGGCCTGCCCGGCGACGAGGGGCGCGGCCTGGCCGTCCGCTTCCGGGGCGTCGACGAGGACGGCCTGGCCTCCTACCTGCTGTCGATCTACTGCTCTGCTGCCATCCTGGCCGACGACGCCATCGCCGTCCTGGAGGACGTGGAAGTGGGCCACTACTATGACTACAAGTAGTCAGTTGGCCGCTTACGGACTGCCCACCGAGGCGGAGATCGCCCGGCTGGCGGGAGGCTGGTGGGGTGGTGTCCCGCCAGCAGACGGTGGAACAGCCTGGACTGGAGAGCCTTACGGGGGGCCGTGGCCCGAGCCGGGGGCCGACCCCGACGCGGCGGGGCGCATCGGCGCGACGCCGTCCGCCGGTTCGGCGCCGCAGCCAGGGCCGGTCGCCCCCAGCGTCGTTCCAACCCCTGGACCGGGCCTCGCGCCCTGGGCCTTCCCCGAGGGGGTTTCCGACAGGGCCGAGACGCGGGTCCGACACGGCGGCCAGCCCCTGGTCGGCAACCGCTCGCTGGCCGATGTCCGGGCCGACTTCCCGATCCTGTCCGAGCGCGTCGACGGTAAGCCGCTGGTCTGGTTCGACAACGCGGCCACCACGCAAAAGCCCTGGGACGTCGTCAACCGGCTGTCGCACTTCTACCAGCACGAGAACTCAAACGTCCACCGCGCCGCCCACGCTTTGGCTGCCCGTGCCGACGACGCCTACGAGGGAGCCCGCCAGGTGGTGGCCGACTTCCTGGGAGCGCCCGCCGCCGACGACATCGTCTTCGTCCGCGGCACGACCGAGGGCATCAACCTGGTGGCGCAGGCCATCGTCCGCCCGCTGCTGCGGCCCGGCGACGAGATCGTCTTGACGCTGCTGGAGCACCACGCCAACATCGTGCCGTGGCAGTTGGTCGCGCAGGCCACCGGGGCCGTCTTGAGGGTGGCCGGGGTGGACGAGGACGGCCAAGTCGACTTGGCGTCGTTCGCGGCCCAGTTCACGCCGCGCACCAAGTTCGCCTCGTTCGCCCACGTCTCGAACGCCCTCGGCACGGTGACCCCGGTCGGCGAGCTGATCGCCATCGCCCACGGCCACGGCGTGCCGACGCTGGTCGACGGCGCCCAGTCGGTCTCGCACCTGCCGGTGGACGTGGCGGCCCTGGATGCCGACTTCTTCGTCTTCTCCGGCCACAAGATCTACGGGCCGACGGGGATCGGCGCGGTCTACGGCAAGCGGCGGTTGTGGGAGCGGGCCGAGCCCTACCAGGGCGGCGGGAACATGATCGCCGACGTGACGTTCGAGAGGACCGCCTATCAGGCCGCCCCGGCCAAGTTCGAGGCGGGCACCGGCAACATCGCCGACGCCGCCGGGCTGGCGGCCGCCCTGCGCTACGTCTCCGACTTGGGCCTGGCGCAGGTTTGCGCCTACGAGCACTGGCTGCACGAGTACGCCATCGACAAGCTGTCGGCCATCCCCGGCTTGCGCCTGCTGGGCAACGCCCCGACGCGCACCTCGGTGTTGTCCTTCACGCTGGAGGGCTACGAGCCGGCCGCTGTCGGCAAGCTGCTGTCGGCCGAGGGGATCGCCGTCCGGGCCGGCCACCACTGCGCCCAGCCGATTCTGCGCCACTTCGGCCTGGAGGCGACGGTGCGGGCCTCGCTGGCCGTCTACAACACGGCCGACGAAGTGGACTTCCTCGTCGAGACGCTGCGAGGTTTGGAGGCTCGACGATGACCCAGCGATGTCGCCCTTGACTTGACGCGGCCGTCGCCGAGTCTGGCCGGGCCCGACCCCGCCGCCCACCGCATCGCCGCGCCGCCACCTGGGACAGCTGTGCCCGGGTCGTCGCCGCGCCGCCTGTCGGCCATCCGCCGCCGGGCGGGACAACCACCACAACAACGCGCGCGCTTCGCCGCGCCCAAACACCACTTAGGAAAACTAATGTCAAGAATCAACATCAAACCACTCGCCCTCCTGCTCGCGCCCCTGGCCGTCCTGACGGCCTGCGCCGCCGGGCCGGCCGAAGGCGCCAACGAGGCGCCGAGCGACTCCGGGGCCGTCGGCGCCCGGACCGTCCAGCAGATCAAAGACGCCGGCTCGATCAAGATCGGCGTCTTCTCCGACAAGGCGCCCTTCGGCTACGTCGACTCGTCGGGGCAGTACGCCGGCTACGACGTCGTCTACGGCAACCGGGTCGCCCAAGACCTCGGCGTCAAAGTCGAATACGTGCCGGTCGAGGCGGCCAGCCGCGTCGCCTTCCTGGAGACGGGCAAGGTCGATCTGATCCTTGCCAACTTCACCGTCACCGCCGAGCGGGCCGAGAAGGTCGACTTCGCCAACCCGTACCTGAAGGTGTCGCTGGGGGTGGCCTCGCCGGAAAGCGCGCCGATCACCGACATCTTCCAGTTGAACGGCAAGAATGCCATCGTGGTGAAGGGCACCACCGCCGAAACCTATCTGGAGGCCAACAACCCGGAGGTCAAGTTGACCAAGTTCGAGCAGTACACCGAGGCCACCTCGGCGCTGCTCGACGGCCGCGGCGACGCCTGGGTGACCGACAACACCGAGGCGCTGGCCTGGACCCAGGCCAACAAGGGCTTCGTCACCGGCATCACGACGCTCGGCCCGGCCGACACCATCGCCGGGGCCGTCCAGAAGGGCAACACCGACCTGCTGAACTGGCTGAACGAGGAACTCGTCACGCTGGGCAAGGAGAACTTCTTCCACAAGGACTTCACCGAGACGCTGGAGCCGGTCTACGGCACCACCGTCTCGGCCGACGACCTGGTGGTCGAGGGCGGCAAGGTCTAGCCCCAGAAGGCCGGGAAGATGGACTGGACGCTGGTGGGGGACTACCTGCCCCTCTACGGGCAGGCGGCGCTGCTGACGCTGGCCGTCGGCGTGGCCGGCATCGCGGCGGCGGCCCTGGTCGGGCTGCTGGTGGCGGCGCTGCGCTATTTCAAGACGCCGCTGGCCAGCCAGCTCGCGGGGGCCTACACGGAGCTGTCGCGCAACACCCCGCTGGTCGTCCAGCTCTTCTTCTTGTATTTCGGACTGCCCAAGCTGGGCGTCGTCATCTCGGCGACGCAGTGCGCGATCATCGGATTGGCCTTCTTGGGCGGCTCCTACATGGCCGAGGCGCTGCGCTCCGGGTTGGACGCGGTCGACCGTATCCAACCCGAGAGCGCGCTGTCGCTGGGTTTGACGCGGTGGCAGGCGCTGCGTCACGTCGTGCTGCCGCAGGCGGTGGCGGTGGCCGCGCCGGCGTTGACAGCCAACGTCGTCTTCTTGATCAAGGAGACCTCGGTGGTCTCGATCGTCGCCCTGCCCGATTTGGTGTACGTCGCCAAAGACCTGATCGGCAACGACTACAACACCGTCGAGGCGCTGGCCCTGCGGGTGGCGGCCTATCTGCTGTTGCTGCAGCCGATCTCGCTGGCGGCCCAGGCCTGGGAGAGGAGTCTGCGCCGTGGGATCGGGGTATGAGGTCTTCCTCGAAGGCGACAACCTGGCCCGCCTGCTGGGCGGGCTGTGGGTGTCGGTGTCGATCGCTCTGGCGGCGATGGCGTTCTCGCTGGTCTTGGGCGTGCCCGTCGGCATTCTGATGACGAACCGCCGCCGCTGGGTGCGGGCCGTCCTGCAGGGCTATCTCCAGGCGGTGCGCGTCCTGCCGCCGCTGGTGCTACTGTTCGTGTTCTATTTCGATTTGACCTACGCCGGGGTCAACCTGTCCGGCCAGGCGGCCGCCGTCATCGTTTTCACGCTGTGGGGCACGGCGGAGATGGCCGATTTGGTGCGCGGCGCGGTGACGTCGATCCCGCGCCACCAGTACGAGTCGGCCCAGGCCCTCGGCCTGACGCCCGTGCAGGTGCAGGCGAGTATCGTCGTGCCGCAGTCGCTGCGCCGCCTGACGCCGCTGGCGGTCAACTTGGTGACGCGGATGGTCAAGACCACCTCGCTGGTGGTGCTGATCGGCGTCGTCGAGGTGTTGAAGGTCGGCCAGCAGATCATCGACGCCAACCGGTTCGACTATCCCAGCGCCGCGCTGTGGGTGTACGGCGCGGTGTTCGCGCTGTACTTCGCCGCCTGCTATCCGATCTCGAAGCTGGCGGGCTATCTGGAAAGGAAATGGCAAACCGCATGAGTGCCGTGTTGCGCCTGGATTCGATCGTCAAACGCTTCGGCGAGCGCACCGTCCTGGACGGCGTGTCGCTGGAGGTCGCCCAGCGCGAGGTGGTGGCCGTCATCGGGCCGTCTGGTTCGGGCAAGTCGACGCTGCTGCGCTGCGTCAACGGTTTGGAGCCGATCCAGGGCGGGTCGATCTGGCTGGGTGACGAGGAGGTGACCGCGCCGGGCACGAAGTGGGAGCGGGTGCGGGCCCGCGTCGGCATGGTTTTCCAAAGCTACGACCTGTTCTCCCACCTGAACGTCATGGACAATTTGCTGCTGGCCCCGCTGAAGGTCGCCAAAGAGGGCCGCGCCGAAGCGGCCGGACGGGCCATGGGCTGGCTGGAGCGCGTCGGCCTGGCCGACCGGGCGGACGCCTATCCGCGCGAGCTGTCGGGCGGCCAGAAGCAGCGCATCGCCATCGTCCGCGCCTTGATGATGCGCCCCGAGGTGTTGCTGCTGGACGAGATCACCGCCTCGCTCGACCCGGAGATGGTGCGCGAGGTGCTCGACGTCGTTCTGGAGTTGGCGGGCGAGGGGATGACGATGCTGATCGTCACCCACGAGATGGCCTTCGCCCAGGCCATCAGCGACACTGTAGTCTTCCTGGACGACGGCGCGGTGGTGGAGACGGCCCCGCCGCTGGAGTTCTTCACCAACCCTCGCGCCGACCGCGCCAAGCGATTCCTCGACACTTTCACCTTCAAGATCCCGGCCAAACAGCCGCTGCCGGTTGCGTCCGCGCCCGGCTAGCTGGCAGACTCACGCCTGATTCAAGCCCCCAGCCCAGAGCGGACACAGGATTTCCAC
>JAISUF010000146.1 GCA_031272195.1 Propionibacteriaceae bacterium
GGCCATTTGGGCATTCTGCTCGACCAGCAGGATGGTCGTCCCGGCGCGGTTCATGGCCTGGATCGTGTCGAAAATCTGCTCGACCAGGATCGGCGCCAAACCCATCGACGGCTCGTCCAACATCAACAATTTGGGACGGCTCATCAGCGCCCGCCCCATCGCCAGCATCTGCTGCTCGCCGCCCGACAGCGTGCCGGCGATCTGCTTGCGGCGCTCCTTCAGCCGGGGGAACAGCGTGTAGACCTTCTCCAAGTCGCCGGCCGTTTTGTCCGACGGGGCGGTGTAGGCGCCCATCTCCAGATTCTCCGCCACCGTCATCGTCAAGAACAGCCGGCGCCCCTCCGGGCATTGCGCCAGGCCGCGCTTGAGGCGTTTGTGGGCCGACACCGTCGTGATGTCCTCGCCCAGGAACGAGATCGAGCCGCTGCGGGCGCGCAGCAGGCCGGAGATCGTCTGCAAGATGGTCGACTTGCCGGCGCCGTTGGCCCCGACCAGCGTCACGATGGAACCCTCGGCCACCTCCAGGCTGACGCCGCGCACGGCGTGGATGGCGCCGTAATAGACGTTCAGGTCAGTTACTTTGAGCATCGCCGCCGTCCTGTTTGCGGCGGCCGAGATAGGCCTCGACCACTTGCGGGTTGTTCTGGATTTGCGACGGCGTGCCCTTGGCGATCGTCTTGCCGAAGTTGAGCACGCAAATGCCCTCGCAAATGCCCATCACCAGGCTCATCTCGTGCTCGATCAGCAGCACCGCGATCTGGAACGTGTCGCGCACCTTGACGATGTTCTCCATCAGTTCGGCCGTCTCCGACGGGTTCATGCCCGCGGCCGGCTCGTCCAGTAGCAGCAGCTTCGGCTCGGTGGCCAGGGCCCGGATGATCTCCAGGCGGCGCTGGGCGCCGTAGGGCAGCGAACCGGCCCGGTGGTCGGCCAAACCCTCCATCGAGAAGATCGACAGCAGCTCGGCCGCGCGCTCGTTGGCCTGCCGCTCTTTGCGCCAATAGCCGGGCAGGCGCAGAATGCCGGTGAACATGCCGTAGCGGAACGAGTTGTGCAGCCCCAGTTTGACGTTGTCCAGCACGCTGAGCGAGTCGAACAAGCGGATGTTCTGGAAGGTCCGGGCGATCCCGGCCTTGTTCAACTGGACGGAGTTCATCCCGGCCGTGTCGCGCCCGTCGAACAGGATCGTGCCGCGCGAGGGCTTGTAGACGGCCGTCAACAAGTTGAAGACGGTCGTCTTGCCGGCGCCGTTGGGTCCGATCAGGCCGGCGATCTCGGTCGGGGAGACGGCCAAGTCCAGGCCGTCGACGGCCGCCAAACCGCCGAAGTCGATGCCCAGGTTGCGGGTCTCCAAGATCGGCTTCTTGGCGACGTCGCGTTCGGGCACGAAGTTCGTCGCCGGCAGCGGCACCAGCTTCGTCTCGGGTCTAGCCATTGGACGCCACCTCCGCTTCCCGCGACCTCGAGAAACGGCTCTGTAGACGGGCCGACAAGGCTTTCAAGGACTCGTTGTTGGTGGCCAGCATGACCAGCACCAGCACAATGGCGTACACCAGCATGCGGTAGTCGTTGAACTGGCGCAGCAGCTCCGGCAGCACCGTCAGCAGGGCGGCGGCGATGATCGAGCCGGTGAAATTGCCCAAACCGCCCAGCACGACGTACACCAAGATCAGGATCGAGGTGTTGAAGTTGAACTTGCTGGCCACGATGGTGGAGAAGTTCATCGCGTAGAGCGCCCCGGCCGCCCCGGCCAGCGCCGCCGAGGTGACGAAGGCCATCAGCTTGTACTTCGTCGCCCAGATGCCGACGCTCTCGGCGGCGATGCGGTTGTCGCGCAGCGCCATGATGGCCCGCCCGGAGCGCGAGTTGACGAGGTTGATGACCACCAGCAGCGTCACCAGGATCAACACGAACCCGGCCGCGAACGAACTCAGCCTGGGCACGTTGGCCATGCCCATCGGGCCGTTCAGGATGGAGCGCCCCTCGGCGTCCATGCCGAGGGCGGCCGTCGAGGTCAGGAAACCGAAATGCAGCCCCTTGGAGTCGAAGCCGACATAGAGGCAGTTGATGATGTTCTTGATGATCTCGCCGAAGGCCAGCGTCACGATGGCGAGGTAGTCGCCGCGCAGCCGCAGCACGGGGATGCCGATCAGGAAGCCGGCCACACCGGCGAACGCCGCCCCGACGACCATCCCCGCCACCAGCAGCAGCGGCTTGGCGGCGATGGCGTCGCCCAGGCTGACGCAGGCCACCACCCCGGAGAAGGCGCCCACGCTCATGAAGCCGGCGTGGCCGAGCGACAACTCGCCCAGCACGCCGACCGTCAAGTTGAGCGAGACGGCCATCACGATGTAGGCGCAGATCGGCACCAACTGGCCGCGCAGCGTGGCCGACACGTGGCCGCCCGACAGCAGCCCTTGGACGACCGCGAAACCGACGATGACAACGACATACGGCAAGACGTTCCGGCCGACAAGGGCCCGCAGCGCGCGCAACGGCTTCATCAGACCTTCTCCTGCACGACTTTGCCCATCAGGCCGGTTGGCCGCACCAGCAGCACGACGATCAACACCAAGAAAACGATCGCGTCGGACAGCTGCGTCGAAATGTAGGCCTTGCCGAAAATCTCGATGACGCCCAACAAGATGCCGCCGACGAACGCCCCCGGGATCGACCCGATGCCGCCGAAGACGGCCGCCGTGAACGCCTTGATGCCGGGCATCGAGCCGGTCGTCGGGCTGAGCGTCGGATAGGCCGAGCACAGCAGGATGCCGGCCACCGCCGCCAGCGCCGAGCCGATGGCGAAGACCACCGAGATCGTCGAGTTGACGTTGATGCCGACCAACTGGGCCGCGCCCTTGTCCTCGCTGCAGGCCCGCATCGCCTTGCCCATCTTGGTGCGGCCGGTGAACCACGTCAGGCCGATCATGATGACCAGGCAACTGGCGATCGCCACCAGCGTCGTCGCCGACACCGAGATTTGGTCGCCCAGCTTGAAGGTGTAGTCGCCGACGATGGCCGGGAAGACTTTCGGATTGGACGTCCACAGCAGCAGCGCGGCGTTCTGCAGGAAATAGCTGACGCCGATGGCCGTGATCAACACCGCCAGGGCCGACGCCTGCCGCAGCGGCCGGTAGGCCAGCCGCTCGATGGTGACGCCCAACACCGTGCACACAAGCATGGCCAGCAGCACGCCCGCCAGCGGCGGCAGATTGAAGGAGGTGGTGGCGAAGAAGCTGACATCGCCGCCCACCATGATGACGTCGCCGTGGGCGAAGTTCAGCATCTTGGCGATGCCGTAAACCATCG
>JAISUF010000151.1 GCA_031272195.1 Propionibacteriaceae bacterium
GCCGAGCGCATCGCCAATGGCCTGGCCGAGCAGCACGCCCGCCGCGCGATCCATCACTTCTGCTGACAAGTCCATGGGCTAATCCTCCCATCTGGCGCTCCTGTATGGGCGTGAGGGCAGGAGCCCCAAGAATTGTCGGTGGCGGCCTCTAGAGTGGCTGCTGAGACGTATCGGAGAAGAAAGGTGGTGGGCAAGTCCGAGTGGAGAGGTTTTGTGACGGAGCGTTGGCCTCAGCCTTGGAAGACGGCCTTCTCGCCGCTCTCGGACGACGAGCCTTCGAGTTGGCGCAGGATCGCCTATGAGTGAGCGCTGGAACTTTGTCGCGTAGGGTCCACTACCTCGAGAGTTCGCATGCGCCTCAAGCCATGACCGCCCTGATAGCGAGCAGCAGAGAACCCAATGCGGCATCGACTGATGAAGATGGTGGCTCCTCCGCGATGGCTGAGCAGTCACTGGACAAACCAGTGAGCAACTGCAACTGTTCGTCGGCGCGTTTCACTTCAGTCGCGACTTGCGGAAGCAATCGAGCCACCGCCGAATCCCTAGTGTCGGCAATAGTTGTTTTCCAGTTTTCAATGAGTGACCGCGGAATGTCGATCAGGCCACACACCTCGTCAATCTTGGCTGCCGCGGCAGCAGCCAGCGACGCATTGCTTGCCTCCTGCTGATGAGTCTGCGCGAAACCCTCTTGTAGAGCCTGGCCAAGCAGACGCAATGCGGAGCACGCAGCACCGGAGTCATAGTCAGGGACAGTGACTCCGTCCAGTAACTCATTGGCGAACTGCGTGACTGTGTCTGTGTGCAGCCACGCAAGGCATGACCTGAACACCGTTTGCGCCGACGACGACCGGAGGTTGGCCAAGTCCGCCCCGAGCGCCACAGTCAGATCGCCTATCTCGCTCATCATTTGCGCCCACACGGTCAGGCTGAGCAGCAGCGGAGCGAAGCGGCCTGCCGCAGCATCCTCAAACTCTCGTGCCGCAACCAGCGCGGCATCGGTGGCGTCTCGAAGACCAGGCAACGCTTGGTCCAAGGCTTTGATAGCGGACTGCAGTTGTTGTTGGTGAAGTGTCCAGCGCTGCAACTCATCTCCAAGCCGCCCCGCAGTGGCGAATAGATTGCTCAGCGGGTCACCCGTGTTCGGTCGGTCGCGGCGTGTCGTGGCGCCATGACGAAGGCTCATCTCGGTCGCCAACGCTGTCCACATGAACTCGTCATAACTTGGGATCCCCCCGGCGACCAGAAGACCCGCCAAGTGTTCCAAACCCAACGCCGCAGCCTGACGCGCCGACACACCACTCGACCGCGCCGCCAACTCCACAGGCCGAGTGGCGTCATACAGTGAATCGGCAGCAGTCTTCAGACTCGTTGCCATTGGTCGGGACCGTACCGACAGGTATGCATCGTGGCCTAGAGGTGTGATCGTGGCGAAAACGGAATATGTGCTTCCGTTAGCCGCCAAATTATCGACGTAGGCGCAGAACGGCTTCCCCGACTGCAGCGTGTCCCACATCAGTTTGAAAGCTCCGCCTGGCATGCGTGGATGGCGAATGATGTTGTGCGGCGCTCCCATCAATTGTCGGTAGCCAAAATGTGACAGTCTCACAAACACTGGGTTGGCTGCTGTGATGACACCCAAGAGATCCGTAGTAGAGAAGAACAATTCTTCAACGCCTACCTCCTGGATTGCGCCCGTTGGTACGCGATTGCACGGAAGGCTTGGCCAATATTGACCCTCTTCATCCATACTGATCACCATACGCTCAGTGTGTCAGACCATTGCTTACAGGATAAACCTTCCCCACAGGATTGCCCGTCACCGCCGTGCACGTCACGGCCACGGGAAGCCAACATGCTCATAGTCAATCCCAATCCTAGTCCTGCGTGCGTTCGGGAATTGTTCACACCCCGTGGGAAGCGCAACGCTTGCCCAAGTGAGAATGTCCGCGTGCCGATGCCCGCAGGTCGGCCACGACTGCAGGGGGTGGCGTGCGTGGGAAATCGGTGCGGTGTTGACAGGAGCGACTGCGGTCGCCGTCCGGGGGGCGTCGCGATCCCGTCTGGGCCGTCCGGGGGCGGCGTCAATCTCCGGTGACGACCATCAGGCCGTAAGCCTGGAAGGCGCGGTCGGCGGTGGCGACGGGCAGGCCCTCGCTCAAGGCTTGGGCGATGAGCATGCGGTCGAAGGGGTCCTTGTGGTGCCAGGGGAGGGTTGCCGTCGCGAGAGCGTGCTCCATTGTGAAGGGCAGTTCGTGGAATCCAAACTGTTCGACGGCCTGTGTGATCGGTTCGGGTCCATGCGCGCCGAACCGGCCCGGTGCGGTCGCCTGCCGTGGCGGGGGCGGCTCAGGCCTTGCCGATCGGGGTCAGGCGGGCCGAGTTGAGGATGAACGCCGCCTCGCTGACGACGTGGATCACCGCTGCGGCGACCGGGCCGATGACGCCCAGCGCCGCCAGCGCCATGCCCGCCAGGTCGACGATGATCGTGCCGACCAGGTTCGTCCAGACGATCCGCCGCATCCGCCGCGCCAGCCGGACCAGCCGAACCAGGTCGGCCAAGTCCGACGAGATCAGCACGATGTCCGCGCTGCGGCGGGCCACCTCCGTTCCCGACCCCATGGCGATGCCGACGTCGGCCACTGCCAAGGCGGGGGCGTCGTTGACGCCGTCGCCGACCATCGCCAGGCGCCGTCCCGCCGCTTTCTCGGCTTGGATCGCCGCCAGCTTCTGCTCTGGGAAAAGCTGGGCGCGCACCTCGTCGATCCCCAGTTGGCGGCCGATGGCCTGCCCGGTTGACGCGGCGTCGCCGGTCAGAAGGACGGTTCGCAGGCCGAGCTGCTCGAGTTCGCGCACGGCGTCGGCCGACGACTCCCGCACCACGTCCGCCAGTACGAAGGTGCCTGCGAACTGGTCGCCGACGGCGACGTGGATGTGAGTCGTGCCTTGGCCGTGTTCGGACTCGGAGTGGTGGTCGACCGCCTCGGGGATGAGGTCGTGGTTGCCGACGCGGACCGCCCGGCCCTCGACAGTGGCGGACAGGCCCCGCCCAGGCTGGTAGTCGAACGACTCCGAGGCGGCCACAGGCAGGCCGGCGGCCACCGCCCGCCGGACCAGGGCCTGTCCGACCGGATGCTCTGAGCCGGCCTCGGCCGAGGCCGCCAGGCGCAACAACTCGGACTCGTCCCAGCCCGGCGCGGTGTGCGCGGCCACGATGTCGAGGCGGCCCTCGGTCAGTGTGCCGGTCTTGTCGAAGACGACCGTGTCGATCCCGGCGAGGTTCTCCAGGTGGACGCCGCCCCGGATGAACGCGCCGTGGCGGGCGGCCCGTCCCAGCGCGCCGAGGACGGCCAGCGGCGTGCCCGCCGCGATGCCGCAGGCGCCGGCCACGATGACCAGCGACAGCGACGAGGCGACATCCCTCGTCAAAGCGAAATTCACCACCCCGGCGACGACCGCGAAACCGACCAGCCAACCCGCCACGCGGTCGCCCAGCCGCTGGGTCGGCGACTCGACCGACTGGGCGGAGCGAACGGCTTGGACGATCTGGCCGAAGCTGCTCGACTCGCCGACGCGGTCGGCGCGAATGTCGAGCAGGCCGAGGTGGTTGACGCAGCCGGCGTAAACCGCGCTGCCGGGGGCCACGTCGACGGGCAGCGACTCGCCGGTCAGGCGCGACTGGTCGACGCTCGACTGGCCGTCCTCGACCACCCCGTCGACAGGGATGGCCTCGCCTGGGCCGACCACGACGAGGTCTCCGGGCTCCAACTCGGCCGCCTCGACGCTGGCGATGACGCCGTCGCGGCGAACGCGGACGGTCGTCGGCAGGAAGGCCATCAGGTCGGACAGGGCGTCCCGGCCGCGGTCCATCGACAGGTCTTCTAGGATTTCGGCGGCCAGGGCGAAGGCCGTCACCAGCAGCGCCGTCACCCACTCGCCGACTGCGGCGGCGGCGGCGATGGCGACCAGCATCGACAACTCCATGCTCATCTGGCGGTGGCCGAGCTGGGCGGCCGACTCGCGCACCAGCGGCCAGCAGCCGACGACCAGCCCGACCAGGGCGACCAGCGGCAGGCGGGGCGAGGGGGCGGTGAACCCCGCCAGTGTGACGATCAGGCAGGCCGCCACCAGGCCGAGGCGGACCAGGTCGGTCGGCTCGACGCGGGCGAGAACGTCCCTCATCGGGCCGCCTGGTGGTGGGCGGGCGCGGCCGAGACGACGTGCTCGGCTTGCATCATGGCTTGTGAGACGAGGGTGACGGCGTGCTCGTCGGGCAGCGAGTAATAGACGCGGTTGCCGTCCTGGCGGGCCTGGACGGCCTTGGCCCAGCGGAGCTTGGCCAGGTGTTGGGAGACCGTGGTCGGGCGCTTCCCGACCAGTCCGGCCAGGGCGTTGACGGTCAGCTCGCCGTCCCGCAGCGCCAGGACGATGCGGATGCGCGTCGGATCGGACAACAGCGTGAAGACCTCGGCGGCCAGCTCCACCAGCTCCGAGTCCAGGGACTCCGCGTAATCGTGTGCGCGAAGCTGCGTATCTTCATTCATGTGAATATATTAGCCGCTTGGGCAACACTCCAGGCCGCTAGCGCTGCGGCCCGCCCGAGGCGTCGCGCCGTTGGCGAACGGGCAGCACGAACCAGGCCGCTGCGATCGCCAAGGCGCCCCCGGCCAGGATGCCGATCAGCCGGTGGCCGAGCAGGTCCAGGCCGGACTGCCCGAAATAGCCGTAGAGGAAGACCAGGCAGGCGGTCATCCCCGCAGCCCAGAAGGCGTAGCCGAAGGGGCGCAGAGCGGCGGCCAAAGCCATGACGGCGAACAGCGCGACCAGGGCGGCGGCGTCGCCCGGCTTGAAGAAGTTGCAGACGACGGCGGCGATCCCGGTGCCGGCCAGTGCTCCCGCCAGCCGCTGCGCCCCCTTGGCGAGGACGTCGCGGCGGCCGCGATTGGCGCTGGTGACCACCAGCACCGTCAGCACCGGCCAGACGAGGTGGTCCGGGTCGAGGGCCTGGGCGGCGGCGAAGGCCAAAATGGTGGCGAGGCCCAGTTGGACGGCCATGCGAGCGCTGGCCGGCATCCGGGCCAGGCCGCCGCGCCGCGCCGCCGGGGCCCGGCTCTTCGACGTCCCGCCGCCCGCGCGATCGCCAACGGCTGGGGTTGGCCCGCGTACGCTCGTCGACGGCTCCAGCCCGGCCTGGGGCGGCCGAACTGGCGGACGCTCCGGTTCGGTCGGCGTCAAGGCGCGGACTAAGAGCGCCCAGGCCAGCGCCACCGCCGCCGCCAGCAGCGTCCACCCCAGGAATCCCCAGGTCGGATCGGCCGGCAGGGGCTGGACCAGCACCGCCATGAACGGCAGCGAGGCGACGGTTCCGGCGTTGCGCCAGGCGATTCCGAAGCGGCGCAGCCAGACTGGGACGGCGACTCCGAGCGAGAAGAGCAAGGCTGCGACGGCCCGCCAGCAATCGTCGAGCGCCAGCAGCATCGAGCAGCCGACGGCGGCCGCGCAGGCGAGGGCGAACAGCGCCACAGCGCGGGGAAGCTGACGCCAAGTCGGCCGCACTAGCGCGCGCGGCAGCGACAAACCCAGCATGACGGCGAACACGATCGCGTTCAGCGGCGGACGCCACCAGGCGCCGATTTGCAGCATCGACCAGAACGTCGGCAGCGCCACGACCATTGTCGCCGCGCAGGCCCGTGCCGCCGTCGCCAGCGCCGCGCCCGCGCCGCCAGTGGAATCGGCCATCTGGCACCCTCCTAAGAGGTGATTCATGAGTCCGCACCTACTCCGGTGGTCGCTGGGCGGCGCCTCGCCGCGTCGTCGGGCGCGGGTGCCACCAGCACGAGGGCGACCCTCCTGGTTGCGATCCACCACCCATCGCCCATCCTCGCGACGGCACCGACTCATGAATCACCTCTCACACGTGATCGCGCAACTAACACGTGATCGCGCAACAACACCGCGGAGCTGATTCCCCGCGCTTGCATGGTACGCCGACCGCCGCCTCGATGGCGCGCCCCCCGTGGCGCGCAGCGGCTCGCTTTCACCACTCTCACCACCCAGCCAGGGGGTACGTCCCCTCCCTGGCGCGCAGCGGCTCGCGGGAAAGCCCGCCCGCCGTCGATGGCGACGACCTTCGCCGGTCGCGGCAGGATGCGCGCCAAGACGAGGGTGGGCTCGGCTCCTGACGGCCCGGCGGGTTGCGCGAGCGCCCGCCCGACGCCATGATGGGCGACGGGGGAAGGAGTAACAATGTCAAGCATTTCGCCTGTGCGCAACCCATTGGAAGACCACTTGTTGACGCCGTCGAACGCGGCGGTCGTCATCATCGACTATCAGCCCACGCAGATCCACTCGGTCAACTCGATCAACACATCCGAGTTGATCCGAAACATCGTCTTGGTGGCGCGCGCGGCCACCACCTACAAGCTGCCGGTCGTGCTCACCACTGTCAATGTGGCGACGACCCGCAACCAGGACACGATTCCGCCGTTGCGGGAGGCCCTGCCCGGGGTGCCGTCGTACGACCGCACGTCGATGAACTCCTGGGAGGACGCCGAGTTCGTGGCGGCGGTGGAGGCGACGGGGCGCAAGAAGCTGATCATGTGCGCCCTGTGGACGGAGGTCTGTCTGGCCTTCCCGGCCTTGGACGCCTTGAAGGCCGGCTACGAGGTTTATCCGGTGGTGGACGCGATCGGCGGCACGACGAAGCTGGCCCACGAGACGGCCCTGCGGCGCGTCGAGCAGGCCGGGGCGCAGTTGATCACGGTGCCGGAGTTGATCTGCGAGCTGCAGCGCGACTGGAACCGCGCCGCGACGGTGGAGGACTTCTTGGACTTGATGTTCGCCGCGGGCGCGTTCGTAGGTCTGTGAATCGGCCTCGGCCCTTGCCAAAGTGACTCACGGGTCATAATATGTGACCAACGAGTCACTTTCGGGAGGGGCGATGCCCAAACGGACGTTCGAGCGGCTGGACGCCGACAAGCGCGAGCGGGTCATGAGGGCCGCCATCGACCAGTTCTTGGAGCACGGCTTCGAGAAGGCCAACGTCGGCGTCATCGCCCAGAACGCCCAAATCGCCAAGGGCAGCGTCTACCAATACTTCGACGACAAGCGGGACCTCTTCCTGCACTGCTTGACGTGGTCGATCGAGTTCTTCATGGCGGCTATCGACCGCCAGACGCCGCTGGCCGACATGGACGTCTACGACTACTTCCGCTCCGGCACCCAAGACCGCATCGAGCTGATGCGCTCCGAGCCGACGCTGATGGCCTTCGCGATGGCCTACTCGACGGGCCGTTTCGCCGCCTTGACGGCCGACATCACCCGCGAGTTGAAGCGGATCGCCGACGAGGAGGAGATCAAGCTGATCCGCAACGGCCAGCGGCGCGGCACCGTCCGCACCGATCTCGACGACGCGGCGCTGTTGCTGTTCTTCCAAGGCGTGACGGAGAAGTTCGGGACGAGCATCGTCGCCGACATGGTCGGCGACTCCGACGAGGCCGTCGCCAGAGCCCAAGCCCGCGCCGACCAGATGGTCGAGCTGCTGCGCGGCGGAATGAGAGGTTGAAATGTTCCTGACAACCAGCGATTTGCGCAAGGGCTACGGCCAAGGCGCCGCCCGCAGCGAGGTGTTGAAAGGCGTCAGCCTGTCGCTTGACGCCGGACAGCTAGGGGTGATCCTCGGCCCGTCCGGCTCGGGCAAGTCCACTTTGATGAACATCATCGGCGGCGTGGATAGAGCCGACTCGGGACAGGTCGAGGTGGACGGCCTGGCGCTGGCCGAGTTGGGCGACGCCGCGCTGGCCAACTATCGGCGCGACAAGCTCGGCTTCGTCTTCCAGTTCTACAATCTGATCCCCAATTTGACGGCGGCCGAGAACGTCGAAGTCGCCGCCCACATCGCCAGCGACCCCTTGGGCGTGGGCGAGGCGCTGGCGGCCGTCGGCCTGGACGGGCGGGAGCGCTCCTTCCCCAAGGAGTTGTCCGGCGGCGAGCAGCAGCGGGTGGCGATCGCCCGGGCCATCGTCAAACGGCCGAAGTTGCTGCTTTGCGACGAGCCGACCGGGGCGCTCGACTTCGAGACCTCGCGCGGCGTCTTGGAACTGCTCCAGAGCGTCAACCAGGAGTACGGCGCGACGGTGCTGATGATCACCCACAACACAGCCATCGGCGGCCTGGGCGACGCCGTTTTCCGCCTGCGGGACGGCCAAATCGTCGAGACCCTCCACAACGCCGAGCGAATGCCCGCCGAGCGAATCGAGTGGTGATGATGCTCCGGAAGGTCCTTCGGACCATGGCAGAGCACAAGGGCCGCTACATCGGCTCGACGCTCCTGCTCCTGCTCGCCTCCATGCTCCTGGTCACGATGTATCAGGCCTCGCTCGACTTGGAGCAGACTTTCGACGCCGAGGCCCGCCTCGGCAACCTGTCCGACGCCGAGTTCACCCTCGACCAGCCGATCGACGCCGCCGCCCTGGCGGCCCAATTCGACGCCGATGTCGAGCTGGGCGGGACGGCCGATGTCGATGTCGACGCCGATCGGAGCCTGCGCGTCTTCTCGCTGATGGACTCGGTCAACAAACCCGTTGTCGAAGCCGGGAAGCTGCCCTCGGCCGACGGTGAGATCATGCTCGACCAGGCCTTCGCCGACGCCAACGGCTACGCGGTCGGCGACACGGTCCAGGCGGGCGGGCGGCGTTACGCCGTCAGCGGCACCGGCTATCTGCCCAACTTCATCTACATCATCAAGTCGAAGGCCGAACTGATGGCCGATCCGGCCAAGTTCGGGGCGGCGGTCGTGGCCAGGTCCGACTTCGCCCAACTGGACGACGCTGTGGCGGTCTACGCCGTCAAGTTCCACGACCGGACCGGCCTGGAGGCCCAACAGGCCGCCGTCAAGAACGCGCTGCGCGGCCAGGGCCGCACCATCGTCTCCTGGCAGAGCACCGACGCCAAAGTCCAAGTGTCGTACGTCGCCATGGAGATCCAGGTGATGCGCACCATGAGCGCCGCCCTGCCAGGGGCGATGCTCGCGCTGGGCTGCGTGCTCCTGAGCATGCTCTTGTGGCGGACGCTGAAGGGCGAGTCGGTCGTCATCGGCACGCTCTACGCCGAGGGCTACACCAAGGCCGAGCTGCGCCGCCACTACCTGGCGTTCCCCTTGCTCGTGGGGCTGACGGGCGGCGTTCTGGGCGCGCTCCTCGGTTGGGCGGCGTCAGGGGCGATGTTCGACTTCATGCTGACGGCCTTTCCCATGCCCGACCACGGCACTTCGACCGCTCCGTGGCTGCTGGTCGCCGCCGTCGCGCTGCCGTTGGCCGTGCTCTGCGCGGTGACGTGGCTCGTCATCGGCCGCGTTCTGCGCACACCGCCGGCCGAGCTGATGAAGGGCGGCCAGGCCGGCGCCGATGTCGGCTGGCTGGAGCGCCGCCTGCCGTTGGGACGTCTCGGCTTCCCGGCCCGGTTCCGAATCCGGGCGCAGTTGCGCTCGGTGTCGCGGACCGTCTTCCTGCTGCTCGGCACAGTCGTCGCCACCATGCTGTTGCTCTACGGCTTCACCATGAGCAGCTCGGTCGACTCGATGCTCGGCGACATCGACGAGCTTTACAACATGAAGTACGAATACGTCTTCACCACTCCGCGCACGGGGGCGCCGCCGACGGGGACGGAGCAGTTCAACGCCGCCTATGTCAGCTGGGAGCAGGACGAGGATTTCACCTTCTACGTCACCGGCGTGCTTCCCGACACCGATTGCATCCGGGGAGTCGGGCCGGACGGCCAGCGCCTCGTCTTCGACAAGGTGACGCTGACCGCCCCGCTGGCCCGCAAACTCGGCGTCGGCGTCGGCGGGCAGGTGTCGTTCTTCGACACCGAGAACTGGCAGCGCCACACAGTGACCGTCGAACAGCTCGACAACAACTACGCCGGCGAGTTCATGTGGATCCCGCTGGCGCGGTACAACCAGCTTTTCGGCCAGCCGTCCGACTCGTACATCGGCGTCTGGAGCCAGGAGCAGCTCTCCTTCCCGGCCGACACCATCGCCTCCACCAAGACGATGGCGGGCGTGGAGCAGGCGATGCGCTCGCTGCTCGACCAAATCGGCCCCATGATCTACACGCTGATCGCGGTGTCGTTCCTGATCGGGCTGATCGTCATCTACCTCGCCACCGGCCTGATCGTCGACGAGAACCGCGGCGCGATCTCGTTGCTGAAAGTGTTCGGCTATCGCAAAGCCGAGACCAACCGCCTGATCCTCGACTCCAGCGCCCCGGTGGTGGTCGTCGGCTACCTGCTGGGCGTGCCCGCCCTGCTGGCCACCGCGCAGGCCTTCTTCGACTCGCTGGCCGACAGCCTCCAGTTCATGATGCCCGTGAAGCTCAATTGGTGGTACGTCCTGGCCGGCTTCGCCATCGTCCTGGCTACCTACGAGGTGTCGATCATGCTGGGCCGGCGCCGCGTCAACGCCATCCCCATGGCCGAAGCCGTCAAGGCTGGCACGGAGTAGGACAGCCGTCAGGCGAACAGGGTGCCGCGATGGCGGGCCGGCCGCCATTGGGTCGATTCGCGCCAACAGGTGCAGCGGGATCGGGAAGCCGGCGTTCCCCAGGCCCGGTTTGACAGGGCCCTCGGCAAAGCTCACGTGCTGTGCGGCGATGGCCGCCGCGAGTATGTCGATGGGTAGACCGCGGCTTCTGGTATTCGCCGGTCCGAACGGCTCGGGAAAGACTACGCCGCCTCGTCGGACTCGACTCCTGGGCTCTGCCGGTCAGACGCTGGTCTAGCCCAGATCGTCGGGCAGGAGCGCGAAGTGGGGCAGGCCGGCCAGGGGCTTGACCGCGCGGTAGTCCTGGTCGAGGGTGAGCAGGAGGTTGGTTTCGCGGCGGGCGGCAATGACGACATTGTGGGCGTCGGCCAGGTCGAGCGTGCCCGGCTTGGCCCGTTTGCGCTTGAGGCCGCCGTCGTACTTCTCCATGAGGGCGTCGATGGTGGCGAAATCGCGCGTTTCCAGCGGCACGATCTCGTAGAAGCCATCGGTGAGATTGGCCAAGAAGTGGTGGACGGCGGCGGCGTGGCCGCCGAATTGCAGCAGGAAGCAGACCTCCGTCACGACGCACGGGCTGACGAAGACCTCGGCGGCCTCCGACAGGACGCTGCGGCAGGCGGCGTGTTCGGGCTCGGCCGCCACCACGGCGGCGACGATCCCGCTGGTGTCGGCGACGATCCTCACGAGCCGAATCCCGCCATCAACTCGTCGGCCCGGTCGAGCACGCGCGGGCCGTCCGAGGCGGGCTGCAGGGCGGGACGGGTGTGCAAGATCTGGTGTATGACGTGGTCGATGCCGTCGCGAATGAGATCCGACTGCTTGCGTCCCGTCTTCTCCGCGGCCAGCGCCAGCGCGGCCTTGTGCTCCTCGTCCAGGTAGACGGTCGTCTTGGTCATGCCACCCAAATTACCATACTAACGGGTGGCATGAACGTCGCGTACAGTGATCTCGGGTTGGGCAGTCATCGGGCCGATTCGCCGACGGCTGAGCAGGAGGTTGGCGTCCCCAGGCTCGTCTTGACGCGGCGCTCGGCAAAGCCGACTTGCGCGACGGGGACTGACGCGGGGGTAGCATCGTTGGTGGACGGCTGACGCCGGGGCGCGCAGGCGCGCGGGGCCGGTCGGCAGTCGGGCAGTTGGGAGGAGCCGATGAGGGTTCGTCCGGCGGCGGTGGCCGGCATGTTCTATCCGCGCGACGCGCAGGCGCTGGCGGCGCAGGTTCGGGAGTTCGTCGATGACGCCGACAGCAAGCTGGAAGCAGAGACGGTGGTTGACGCCGGCGGCCGGGATTTGGCCGTCGCGGGGAGCGCGGGCGATGTCGGGCCCGCCTGGCCGGTTGGGGCGGGAGGCCGGAAGCCCGCGAGTTCGGCCCCGGCCGCAGCGGGCGGACCCAGCGCTAGCGGGCCTGCGCCGAAGGCGTTGATCGTTCCCCACGCCGGCTATGTGTATTCCGGGGCGATTGCCGCTTTGGGGTACGCCGCTGTGCGGGACGCCGGTGTGACGCGGGTGGTGCTTCTCGGCCCGTGCCACCGCTATCCGACCCGCCGCTTGGCGCTGCCGGACGCCGACGCTCTGGAGACGCCGCTCGGGCTGGCGACGGTCTGGGCGGCGGGCGCGGCAGCCGTGGCGGACTTCCCGCAGGTCGAGGCCAACGCCGCCGCCCATGCCCAAGAGCATTCTCTGGAAGTCCAGCTGCCGTTCATCCAAACCGTGCTCCCGGGCGCCGAGGTGCTCCCGCTGGCGGTTGGGCAGGCATCGCCGGCCGAGGTGGCCGAGGTCTTGGCGGCGGTTTGGGGAGGCCCGGAGACGCTGATCGCCGTCAGCAGCGACCTCTCCCACTATTTGCCGTATGACGAGGCCAAACGCCGCGACCAGGCGACCATCGACAGCATCCTGGCGTTGGATCCGGTCGGCTACGAACAGGCTTGCGGGGCCGATCCGGTGAACGGCCTGCTGCTGGCCTGTCGGGAGCATGCTCTCAAGTTGACGCTATTCGGCGCCTGCAATTCCGGCGACACCGCCGGAGACCGCCGTCGCGTCGTCGGCTACGCCGCCTTCGGCGCATACCCTTCGCAGGGGGACAAGACAGCCGCGCCCGGCGCGCAGGACAGATCCGGGCTCGGGGCCTTCCCATCGCAGGGGAACGAGACTTCTCGGGACGGCGGCCTGGCCCGCGCCGACCTCGGGCAGGGGGCCGAAGATGCTGCCCGCTGACGCCGGCCCGATCCTGATCGGCTTGGCCCGCGACGCCATCGGCGAACGCCTCGGCGTCGGGCGGTCGGACCTGGCTGAGGGCGGGTCCGCCGGGGTTGCCAAGGCGACCACAGCGCGCGTGGGCGAGGGCCAAGGCGGGACCAGCGGACCAGGCGGGACAGGTGGCCAGGCAGGGCCCAGTGGCCAGGCAGGGGGCGACGGCCGGCACGGGACCGCTGGGCCGGCCGCATCCATCGGGCGTCCGGCCTGGCTGGAGGAGCCGGGGGCCGCTTTCGTCACACTGACCATCAATGGGAGGCTGCGCGGCTGCATCGGCTCGCTGCAGGCCTATCGGCCGTTGGGCGACGACGTGGCCGACAACGCCCGGGCGGCGGCTTTCCGCGATCCGCGTTTCGCGGCGCTGACCAGGCCCGAATTCCAGCGGGTCGCCGTCGAGGTCTCGGTGCTCTCGGCGCCGGTCGAATACCCGTTCGCCAGCCGCGACGAGGCCTTGGCGGGGCTGCGCCCCGGCGTGGACGGCGTCATTTTGTCGGCCGCCGGGCGGCGGGCAACCTTCCTGCCCCAGGTCTGGGAAGAGCTGCCCGCACCAGAGGAGTTCATCGCCCACCTGCTGCGCAAGGCCGGGCTGCCGTCCGGCTACTGGGGCGGCGACGTCAAACTGTGGCGCTACACAGTGGCGGCCTTCCATGAGTGAGCGTGCCACATGACAGCAGGACCGTCCCCATGTCACGTTAGTGAGCGTGGCCACGTGACAGAAGAACCGTTATGTCAGGTGGTCGCCCGGAACTGGCGGGCTTTGCCCGACGGGCGCGTCGAGTGCGGCCAGTGCCCGCGCCATTGCCGCTTGCGAGAGGGGCAGCGGGGTTTCTGCTTCGTCCGGCGCAACGAGGGCGGCCGAGGGGTCTTGACGACGTACGGGCGGTCTTCGGGCTTCGCGGTCGACCCGATCGAGAAGAAGCCGCTGAACCACTTCCTGCCGGGCAGCGGCGTCTACTCGTTCGGCACGGCCGGCTGCAACCTGGCCTGCAAGTTTTGCCAGAACTGGGGCATCTCGACCTCCAAACAGGTCGACATCCTGTCGTCGGCCGCCTCGCCGGAGCAGATCGCGCAGGCGGCTCTGCGGCGCGGTTGCCGCAGTGTGGCCTACACCTACAACGATCCGGTGGTCTTCGCCGAATACGCCATCGACACCGCCACGGCCTGCCGCGCGCTCGGACTGGCGAACGTGGCCGTCAGCGCCGGCTATATCGACCCGGCCCCGCGCGCCGAGCTGTTCGCGGCGATGGACGCGGCCAACATCGACCTGAAGAGCTTCTCGCCCGGCTTCTACCGGAAGCTGACGGGGGCGCGGCTGGAGGTCGTCTTGGAGACGCTGCTCCATTTGGCGCGCGAAACCGAGGTTTGGCTCGAGATCACGACGCTGCTGATCCCCGGCCTCAACGACTCCGACGCCGAGGTCGCCGCCGAAACCGAGTGGATCGCCGCCGAGCTGGGACCCGACGTGCCGCTGCACTTCACCGCCTTCCATCCCGCCCACCGGATGCGCGACCTGCCGCGAACCCCGCTGGCGACCTTGGAGAGGGCGCGGCGGCGCGCGATGGCCAGCGGCTTGCGGCACGTCTACACCGGCAACGTGCGCGACCTGGAGGGCTCGACGACTTGGTGCCCCGGCTGTGGTAAGGCCCTGCTGGTGCGCGACGGCTATGCCGTCTTGGAGCGCGCCCTGACCGCCGACGGGCGTTGCCCAGACTGCCAGGCCGCCATACCAGGGCGTTGGCAGTGGCCCCCGGCGCGGCCGCTGTGACGAGTCGTCGTCACGGAGGACGTCTCGACGTTTCCGGCCGCCATCGCCCAAGTGCCGGACCATTGCGGCGTCGTCTATTGTCGCTCGCAGGTTTTCCGCCGCACGCCCAGCGGGTTGCGACAGATCGCCGACGCCTTGACGGCGCTGGGGGCCCAGCCTCCCGCAGGTCTGGGTGTCGCGCCGTTGGTGTGGTGGTTGTCCCCTGTTGGCGTTGAGGGGGCCTGATTCGGACGGGTGTGGCTGGCCCTTTGTCCGGTGGTCGGCGTGCACTGCGGGCGGCAATGGCTGGGCGCCGCAGCCGCCTGGGGAATTTCCGAAAAAACTCCCGGCTCATGTCTTGACATGACGCGATCGGGTCGAATACTGTAACGGTATGCAAACTGAGTTCTCTGCGACGAGGCACGAGGACCTTTTGTGTGCGATCATGTCGAGTGACGGGCGTCAAGCCGACGCGGACGGGCCGGCTTCAATGGGCGCTGCGTGGTGCGTCAAGCATCCTCGTTTTGGCCGCGGAGTGCGCAAGTCTGGAGCCCGGCGCCACTCGATGCATCCGCCGCACACTGGTGTCTAAGCCGTAGTCAGGCGCGGGACGCGCTGGCTGGGCAGGGTCGATGGCGTCATCGGCCCAGGTCGCCGCAGCGTCGCCTGATTGCGCCTCCAATTTGAGCTGGGGCATTCGTGTGCCCCCAGTGAGCCACCCGCATGAGCGCGTGGTTCGCAAAAAAATCCAAAGCCGCGCTTTAGCGTGTCTTTTCACCGCAATTTTCCCACAACACATTCTTAGCTTCAAGGAGGAACGAGAAATGAGCACTGAAACAACCGACGGCGCCACTGCCGTCAAGCCCATCGGCTACAAAGACAAGTTCGGATACATGTTCGGCGACTTCGGCAACAACGTGCTGATCGCCCTGTGCAACTTCATGTTCGTGAAGTTCTACACCGACGTCATGGGGCTGCCG
>JAISUF010000162.1 GCA_031272195.1 Propionibacteriaceae bacterium
TGACGCCCGGCGGGGTCGTCGGCCTGGACATCGCCGACGATGCCCTCGCGGTGGTGGCCGACTGATGGCCGCGGCGCCGCGCCCGCCCAAGCCGGGACAGCTGTCGGGCTGGTTCGCCACCCCGGCCATCCTGCTCGGCCTGCTGTTCACGCTCGGACCGATCGTCGTCATCACCGCCTTCTCGTTCATGTCCCAGCCGCCGTCCGGCTCGGGGGTGGTGATGGAGTTCTCGCTGGCCGGCTACGAGCACTTCCTGTTCCAAGAGGACTTCTACGGCAACCCCGTCTTCGACCCGCGCTACCTGAACGCCTTCGGGCTGTCGCTTTGGCAAGCCCTGGCGACGACGGCGATCTCGGTCGGACTGGCCTTCCCCGTCGCGATTTGGATGGCCACCAAACCAGCCCGGACGCAGAACATCCTGGTGCTGCTGGTGACGATCCCGTTCTGGACCAACCTGCTGGTGCGGACCTACGCCTGGATCCTGTTCTTCTCCGGCGACGGCACGGCCAACACGGTCTTGTCGTGGTTCGGCGTGGCGCCCCAACAGCTCCTCTACAACCCGTGGGCGACACTGGTCAGCCTCGTCTACACCTTCGTGCCCTTCGCCATCCTGCCGATGTATTCGGCCCTGGCGGGCTTCGACTTCCGCCTGGCCGAGGCGGCCTACGACCTGGGCGCCAAGAAGGCCGACGTGGTCCGCGAGGTGCTGTGGCCGGCCGTCTCGGGCGGCGTCTTGTCGGCGGTCGCGCTGTGCTTCGTGCCGGCCTTCGGCTCCTACCTCCAGCCTGTCCTGCTGGGCGGCGGCAAAGTGCTGATGGTCGGCAACCTGATCGCCGACCAATACGGCTCGGCCCGCAACTGGCCCTTCGGCGCGGCGCTGTCGGTCATCATCTTGGCGATCACGCTGCTGGGCGCCTGGGCGCTGCTGGCCTGGGCGAAGCGCTCGGCGCAGAAGGTGAGCCTGGCGATATGAAGAAACTGCCCGGCCGCCTGCGGCTCGACCATTTCCCCGGCGTCGCCGGGGTCGGCGTGTTCACGCTGGCCTTCCTCTACCTGCCGATGGCCATCGTCGTGGCCTACTCGTTCAACGCCGGCAACCAGGCCCTGGCCTGGCAGGGCTTCTCGCTGCGCTGGTACGACCGCGTCTTCCACGACGCCGCCATCATCGCCGCCACCAAGATGTCGCTGGAGGTCGCCGCCATCGCCACGGCCGCCTCGGTCGTCCTGGCCGTCGCCTACGTCCTCAGCATGGACCGCCTGTCGCGGGCCGGCAGCGCCGTCGCCGGGGCCATCCTGGCGGCGCCGATCGTCGTTCCCGAGGTGGTGCTGGGAGTCGCCACGCTGTCGTTCATCCGCCTGATCGGCATGACGCCAGGCTTCTGGCCGCTGGTACTGGCCCACACCTGCTTCTGCTTCCCCTTCGCCATGATGAACATCCGGGCCCGCCAGCAGAGCCTCGACCCGGCCTATTTCGAGTCGGCCGCCGACCTCGGCGCCACCGGGGCCGCCGTCACCTTCAAGATCACCCTGCCGCTGTTGGCCCCGGGCATCGTCTCGGGTGCACTGCTTGCCTTCGTCGTCTCGATGGACGACTACATGATCTCCACCTTCCTGGCCTCGGCCGGGACGACAACCCTGCCGATCTACATCTTCGGCCTGATCCGCAAGGGGGTGAACCCGTCGGTCAACGTCGTGGCCACCGCGCTGCTGGCGATGGCCGTCGCGGTCACCGTGGCCACTTCCGTCCTGTCCGGCAACCAATCCAAGAAATGAGGCAACGATGAACATCCGCCAAACCCCGGCGCCGATCCTGACCGCCTGCCTAGCCCTGGCCCTGGGCGGCTGCGGTGGCACCATCGGCGACTCGCCGACCTCCGACGCGGCCGGCTCCGACGCTCCCGCCGCCGCGTTCACACCCGCGACCTCCGGCAAGGTGACGATCTACACCTGGGCCGACTACTACCCGGTCGAGGAGTTGGAGCGCTTCAAGTCCGAGACCGGCATCGACTACTCGATCGACTTCTTCGACTCCAACGAGACGCTGATCGCCAAACTGGAGGCCTCCGGCTCGACCGGCTACGACGTCGTCGTGCCGACCGACTACGCCGTCGAGCAGCTCATCGCCAAAGACATGCTGCTGCCCTTCGACGCCATGAGCCTGCCCAACGCCGCCAACATCGACGAGTCGACGCGCGACCCCTACTTCGACCCCGGCCGCAAGTATTCGGCGCCGTACGCCTACGGCACGACCGCCTTCGCCTACGACGCCTCGCTGCTGAAGGACGGCCAGACGGGGCCGAAGTCGTGGAAGGAGTTCTTCGACTGGGAGGGCGAGCCGTACGCCGGCCACATCGGCGTGCTCGCCGACATCTACGAGGTGGTCGTCCCGGCGATGCGCGTCCAGGGCGCGCCCGACTGCACCGACGACCCGAAATACCTCCAAGGCGCGCAAGACTTGCTGATGAAGCTCAAGGCGAAGGTCAACACGATCTCCTCCGATGCCGTCGCCGACCGGCTGGCCACCGGCGAGAATCGGATGGCGATCATCTGGAACGGCGACACCCACCGGGCCTGGGAGGTCAACCACGACATCACCTACGTCTATCCGCCCGAGGGCGTCAGCCTGTGGCAGGACAACTGGGTGATCCCCAAGGGCGCCGAGAACGTCGAACAGGCCAAGACGTTCATCAACTGGATGCTCGACCCGAAGAACTCAGCCGAAGCCGGGGCCTACGTCGGCTTCAACACGCTGATCAAGGGCGCCTTCGAATACCTGCCCGACGAGATGAAGAGCGACCCGGCCATCGTGCCGCCCGAGGGCACCAAGATCCTCGAGTTCCGCTCCTGCTCGACCGAGATCGTCAACAAGTACAACCAAATTTGGGAGACGTTCAAGCAGTAGACCGCGCCGACGGCGGAAGCGGTGGCCCGCAGCCCCGAGGCGACGGGCCACCGCCATCAGCGGCCGCAAGGGCCGCGCCGACCGCTCAGACCTCGTAGCCCATACCCAGCTTGTCGAGCAGTTTGATGTAGGAGTTGCGCTTGCCGCCGTTTTGGTCGGCCCGGTCGATCGACAACTGCGCCAGGCCGATGCCGGCGCTGGCGAACGGCTCGGG
>JAISUF010000028.1 GCA_031272195.1 Propionibacteriaceae bacterium
CTGGGGGATTCGCATGTGGGACTACTCCTGCAAGTTCCTGAACATCGACGGACGGGTTTGTCTGGAGGACTCGCTGCGCTTCGCGATCCTTGGGATGGTCGGCATCTACTTGATCGTCCCACTGTTGGACAAACTACTGTCCAAACTCAGCCGCCTCGTCACCGGGATCATCGTCGGCGTTCTGCTGGCGCTCTTCCTCGGCGACATCGCCTGGGCCGTCGTCCAACCCTACGACGCACCGCCGCCGATTATCGACAACACCTGCCGCAGCCAAGCCGGATCGCCCGCCTGACGCCACTGGGCGATCGCGCCGCCGGCCGCCGCGTCCGTGGCAAGACAGCAGTCACGGCCCGCCCTCGTCGAATCGCCCCAATGGCCTCCAGCCGGTCGCCATGCAGCCACGTCCCTTATTAGGACACAACCCCGTCTTGAATATGGACGACTTTGATATAATCAGGCCATGACATCAGCCCAAGCGCCATCCATCGAAGAGCTGTCCCGCGACGTCCAGCGCGTGCGCGACTCCGTGACCGACGCCGAATTCGCCAAGATCGTCAAACGGCTGGCCGACGTCGGGATGAGCGTGCGGCGGATCGCCGCGCTGCTCGACCGGCCGAAATCGACCGTCGGCCGGGCGCTGAAGAATCCGCCGCTGGTCGACTACAGCTTCTGGGACGACATGCCGATAACGGTTGTGTACGACATCTTCTACGAGTCGGGCACGGCCCTGCTCGGCGCCTACAACCATCAATTGCGCGAGGCGTCCAGCGTCGAGGAGCAGGATCTTTGGCGCGACCTCATCCGCGAGGTGCGAGCCGCCCGAAGCGCCGTCGGACCGAACGACAGGGCCGACATGGTGGAATTGTCACAGCACTGGACCGCCGAGCGCGAAAGGCTGCGGCATGCCTAGCGCCGACCTGCTGGAGCAGCTTTGGCGCGACACCGTCCGCGAGCAGCTCTTCGGCGACAGCCGCCCATCCCGGACACCCGCGCTGATCCTCGTCGGGGCGCAACCCGGCGCCGGCAAGACACGGGGCGCCATCGCGGCGAAGGCGCTCCATCCGGGAGAAGGCTTTGTCGACATCATCGGCGACGATCTGCGCGCTTTCCACCCCGACTACGACAAGCTTCTTGACGACCCCGATCCGGAAGTCATGCCGCGCGAGACAGCGGCGACGTCGGCTTGGATGGTGGAGCGCGCCATCCGCTACGCCGCCGAGAACGGCATCTCGGCGCTGGTCGAAGGCACTTTCCGCAACCCCGACACGCCCCTGGCGACGGTGCGGCTGTTCGACGGCTTCACCAGGCACGCCGTCGCGCTGGGCGTGCCGCGGGCGGTTAGTTGGCAGGGCTGCGTGGCGCGCCATCTGGCGGCCGCGCTGACGGGCAGGCCGGCGCGATGGACGCCGCTGCGGCATCACAACCTGGCTTACGACGCGATGATCCCGACCCTGGAGGAGTTGGAGGCCTCGGCGCTGTTCGACAGGTTGACGGCGGTGGACCGCGACGGCCAGGTCCGCGGCGACGGCGAGCGCGGTTGGGCGCGGGCCGTCGAAGAGTTGCGGGCGTCCCCGTCGCCGTCCCTGGTGGAGGAGTTCTGGCGCGCCCAGCGCTGGCTGGCGGGCGTCCCCCGCGAAGGCCTGCCCGATCAGGTGATCGAAGGCCTGCGCGCCCTGGACGACCTCTGCTCCCCCGACTCCGGTTTCCCGCAAGGCTAAGAGATGATTCACAGCCGACCTCCTGGGCCAGGACTACCGTGACCGCAGGTTGTGCCGGCCCGACAGCCGTGCGCTACGATGTAGTGCATGAGCACATATCCGATGTCCATCCGATTCGAGGAGTCTGTGGTAGAACGCCTGCGCCTGTGGGCGCGCAGCCAGACCACGACCACCTCCGGGCTGGTTCAAGACCTGGTCGACGAGGGCCTGCGGATGCGCGAGACGCCAGGGATAGTTTTTCGGCCCGGGCCAAGTGGCCGTCGGGCCTGCCTGGCAGGCGGGCCCGACGTTTGGGAGGTCATGGCGGCCGTAAAGCAGACTGATGCGCCATCGGGTGACAAAGTAGCCTGCGTCGCCGAGGAACTAGGACTGCCCGCCAGTTCGGTCGACCTCGCGCTGACCTACTACTCACGCTACCCGGCCGAGATCGACATGGAGATCGCCGACAACGAGCGGGCCGCCGAGGCGGCTTTCCATGCCTGGCAGGTCAGACAGTCGGCGCTGTCGTGACTGAAAGACTGCTCCTCGACGAGCACTACTCGCCCGCCATCGCCCAAGAGTTGCGCGCACGTGGTTTTGACGCGCGGCCCGTCAGCGGCGACCTGGAACTCCAAACCAAGTCCGACGCCGAACTCGTCGCCGCAGCCGTCGAGCTGGACCGCCGCATCGTCACGGAGAACGTCAAGGATTTCCTGCCCTTGGCCGAAGCCGCCTACCTCGCGCAACGGCCCGCCCCGCGCCTGCTGTTGGTCCCCGCGCGGCGATTCCCGCGCGGCCGGGACCGCATCGGCCGATTGGCCGCCGCTCTTGAGAATTGGCTGCGCGAATCCGACAGGCGAGCCCTTCCCGACCAAGACTGGCTCACCTGACATCATGGGGCGCCAAACGTTGGCGAAACAACAACCGACCGCACGGGAGGAACAATGAGTCAAGACTGGCCAGACCTGGTCGGCCCATCAATGGACACAGTCCTCGGCGCGCGCGCCAACAAGTTCGAATGGCGCGCCGATACAAGGCTCCCGTCAAGGCGATGACGATGGCCGAGACAGCGATCCGCGTTTCGGGCCTGCGCAAGTCGTTCGGCCCGCTGGAGGTGTTGAAGGGCGTCGATTTGGAGGTTCCGGCTGGCCGCGTCACGGCCTTGTTGGGGGCCAACGGCGCCGGCAAGACGACGCTGGTGTCCATCCTGACCACCGTCCTCCCCTTCGACGCCGGGACGGCCCAGGTGGCCGGTTTCGACGTCGCCCGCGAGCCGGCCAAAGTCCGCCAGGCGATCACCGTCACCGGGCAGAGCGTCACCGTCGACACGGTCTTGACCGGCCAGGAGAACCTCGCCATGATCGCCCGGCTGCGGCACGTGCCCAAACCCAAGCAGATCGCCGCCGAATTGGCCGAACAGTTCGGCCTGGCCGAGGCCGCCAACAAGCCGGCGGGCACATATTCCGGCGGCATGAAGCGCCGCCTCGACATCGCCATGAGCCTGATCGGCCAGCCGCGGGTCGTCTTCCTGGACGAGCCGACCACCGGCCTCGACCCGGCCGGACGGCGCGACGTCTGGGCGTTCATCGAGTCGCTGGCCGCGGCCGGCACAACCATCCTGCTGACAACGCAATACATGGAGGAGGCCGCCCGCCTGGCCCACACCATCGCGCTGCTCCACGGCGGCGTCATCTCGGCCATCGGCGACGAGGCGGCCATCCTGCGGGCCGCCGGCGACGCCCCCGACTTGGAGTCGGCCTTCCTGGCCCTCACCGAGGAGGCGCGGTCATGAATGGATCGACCAGCGCCCGTTTCGGAGGCGCCTCACACCGCCTGCCGCACACCCGGCGCCGGGCCTCTGCGCCGACCAGCCGTCTCGCCACCATGGCCGACGCCCGCCGCCAACCCCTGCCGCTGATCGGAGGCCTGTCGTGAACGCCATCGCCGACACCTGGACGCTGGCCGTCCGCACCCTCAAGCACAACATCCGCTCGGTCGACACGATCATGACCGTCCTGGCGATGCCGCTGATGCTGCTGCTGGCCTTCGTCTTCGTGTTGGGCGGGGCGATGGACACCGGCCCGATCCGCTACGTCGACTTCGTGGTGCCAGTCGTGCTGCTGTACGTCATCACGACGGGCGTGGCCTACACTTCCTTCCGCGTCAACGAGGACGTCCGCTCGGGCATGTTCACGCGCCTGCGCACGATGCCGATCGCCCGCGGGGCGCTGCTGGGCGGGCACACCGCCGCCAGCGTCATCGTCAACGCCGTCTCGGTCGCCCTGATCGGCTTGTTCGCCCTGCTGATCGGCTACCGCCCCGTGGCCGGGCCGGCCGGTTGGGCGCTGACAGCTGGGCTGCTGCTGCTGGCCCTGGTCGCGTTCTCCCTGGCCGGCGTGGCCTTCGGCATGGTCGCCAAGACCGTCGAGGGGGCCGGCATGATCGTCTACATCATGATGGGGCTGCTGTTCGTCTCGTCGGGTTTCGCGCCGACCCACACGATGCCCATCCCGCTGCGAGTCTTCGCCGAGCACCAGCCGATGACGGCAATCGTCAACGCCATCCGCGACGCCCAACTGGCCCTGCCCGACGACGGCTCCGCCCTGGCCGCGACCATCTGGCTGGCGGCCATCGCCGCCGCCGGCGCCGTCGCCGCGCTGATCGCCAACGCCAGGCCGCCCGCCCGTAGTTGAGGTCCGCCAACAGCCGCCGCCGGCCCAAGATTGATCACGCCGCCAAGAGCGCATGCAGCGGCTCGGTGGGCCAACCTTCCGCCTGCCCGAAACCCACCCAGCGAGACCTCCGACTTTTTCCGTGATACTTGTTACACGCCAATGTTAGACTTGTACCATGAGGACGATTGCCAGCCGCACGCTGACACACGAGACCGCCTCCGTCGTCCGACGGGCCTCGCGCGGAGAGACGCTGGTCGTAACGGTGTCCGGAGTGCCCAAAGCGGTGATCGGACCGTATCGAGAGCAGGCATCGGCCAGCCGCCTTGAGCAACTGGCGCGGGAAGGCCTGGCCAGCGCTGCCAGCGCCCCCGTCCGGCCCGTGGAGCGCGTCGGCTCACTGCGGGGCAGGGCCGACGAGCTGCTGGGCGAAGACCGGTCGGACCAATGGGCTTGATCTACCTCGACACCTCGGCCTATCTGAGCGCCTTCCTGGCCGACGCCTCCGAGCACGAATTCTACAAGGCGTTGTGGGACGAGCCGTCAAACCAATTCGCCTCGTCGCGACTGTTGCGAACCGAGTCTTTACGGCAATGCGTGCGCTTCCTGGAGGAAGGCCTGGACGTGGGCACGGTGGCGGAGATCCGCCAACGCCTGGCGGCCGTCAGCCTGTTGTCCGTCTCCGACGCGATTCTGGAGCGCGCCGAGACGTTCACCTTCCAACTGAAGACCCTCGACGCCATCCACCTGGCAAGCGCCATGGAGCTAGCACCCGACCTGGAAGGCGTCGCCACCAAGGACGCCAAAATGCGCCAGCGCGCGGCGATCCTAGGGCTGCCGCTGCTGACGCTGGACCGCCCCGCGTCACGCTAGCGCCCGACCGCCACGACCATCGCCCCCGCAAGCGCTGGCGTCCAGGCCACAGCTTTGCGACGCATCGCTACCCTGGCGTTGTGGCCAACCGAAGAGCCTTCCCGTGGCCGCGACGTTCGGCGCGAGGCGATGGCACCTTGGTGTGACAACAGGAACCGTCCCTAATGTCACGCAATGTCACGCTGGAACCTGCGCCGACGGCCTGACTGCCCGCCGCCACAGGCAGGCCATGACGGCTTCGGCCAAGCCGAAGGCGAAGTAGGCCGGGCTTAGCGGGTTGCCGCCGAACCAGCCGGGGAACACCCAGAACTGGAGGCCGGTCCAGCCCATCAGGATGGCGCCGCTGAGGACGGTGGCGAGCCAGGCGCGGGGGCGGCGGGCCAGGATCAGGCCGGCGGCGGTGAGGTGGGGCAGGCCGATCAGGACTAACAGGAAGAGGCCCGGCCAGAACGTAGTCTGGAAGAGCACGTCAGCGAGGGGCAGAACCTGCATGGCGGGGAGCAACTGGGTCAGCCCCAGGTAGTCGGCGCCGAACCAGAAGCCGGTCGTGCCGGCCACCGCCCCGAGCCCGACGAACAGGGTCCAGCCCAGTGACCAGCGCCCCCAGCAAGTGAGCGGCGCTCGTGTCGGAGTCATGCCCCCAATCGTGACGGCCGCGCGGAGCGGTTGCCATCAGGGCCGCCCCCTGGCCCAACCCTGAACTCCGACCCCGGCCCGAACGTGGTTCGGTCGGCCTCCCGGCGGCGCAACATGCCGACCGTCGCGACGCCGGCCGTGTCCATGTCGTGGCGCAGGTTGCCCACGTCCTACATCCTGGCGACATGGGGCGTGGCGGGCACGGCGCTGTGGCCCTCGGGATCGCCCGGACAGTCGACCCGAGGTCACGGGTACAGCAGGTTGACGCCCGCGTGGCTGTATAGGCGGCAGGGGAGGTTGTCCGGCGGGTCGGCCGGGGTCAGGGTCCCGGCGGCGAGCAATTCCGCGGCCTCGCGGTGGCGGGCCACCCACTCCGCGCCCAACTCCAGCGAGCCGTGGCCGGCGTGGATGACGTCGAAGGCCGACGCCAGCCCCTCCAGCTTGCGGAGAGACGCGAGGTAGGCCGGCAGGTTGCGGCCTGGCCCGAACAACCACACCGACCGGTCAGACAGCGTGTCCCCGGCGAACAGGCGGCGCCCCGCCCGGTCGAGGAGCGCGATGTGGCCCGGCGTGTGGCCGGGGATGAGAACGACCTCCAGCCGGACCCCGCCCAGGTCGAGGACATCCCCCTCCCACACCGGCCGCACCTCCCGGCCCGCGTTCCCCTTGGCGGCGTAGTAGTCGTACTCGGCCGGGTGCAGGAGTGGCGGGCCGAAGCAGTCCTGGGCACCCGTGTGGTCGCCGTCCGTGTGGGAGAAGACGAGTTGGACGGGCAGAGCGGTGACGGCGTCGACCGCCGCCTTGAACTCCTCGCCGCCCGACGCGCAGCAGTCGAACAGGACCGCCGCGGCGGAGCCCACGATGAGATAGCCCTGGACCCAGCCCTCGTCGATGGCCCAGACCCGGTCGCCGAGGGGAGTCACGTTGTATGACGGAGCCATGGCCTCATACTTCCACGTCCCGGGCCGGGAAACACGCCGGGTGCCGTGCCACAAT
>JAISUF010000044.1 GCA_031272195.1 Propionibacteriaceae bacterium
GGTGTCGCGGGTAAGGCGGCAGGGGTTGGCCGTCATCGTCTGCGTGGTGGTGTGGGGGCTGGGCATTGTCGGCGTCGGCGTCGGGGTGTTCTTGTCGGCTGCCTGGACGCTGCCGGCGCTGATCTTCTGCGTCGCGATGCTGGTGGTGGCGGGGGCGGCCGACATGGCCTCGGCGGCGTTCCGCCAGGCGATCCTGCTGGCGGCGGCCGACGACTCGGTGCGCGGGCGGCTGCAGGGCGTGTTCATGGTGGTGGTGGTGGGCGGTCCGCGCATCGCCGACGTGTTGCACGGTTTCGCGGCCGGAGTTTTCGGCACCGGTTGGACGACGCTGGGCGGGGGAGTGCTGGTGGTGGTGTTGATTCTCGTGATCGCCCGCGCCATCCCGGAGTTCGTGCGCTACCGCCGACCCGACTTGTCGTAGAATCGACGGGTTGCCTACCTGAGGGATGAGATGATTCGCACAAGACTGGCCGGGAAGCTCGGCCTGGAAGACGTCGGCACGAGCGTCACGCTGGCCGGCTGGGTGGCCAAACGCCGCGACCTGGGCGGGGTGGCCTTCGTCGACTTGAGGGACTCCTCGGGCATCGTGCAGGTCGTCATTCGCGACGAGATGCTGCAGGCCTCGGGGGCGCACCAGTTGCGCAACGAGTACTGTGTGGCGGTGACGGGCGTTGTCGAGCGGCGCTCCGACGACACCGTCAACCCGGCCCTGCCGACCGGTCGCATCGAGGTGGCCGTGCGCGAGCTCCAGGTCTTGAACCCTTCGGCGCCGCTGCCGTTCCAAATCGACGAGCGGGCCGGCGTCGGCGAGGAGGCCCGCCTGAAATACCGCTACCTGGACCTGCGCCGCCCCCAGCCGGGCGCCGCGCTGCGCCTGCGCTCGAAGGTCAACCAGGCGGCCCGGGCGGTCCTGGCCGAGCGCGATTTCGTCGAGATCGAGACGCCGACGCTGACCCGCTCCACCCCTGAGGGGGCGCGCGACTTCGTGGTGCCGGCCCGTTTGGCGCCGGGCTGTTGGTACGCCTTGCCGCAAAGCCCGCAGTTGTTCAAGCAGTTGCTGATGGTGGCCGGCATGGAGCGCTATTACCAAATCGCCCGCTGCTACCGCGACGAGGATTTCCGGGCCGACCGCCAGCCGGAGTTCACCCAGCTCGACATCGAAATGAGCTTCGTCGACCAAGACGACGTCATCGAGCTGGGCGAGGCCGTCGTCAAGGCGGTTTGGGCGCTGATCGGCGTCGAGCTGCCCACCCCGTTCCCCAGGATCACCTACCGCGAGGCGATGGACGCCTACGGCTCGGACAAGCCCGACTTGCGCTTCGACCTGCCGCTGGTCGAGGTGACCGAACATTTCGCCGACACGCCGTTCCGCGTCTTCCAGGCCCCGTATGTGGGGGCGGTCGTCATGCCGGGCGGGGCGTCGCAGCCGCGCCGCACCTTCGACGCCTGGCAGGAGTGGGCCAAGCAGCGCGGTGCCAAAGGCCTGGCCTACGTGACGGTGGCCGAGGCCGGCGAACTGGGCGGGCCGGTGGCCAAGAACATCTCCGAAGCCGAGCGCGACGGCCTGGCCGCCCGCGTTGGCGCGAGGCCGGGCGACTGCATCTTCTTCGCCGCCGGGCCGCGCAAGAAGTCCCAGGAGCTGCTGGGCGCGGCCCGCCAGGAGATCGCCCGCCGCCTCGACATGATCGACCCGAACGCCTGGAGTTTCCTGTGGGTGGTCGACGCGCCGCTGTTCGAGCCCGCCTCGGAGGCCGTCGCGGCCGGCGACGTGGCCGTCGGCGGCGGGGCCTGGACGGCGGTCCACCACGCCTTCACCTCGCCCAAGCCGGACTGCATGGACAGCTTCGACACCGATCCGGGCTCGGCGCTGGCCTACGCCTACGACATGGTTTGCAACGGCAACGAGATCGGCGGCGGGTCGATCCGCATCCATCGCCGCGACGTCCAAGAGCGGGTGTTCAAGGTGATGGGGTTGGACGCCGACGCCGCCCAGGAGAAGTTCGGCTTCCTGCTCGACGCCTTCGCCTTCGGCGCCCCGCCGCACGGCGGCATCGCCTTCGGCTGGGACCGCATCTGCGCCCTGCTGGCCGGCACCGACTCCATCCGCGACGTCATCGCCTTCCCGAAGACCGGTGGCGGCTACGACCCGCTGACGGGGGCCCCCGCCCCCATCACCGCCGCCCAGCGCAAGGAGGCCGGCGTCGACATCCTGGAACCCCCCGCCAAGGCCAAGTAGCCCGGCGGCGGAGGGATAACAACCAAAGAGGGCGGCCCCGCTGTGGGGCCGCCCTCGTGTTGTGGTCGCGCTCAGAGCGTCACTTGACGGTGAACTTGACCGCCTTGGAGACCGCCCACTTGTACTTGGTGGGGCTGGTCGACTGGAAGGCGGCAACCAGGTAGTAGGTGCCCGCCGGGAACAGCGCGGCGTTCTTCGTGGCGGTGTACTTGTAGGTGGCCTTGCCCTTCTTCGGCTTGGGGCCCGTCATGGGCGAGTAGACCTCGTAGTAGCCGTTGGCGTACTTGGCGTAAAGCGTGAAGCCGACCACGCCGGTGGCCTTCTTGTTGCTCAGCGTCGCTTTCACGGTGCCGGCGGTCTTGCCCTCGACGGCGTTCTTGGACACCTTGGCGGTGACCTTGACGGACTTGGCCTTCTTGACCCCCTTTGTGAACTTGACGGTGATGATGGGAGACACCGCGCCGGTGACGTACTGGCTGCCGGCGACGCGATAGCGGTACTGGATGGTCTGGGCCCACTTGCCCTTTGGATCGTCCTTCACGGCGGCCTGTGTCAAGGTGTCGTTGCTGTACGTGGCCTGACCGCAGTCCTGGGTGGTGTAGGAGCCGTCGACGTAGTGCCGGTTGGCGCAAATCCAGCCGAAGCCGTAGTTGTACTCGGAGTAAACCACGTTGTCTGTGCCGGGGTTGGTGATGACGATGCCGGGCAGGGTGTAGGCGCCGCCGGGCTTGACGGTGATCGTCTTGGCAGTCCAGCCGGATATGGTGGTCTGGGCGGGGACAACGGTGATGGTGAACGGCTGGCTGTAAGCCTCCGAGATGCTCCAATAGGTGCCGTCGGTGTGCTTCTCGCTCCAGGTCTTGGCGTGCAGGCGGTAGGTGTGGGTTCCAGGCGCCAGCGAATTCGAGGAGTAGATTCCCATAGCCTCGTAGAGGCTGAAGGTCCCTGAGTTCTGATCTGTGGCGCAGTCCCCCGAAGCTATCGCGCCGGCTCTGTAATAGCCGCTATTGACGGTGTCCCAAACCCCGTTGATCTGCTCTTCGACATCGCCGTAGGTGTAGCAGCCGCGGAAATTAACGGTGACCGAGAGGTCTTGGTAGGCCGCAACCTGCGATGCGGACACAGCGACGGTCGGCGTGCCGTCGATGGGGGTGGATGCGGCTTGGGCGTTGGTGGCGGTCAGGGCGCCGGAGGCGCACAGGGCGACGGTGGCGGTCAGGCCGATGGCGGCTTTGAGCCAGCGGCGAGGGGATGTGGCTTGCATGTGGTTCCTTTCGGTTGGTTCTCTCTTCGCTTCTAGCGAACAGGATAGTCTAGCTGAGGATTTTCAGGAATCAAGTCCGGTCTGAGGCGGGCTTCCTGAGTCGGTCTCAGGGACCCCTGGGCTCACTTGACCGTGAACTTCTTGACCTTCGACTTGACCGCCTTGTGCTGCGGGATGCTCGGCACATAGCGGAACTGGATCTTGTACCTGGTGTTCGCTTTGGCCTTAGCCGTCGTCACTTCGGCGCAGGCCTGCTTGGCCTCGGCGCCGGTGTACGAGTATTGCTGCATTATCAGTGCGACGCACAGCGCCTTCGGCAGCACGACCTTGGAGCCGGACACCGGGATGCGCACCTTCTTCTTGGTGCCCGGCACCTTCACCCAGGCGTTCTTGTCGTACATCTCCAAGTAGCCCTTGGGCGTGACGCCCTTCCCGGAAATCTTGACGGTGATCTTGAAAGCCTTGTTGGCCTTGACCTTCGGCACCGAGATGGTGACCTTCGGTGTCAACTTCGGGATCGACTTCTTGGCCGATGTCTTCGTTCCCTGTGGGAAGCCGGCCAGCGTGCCGACAGCCCGCAACTGCAGCTTCTGCCCGGCGTTGGCGGCCTTGATCTTGTACTTCGCGCCGGTCTTGACGACGACGCCTCCGACCAGCCACTGGTAGGTGGTCTTGACGCCGGAGACACTCCACTTGACCTTCTTGGCCGAAGTCTTCGCCTTGACCGTCTTGCCGACCTTGGCGGTGCCGACGATCTTGATCTTGGTCTTGGCGACGGGCGCGGCGGCGACGCAGCCGGCCGGCACGCCAGCGGCGGTGCAGTCGACCGACGGCAGCGCGGCCGAGGCCGACGAGGGGGCAGTCGCCAGCAAGCCGGCGGCCAGGGAGAGGGTCAAAGCGGCGGTCGCGGTCAGGCGCGCGACTGGGCGGGGGATGGGGGTTGACATGTGTTCCTTTCTTCAATGCCCGTTGTCAGACGGACATGATTTGGTTCTGCCGACCAGCGTACGCTATCGCCTGTTGGCGGACAATTCAGGTGAGGCAGCGGCTCACAGGACGCGGGCCGCCAAGACCCCCTCGATCGACTTGATCTGGGCCAGCAGGCCCTCGCCGACCGGGCCCTCGACGTCGACCAGCGTGTAGGCCAGCTCGCCCTTCGACTTGTTCAGCAGGTCGGAGATGTTGAGTCCCGCGCCGGCCACCAGCGTGGAGATCTGGCCGACCATGTTGGGGACGTTCGAGTTGGCGATGGCGATCCGGCTGGAGCCTTCCGAGCGGGGCAGCTCGGCGTTGGGGAAGTTGACCGAGTTGAGGATCGTTCCGTTCTCCAGATAGCCGCGCAACTCCTCGGCCGCCATGCGGGCGCAATTCTCCTCCGCCTCGTTGGTGGAGGCCCCCAGATGGGGCAGCGTGACGACGTTGTCGTGCTTGTTCAACGCCGGGGAGGGGAAGTCGCAGACGTAGCCGCGCAGCTTCTCGGCCTCCAGCGCCGCCACCACGGCCGCCTCGTCAACGATCGGTCCGCGGGCGAAGTTGACCACCACCGCCGAGCGGCGCAGCAAGGCCAACTGCTCGGCCCCGATCAGACCCTTGGTGCCGTCCGTCAGCGGCACGTGGACTGTCACGATGTCGGAGCGCTTCAGCAAGGTGTCGAGGCTCTTGACGTGCTCGACGAACGACGACAGCTTCCAGGCGTGGTCGACGGTGATCGCCGGGTCGTAGCCCAACACGCGCATGCCCAGCCCGCAGGCGGCGTTGGCCACCTCGACGCCGATCGCGCCCAAACCGATGACGCCGAGCGTGCGGCCGGGCAGCTCGAAGCCGACGAACTTTTTCTTGCCCGCCTCGACGGCCTTGTCCATGCTGGCGGCGTCGCCCTCCAGGCGGTGGGCGAAGGCGGCCGCCGGCACGATGTTGCGGGCGGCCAGGAACAGCGCCGCCACCACCAGCTCCTTGACGGCGTTGGCGTAGGCGCCGGGCGTGTTGAACACCGGGATGCCGCGGGCCGAGTAGTCGGCGATCGGGATGTTGTTGGTGCCCGCCCCGGCCCTGGCCACTGCCAGCACCGAATCGGGGATCGGCACGTCGTGCAGCTTGAAGGAGCGCAGCAGCAGGGCGTCCGGCGACTCGATCTCCGAGCCGACCTCGTAGAGGTCCTTCGGAAGCTGGCCGAGGCCGGCGTTGGAGATGGCGTTGAGCGTCTTGATCTTGAACATCAGCCGTTCCTCCGCTCGAAGTCGGCCATGAAATCGATCAGCGCCCGAACGCCCTCGATCGGCATGGCGTTGTAGATGCTGGCCCGCATGCCGCCGACGGAGCGATGGCCCTTCAAGTTGGTCAGCCCGGCCTTGGCGGCCTCGTCGAGGAAGGCGCCGTCGAGGGCGGCGTCGGCCAGCGTGAACGGCACGTTCATCCACGAGCGGGAGCGCGGCTCGACCGGGTTGGCGTAGAAGCCCGACTGGTCGATGGCCTGGTAGAGCGCCGCCGCCTTGGCCTGGTTGCGCTCCGCCATCGCCGCCAGCCCGCCCAGGTCCTTCACCCAGCGCAGGATCAGGCCGAGCAGGTAGATCGAGAAGGTCGGCGGGGTGTTGACCATCGAGTCGGCCGCCGCCATCTTGGCGTAGTCCCAGATGTCGGGGGTGGACGGGCGGGCGCGGCCGATCAAGTCGTCGCGCACGATGACGACGCACAGCCCCGCCGGGCCCATGTTCTTCTGGGCGCCGCCGTAGATGAGGCCGTAGCGTGAGACGTCCAGCGGGCGGCTGAGGATCGTCGAGGAGAAGTCGCCCACCAGCGGGACGTCGCCGGTTTCGGGCAGATAGCCGAACTCAACCCCGCCGATCGTCTCGTTGGGCGTGTAGTGCAGATACTTGGCCTGTGGGTCGGCGGCTAACGAGCCCTCTGCCGGGGTGGTTGTGTAGTTGCTGGACGCCTCGTCGGCGACCACCTGGACGTCGACGCCCTGGGCTTTGGCGGCCTTGATCGCCTTGGCCGACCACTGGCCGGTGTTGAGGAAGTCCACGATGTCGCCAAAGGCGGTGAGGTTCATTGGGACAAAGGAGAACTGTCCGGAGGCCCCACCTTGCAGGAAAAGCACTTTGTAGTTGTCGGGAACCGCCAGCACTTCGCGCAGCAAAGTC
>JAISUF010000054.1 GCA_031272195.1 Propionibacteriaceae bacterium
GCCTTATCCTGTTTATGTGCATTTTGGTCCGCGTTGGAATATGAAAGTGCAGATGGTCTACGCGGGTCAATGGGACAGCGGTCCGTCTGAGGGGATGGAGTGCGAGGGCCAGGCGAGGGGGGCGACCTTTGCTTACGCCCCGTATCTGGGCGTATTCCATTACGGCGACATCGACAACCATTGGAAGGCGGGAGGTTACGACTTCACCCCCGACGACTGCTGACCCGGCACTCGGCCGCCCACGCGCCTGGCCGGGAGCGGGTGGTGGGCCGCTTGGTGGGCGGGAAGTGCGAGAATGGTCCCCATGGCTAAGAAGAGGCCGGTGCTGCGCGTCGCCGGGTTGAAGAAGAGTTTCGGGCCGGTCACCATCGTTGACGGGTTCAACCTCGACGTGTTCCCCGGCGAGGCGGTGGCTTTGACGGGCCGCAACGGCACCGGCAAGTCGACCATCCTGCGCTGTATCGTCGGCGCCGACCGGCCCGACGCCGGCACCGTCGAAGTCGACGGCGTGACGGTGCGCGAGACCGATCCGAGGGTCCGCCGCGACGTGGCAACGGTCATCGACGACCTGGACTTCTTCCCCGACTTGAGCGTCGTCGAGCATCTCGACCTGCTGGCCAGGGCGCACGGCGTGCCCGACTCCGACGACTCGGTCGACGAGGTGTTGCGCGAGGTGCAGCTGGTGCCGCAGTCGGGGCAGCTACCGGGCACGCTGTCGTCGGGCCAGCGCCGCCGCCTGGCGTTGGCGACCGCCTTCATCCGCCCGCGCAAGCTGCTCGTCTTGGACGAGCCCGAGCAGCGCCTCGACACCGAGGGCGTCGAGTGGCTGGCGGGGCGGCTGCTGGCCGAGCGGGAGCGCGGGCTGGCCATCGTCATGGCCTCGCACGAGCCGACGCTGGTCGACAAGGTGGCCACGAAGGTCGTGCGGCTGAGCGGCGTGACGTACGAGGACGGCGATGAGTAAGAAGGCGCGCAAACGCGGCGCCGAAGTCGGCGTCGGCGAGGTCTTGGCGCAGGAGGAGGGAGCGCCCGAAAGCCAGTCGGCCGCAGAGCCCGAGGCGCCAGCCGAGGCCTCGTACTACTTCCTGCCGGATGCCGAGCCGTTGGACGTCGACGAGCGGGAACTCCACGACTTGATGAAGTGGTGGCGCCACGGCCGCGCCACCCGGACGATCTGGCAGGCCTTGTCGGACGGCTATGTGACGGTGTTCGTGGTGGTCATGCTGGCGGCCATGGTGACCAACGTCGTCATTCACGCCCAAGGCTCGATGGCCGGCTGCGACACGACCGCCTGCCTGACCGGCCGCCTGCTGCTGCCGTCGGCGACGGTCTTCGCCTGTTACGCCTTGTCGCTGGCGGTCGGCCGACTGTTCGGCCCGGTGCTGGCCTCGGCGGCGGAGGGCTCGTGGCTGATGGACGCGCCGATCTCGCGCCACTACCTGCTGCGGGGACGGCTGGTCTGGCCGCTGCTCGGCTCGTTCCTGATCGGCGGCCTCGTCACGGCTCTGGTGGCGGCCCTGTCGGGCCTGGACTGGCTGGACGTCGGGATTCTCGGCGCGGCGGCAGGAGTTGGCGCGGCGGCCCTGATGGCCTACGCCGCGGCCGAGCAGTCCTCGGAGCGGACGCTGTCGCTGAAGTTGCTGCAGAACCTGTCGGCACTGCTTGCGGTGGCCATCTTGCTGGTGGTGGTGTCGATCGCCACCGGCTGGCTGCCGGTCGGCGTCGTCGCGCTGTCGCCGATCAGCTTCGCGTTGGGCGCTTTGGCAGTCGGCATGGCGGTGCTGTTCGCCGTCTCGCTGCGTCTGGCGCTGCGCCGGCTTGACGACATCCGCCGGGCCCGGCTGCTCAGCGGCGGGTCGCTGGTCTCGGGCATGCAAGGGGCGATGTTCGCCCTCGACTTCGGCTTGATCCGCGACATCCTGGTCGACCGCCAGGCCATCGAGAAGGGCCACGTGCGGCCCACCAGGGGGCGCGGCGTCGGCCTGGCGGCGCTGGTGTGGCGCGATGTCGAGCGGCTGGTCCGCAACCCCAAGCCGTTCGTCGGTCTGGTGCTGAGCCTGGTTGTGCCCTACGCCGCCGACGCCCTCGGCATCGTGCAGTTGAAGAGTTTCGTCTCCGCGTTGGCGCTGATGGCCGTCATGGTGCCTTTCCTGGGCAGTTTGCGCGTCTTGACGCGGACCGGCGGCTTGGCGCGGACCATGCCGTTCAAGACGGCGTCCATCCGAACCGCCTCGATGGCCGTCCCCGGGGTGTTGGCCCTGCTGTGGGCGCTGGCGGCGGCGCCGGCCTTCGTCGGCATCGCCGGGCCGGAGGAGAGCTGGGAGCTGGGGATGGTGTCGGCGTTCTGCACCGCTGCGGCGGGGCTGTTCGGCGGCTGCCGCTGGGTGACCGCCAAGAAGGTCGACTACGCCGTCCCGATGATGGCCACCCAGGCCGGCGCGATGCCGCCAACGCTGATTTTCAACATTTTCCGCGGCTTCGACGTCGTGGCGGTGGTGACCGCGCCGCTGATCCTGCAGGCCGGACCGGTGTGGTCGCTGGGGCTGGCCTTCGGGGCGTTCATCGTCGTGCGGGGCACGTTCAACCTGGACGAGTTGAAGGCCGAGTCGGAGGCCGCCCAGCGCGAGCTGCAGGCCGCCAAGGCCCAGGCCCCCGTCCAGAAGAAGAAGGTTCCCCGGCCGGGCGCCCGCTGAGATTGGCGGGCGTCGCCGGGCCGCGCGCCAAGGCATGCTTCCGCGAGCGGTCGGGCGGAAGCTTCGCCCGAACCGGCACAACCCGCCCGTCCTGCCGCGAGCGGTCGGGCGGGAGGATCACTCCAGGCCGCGTCGCCGCAGCAGGGCCGCCGGGTCGGGGTCGTGGCCGAGCAGGGCGCGATAGGCGGCCATGATGTCGACCGAATAGCCGCGCGCCAAGACGGCCTCGGCGAAGGCGCGGCCGTTGGCGCGGGTGGGGCCGCCACTGGCCTCCAGCCAGGCGGCGGTGTCGGCGTCCATCACCTCGCTGACCAGGTACGAGTAGTAGGCGGCGGCGTAGTCGTGGCTCCAGATGTGGGTGAAGTAGCACGTCTTGTAGCGCGGCGGCACCAACTCGAACGCGACACCGGCGTCCTCCAGGGCGGCCCGCTCCCAGGCGTCGACGCCGTCGGCGTCCGGCAGGGCGTCAACCGGCGCGCGGTGCCATAGCTGGTCGAGCAGCATCGCCTGGTACAGCTCGCAGGCGGCGTAGCCCTCGCCGCAATGTCGCGAGGCGGCCAGCTTGGCCACCAGGTCGGAGGGCATCGGCTGGCCGGTGCGCCAGTGGCGGGCGTAACGCTGGATCAGCTCCGGCCGCCAGGCCAACTGCTCGTTGAACTGGCTGGGATACTCGACGAAATCGCGCGGCGTGGCCGTTCCGGCGACGCTCGGATAGCGGACCCGGCCGAGGAGGCCGTGGATGTCGTGGCCGAACTCGTGGAACAGCGTGACGACCTCGTCCCAAGCCATCAGCGAGGGCCGTCCGGCCACCGGCTTCACCTGGTTGCAGTTGTTGGTGACGACGGCGCGGGTGGCCAGCAGGTCGGACGGCTCTGCCAACTGGGTCATCCAGGCGCCGCCGCCCTTCGTCGGACGGGCATAGGGGTCGAACAAGACCAGGCCGAGCTTGGCGCCGTCCTCGTCGCGCACCTCGTAGGCGCGGCAGTCGTCGGTGTAGCCTGTGACATCCTCGCGGCGGGCGAAGGTCAGGCTGTAAAGCTGGTTGGCGGCGGCGAAAACGCCGTTCTCCAAGACCGACTCGAAGGGCAGATACGGCCTCAATTCCGCCTCGTCGAAGGCGTCGGCGGCCTGGGCGCGCTCGGCGTAGAACTGCCAATCCCAAGGTTGGAGCGACTCGCCGGGCAGATCGGCGTCCAGCAGGGCTTGGAGTTCGGCCGCCTCCCGCTCGGCGTTCCGGCGGGCGGCCTCGGCGATCGGCACCAGGAGGGCGTCGATGGCCGCAGTGGTCTTGACGACGCCGTCGTCGGCGGCGTAGGCGGCGAAGTTGTCGAATCCGAGCAGCTTGGCCTTCTCGGCCCGCAGCCGCAGCGTCTCCAACAGCAGCGGCCGAACGTCGGTTTGGCCGCGCGAGCCGCGCCCGATCGAGGCCTCGTACAGGCGGCGGCGGGTTTCGCGGTTGGTCAAGACGGCCAAGGCGGGCTGGCCGGTGGTGTTTACCAGTTCCAGCCGATAGCCCGACTGTCCGGCCGCCTCGGCGGCCGCTCGGCAGGCCTGGAGTTGGTCCTCCGACAGCCCGTCGAGCGCGGCGGCGTCCTCCACGACCAGCGCCCCGGCTTTGCGCCCGGCGATCACCAACTGCTCGAATTGGGAAGCCAAGACCGCCAAGCGCTGGTTGACCTCCCGCAGGCGGCCCTGTCGGGCGTCGTCCAGTTCGACCCCGGCGCGGCGGAACCGCCGCAAGACCTCCGCCAGCAGCCAGGCGTCCTGCTCGTCCAAGGCGATTTCGCCATCGGCCGCGCGCTTGGCCAAGGCCGCGAAGCGGTCGCGCAGACGGCCGTCCAGCCAGATCGCGTCGTCGTGGGCGGCCAGCTTGGCCGACAAGGCCTCGGCGATGGCGTCGCGGGCGGCGGTGGCGTCGGCGGAGCGCAGTGTCCCGAAGGCGAACCAGGCCCGCCGCAACAGCGTCCCGGACCGCTCGAAGTCGGCCAACAGCTGGGCCGTGGGCGGCGCGTCGTCGGCGGCCAAAGCCGCCAGACAGGCGGCCTGCTCGGCCATGCCCGCCTCGATGGCGGCGCGGTAGTCGTCGTCGGCCAAGGCGGCGAAATCGGGGACGCGGAACTCCAGGTCGCCGTCCAAGGCGAACAGCGCGCGCAAGTCAGTCATGGGATACCTTTCGACAAAGCCCCATCTTCGCACAATACGTCGTTCCAGGCCGCGTGTCGGGTGTGGCGTGCGCGCACGCCAAAGACAGCGCGCCGGTGGCCGAAGGGTGCTCGCAGCGGGGTGTGTCGCGGCCCGGCGCGGCCCTCAGCGGTGCATGACTTTGCGGGCCAGCCAGTTGCCGAGGCTTTGGACGACCTGCACGATGACGATGATGACTGCCAGCGCCACCCAGGTGACGTAGTCGTTGTACTTGTTGTAGCCGTATTGGATGGCGAAGCTGCCCAGGCCGCCCGCGCCGACGGTGCCGGCCACCGCCGACAGGTCGAGGACGGAGATGAACAAGAAGGCATAGGCCAGGATCAGCGGGGCGAGGGCCTCCGGGATGAGGATGCGCACCAACACGTGCAGCCGCGAGGCGCCCATCGCCCGCCCCGCTTCGACGATGCCCGGATCGGTGCCGATCAGCGCCTGCTCGACCAGCCGCGAGGTGGCCATCGAGCACATGATGACCATCGGGAAGATCGCCCCTTCGATGCCGATGCGATGCCCCGTGACGAGGATCGTCAGCGGGCTGATGGCGGTGATGAAGATGATGAACGGAATCGGCCGGATGAAGTTGACCAGCGCGTTGAGCACCAAGAACACCGGCCGGTTGGCGAACAGCCCTTGGCGGCGGGTGGCGTACAGCGCCGTGCCGACGGCCAGGCCGATCAGGCCGCCGACGACCAGCGTCACCAAGACCATTTGGAAGGTCGCGCCCAGCGAGTCCAACAACTCCTGGGTGTAGCCGTCGGCCCACTTGTTGTCGAGGGGAATCATGAGGCGGTCACCAGCTCTCTCCAAGTCGGGTCCTCCAGGGGGGCCGCGGCGGTGCCCAGGTCGGTGACGTGCGAGCCGCCGGCCGCCAACCGCTCCAGCACTTGGCCGACGGCGCCGTCCTCGCCGACCAGTTCGAGGGTGACGGCGCCGAAGGGCCGCTCCTCGACTTCGGTGATCGCCCCGTAGACGATGGTGGCGGCCACGTTGAGCCCCGAGGTGGCCTTCGACAACGCGAAACCGGCTCCGGAGTCTTTCATGCGGACGTGGACGAGCCGACCCGGATACGACTCCCGCAGCCGGGCGACGGTGTCGGGCGAGGGCCGGTCGTGCAGCGCCGTGTTGATGAAGCGGCGGGTCGTGGCGGCCGTCGGCGCGGCGAAGACGTCGTAGGTTTGGCCCGCCTCGACGACCTTCCCGTCCTCCATGACGGCCACCCGGTCGCAGATGTACTGGACCACCTCCATGGCGTGCGTGATGAGCACCAGCGTCACGCCGAGGTCCTTGTTGACGCGCCGCAACAGGTCGAGCACGTCGCGGGTGGTCTCCGGGTCGAGGGCCGAGGTGGCCTCGTCGGCCAGCAGGATGCGCGGATCGGCGGCCAGGGCCCGGGCAATGCCGACGCGCTGCTTCTGCCCGCCGGACAGCTGGGCGGGGTAGGCGTCGGCCTTGTCGGCGATGCCGACGAAGTCGAGCAGCTCGCGGGCTTTGGCCAGCCGCTCCGCCTTGGGGGTCTTGGCCAGTTTGAGGGGGTAGGCGACGTTGGCCAGGACGGTCTTTGAGGCGAACAGGTTGAACTGTTGGAAGATCATGCCGATTTTCGAGCGCAGCTTGTTCAACTCCCGCTCCGGCAGGGCGGTGACCTCTTGCCCGAGGACGCGGATCGAGCCGGAGTCGGCCGTCTCCAGGGCGTTGATCAGCCGCACCAGCGTCGACTTGCCCGCGCCGGAATAGCCGATGACGCCGAAGATCTCCCCGTCCCGGATGTCGAGGCTGACGCCGTCGACGGCCACGAGGCGGCCTTTGCGGGTGGTGAAGGCCTTCGACACGTCGTTGAAGGAGATGATCGGTTCGGCCATGGCGGCTCCTGTTCTGGGGTGTGGGGACAGATTGGCGAAAGGGCCGGGCCCCAGTGGAAGCCCGGCCCTTGGCGGCTCTAGGACGAGTGCGCCTTGAGCTGTTCGGAGACGTCGGCCAAGGTGGCCTGCAACTGGTCGTAGCCCTCGTCGACGATGGCCGCCGAGCCCTTCGACTGCTCTTGCAGATCCTTCTTCCACTCGTCGGTGCGGGCGATCTCGAGGATCTTCTGCACGACTGGATCGTCCTTGGCCTCGGCTTTGCCCGCCCAGATGTTGATGAACGGCGCCGAGCCGGGGTCGTTGGGATCGTCGGCGGCGATGGCCTGGTCGGGGTCGAGGTCGGCGTCCAGGGCGAAGGTGTTGTTGATGATCGCGCCGGCCACGTTCGGATCGTCGAGGGAGCGCGGCGTCTGCTCGGCCGAGACCGGCGTCACTTTCACCTTGGAGGCCGACTCGTCGATGTCGAGCGGTGTGGCGTAGAGCAGGTCGGTGCCGTCGTTGACTTTGAGCAGGCCGTTTTGGGCCAGCACGGAGATGGCGCGGGCCTGGTTGGTCTCGTCGTTGGGGATGGCGATCTGCGCGCCTTGTGGGATGTCGGCGACGGCCTTGTACTGCTTGGAGTAGAGCCCAAGCGGGTAGATGGCGGTCGACTGCAGCGCCACCAGCGGCTGGCCCGACTCGTTGTTGTAGCCGGCCAGATAGAGGATGTGCTGGAACTGGTTGAGGTCCAATTCGCCGCTGGCGGTGGCCGGATTCGGCTGGACGTAGTCGGTGAACGTCACATATTCGACGTACAGGCCGACCTTCTCGGCTTCGGCCTTGAGATAGTCGTATTGGATTTCCGGCCCCATGATGCCGATCTTGACGGGGTTGGACTGGCTGCCTTTCGCCCCGTCGGCGGGGGTTTGGTAGGCCCCGGCGGAGGCGGCGGGCGTGTCGGAGCCGCCCTGGGCGGCCGGGCTGTCGCCGGTCGTCGTGGCGGATGTCGTGCCGCAGGCGGACAGCCCGAGGGCGGCGGCGATGAGGATTGCGTAGAGTGGTTTCTTCATGGTTCTTTCCTGGTTGTGGGCGCAGTGGCGCCCTGTGGTCAATGGTTGGGATGGATGCCGCGTGCCCGGCGGCGACAGGCGCAGTGGTGGCGCGGAATCACGCCTTGGGGCATGTCGCTTTCAGCAACAACAACAGGCCGGGCACGGGCGACACATTCGGTCACACATTCGCGCAGAAATAGCCATGGCGCAAGTTAACCATCCGCCCCCCGGAGTCGTCAAACCACCCTGGCGCGGCCTGCTGTGGGAGGAGGAGCGCCAAGCGGTCGGCCGAGTCGTTGCCGAAACCGAATGGGCGAGGCGGCTTCTCTGGCCGCCTGCGCCGACCCTGTCGCGGAACCGTGTGAGGGTCACATTCGGACGCCTTGGACAGGAGCCATTCCGGTACGGCCCGCAGGCCGTCCCGGAACTGTCGGCACTGAGCACTTAGGCTATTGCCATGCGATCTGTGGAACTGTTTGCCGGAGGCGGCGGCTTGGCGCTGGGAACTCACCTGGCGGGGTTCACCACCGAAGTTGTGGCCGAATGGGATCGCTGGTGCTGCGACACCCTCCGCGAAAACCAAGCTGCTGGGCACCCACTGGTGCAGGGCGTGGATGTGCGCGAGGGCGACGTGCGCAACATCGATTGGTCCGACTTCGAAGGCGCGGTTGACTTGGTGAGCGGTGGCCCGCCGTGCCAGCCGTTCAGCGCTGGCGGCAAGGGTATGGCCGCAGGCGACCCGCGAGACATGTTCCCCGCGACTGCCGATGTGATCCGCCAGATCAAGCCACGTGCTTTCATCGTGGAGAACGTTCGCGGCCTTACTCGCCCGAGGTTTGCCGACTACTTCGCATATGTGCGACTTCGACTCGCTCACCCCGAGGTCGAACCGTTCGATGGTGAAGCATGGACAGACCACTTCCAGCGGCTCCAAGCTGAGCACACCTCCATTCGTGATGACCTCCAGTACCGCGTGGTAACGACTTTGGTCAACGCGGCCGACTATGGCGTTCCACAGCAACGCTGGCGTGTCTTCATGGTCGGTTTCAGGTCGGACGTTGATGCCGAATGGTCGTTCCCTGAGCCGACTCATTCCGAGGAAGCTCTTCGTCACAGCCAACAGTTCACCGGAGCATACTGGGACCGCCATAGCATGAAGCGACAACAACTCTCACTCACGGCTGAGTTGTTCGCTTTCCCGCTGAAAACCAAACCGTGGCGCACCGTCCGAGACGCAATCTCTGACTTGCCTGAGCCGACCGATTCGGGCAGTCGGCTGTTCTTGAACCACGTCTTGCAGAATGGGGCGCGGTCTTATCGCGGCCATTCTGGGTCGCACATAGACGAACCTGCCAAGGCGCTCAAGGCCGGGGTGCATGGAGTCCCTGGTGGGGAGAACATGCTGCGGCGCCCGGACGGGTCGGTCAGGTACTTCACGGTGCGAGAGGCGGCCAGGCTCCAGACTTTCCCTGATCGGTATCGTCTCCATGGCCCGTGGAGCGAGGCCATGCGCCAACTCGGCAATGCCGTTCCGGTGATGCTGGCCCAAGTTGTCGCTTCTTCTGTGCACGAACACTTGGCGTTGGCCGAGGTGCGAGCGCATGGAGTTTCGGCTTGGCAACAAGCGGCCGCAGAACGAGCGATGGCATGACGACGGAACCATTCAATCCGCTGGCCATGGAATCACTCGCGCATAGCATCGTCACTCGGATGACCGAGATGACTCCGGTTCCCCTTGACGACGTTCCGTTGTTTCCCGGAGCTGGCCTGTATGCCATCTATTACCACGGCGAGTTTCCCGCCTACGCCGATCTGGCTGCCTTGAACAGGCCAGTCGCGACTGTTCCGATCTATGTCGGAAAGTCGGTTCCAGCAGGCGGCAGGAAAGGCGTCGAGGTCGCCGCCTCAACTGACACGAAGGCGCTGGCAAACCGGGTGAGGGA
>JAISUF010000076.1 GCA_031272195.1 Propionibacteriaceae bacterium
GGCACCCGCGCGGACCTGCCGCGCCTGAGCGGCCCGTCGCCCGACCAGCGCCTGCTCCGCATCGTCATCCTGGTCGCCGCGATCGCCGCAATCGCCGCCATCGCGATGGCCGTCATCGCCCCCGGCGCCCACGCCGAGCCCCCCGCCCGTTTCACCGCCCAGGCCGCCCTTAGAGCATGACAAAGGTTCTTCTGTCACGTTCGCCATCGCATCACGCCATAACAAAGTGACGGTTCTGCTGTCACGTGCCCCAGACGAGCTGCCCTGCGACAACCACGTGACAGAAGAACCGATGTCACGTGACCATGCCCTTGCGTTTGCGTCGGCGAGGGCGCCTGCGACAACTGCGGGCGCGCGCGCCGTCTATGATCGGTTAATGGACTATTCGCCCCGCACATCCGACCCCGCCCAGCCGCACGCCCAGCGCCCCAGCACGCCGATCCGCGTCGTGCTGGCCGACGACCAGCAACTGGTCAGAGCCGGCCTGGCGATGGTCATCGACGCCCAGCCCGACATGGCGGTGGTCGGGCAGGCCGACAACGGGCTCAATGCCGTCAAGCTGCTGTCGCGCGTGCCCGCCGACGTCGCACTGATGGACGTCCGCATGCCCGAACTGGACGGCATCGAGGCGACGCGGCGCATCCTCGGGGCCGGACCCGGTCGGCTCAAGATCATCATGCTGACCACCTACGACCTGGACGAATACCTGCTGCGGGCGATCAAGGCCGGGGCGTCCGGCTTCCTGCTGAAGAACGCCCCGCCCGAAGACCTGCTTGGGGCCATCCGCACCGTCCACACCGGCGACGCGGTGGTGGCCCCGTCGGCCACCAAACGGCTGCTGAGCCACCTGGCCACTGGGCGGCCTTTCGCCCAGCCACCCGATCCGCGCCTGTCCCAGCTCACCGAGCGCGAGCGGCAGGTGTTGGAGCTGATCGCCCAGGGCATGTCCAACGCCGAGATCTCCGCCAAGCTCTACCTGTCCGAGACGACCGTCAAGACCCATGTGCGGCACTTGCTGACCAAACTGGAGGTGCGCGACCGCGTCCAGGCGGTGGTTTACGCCTACGAGTCGGGCTTGGCGGGAAGCTGAGCCAAGGGCTCGCCCAGCACCCGGCCCGCAAGGATGTTCGGCCAGCGTCGCGCCTGAGGCGGGTGTTGGAGGGGACCTGGCATTATTGAGGGGAGGTTTACCCCCAGGAGGCGGCAATGGCCCAAGACGGCATGGCTGTGGAGCACATCTCGAAGACTTTCGGCTCCAACCAGGTGCTGTTCTCCGTGTCTTTCGAGTGCCGCCCCGGGACGGTAACGGGCCTGCTCGGGCCGAACGGCTCCGGCAAGACGACCACCATGCGCGTCATGACGGGCTTGACGCCGGCCGACTCCGGACGGGCCACTTTCGACCAAGACCCGTACCGACGCCTGAAGAATCCGGGACGGCTGGTCGGCGTCCTACTCGACCCGCTGGCCCACCATCCGGGGCGCTCGGTGCGGGAGACGATGGCCCTGGCCGGCATGATGATGCGGCTGCGGCGCGGGCGCGTCGACGACGTCATCGACCAGGCGGGCCTGTCGTCGGTCGCCAAGCGGCGCTTCGGGGAGTTGTCGGTCGGCATGAAGCAGCGCGTCGGGCTGGGCCTGGCCATCCTGGGCGAGCCGAAATATCTCGTGCTGGACGAGCCGATGAACGGCCTCGACATCGAGGCGCACGCCTGGACGCGCGACTTCCTGGCCGATTTCGCCCACCGGGGCGGCGGCGTCCTGATCGCCACCCATTTGCTGAACGAGTTGGAGTCGTTGGCCGACGAGGTCGTCATCATCAACGCCGGGCGGGTCGCCTACGCCGGGGCGATGGCCGGCTTGCGGACCGGCTACGGCTGCGTCGTGCGGCTGGCCGAGTCCGGGCGGCTGATCAGATCCCTCCAGGAGCGCGGCATCCATTTCGAGTACGCCGGCTCCAGCCACGAGTTGAAGGTCGACGCCTCGACGCGGCAAGTCCACCGGATCTGCGTCGAACAACGCATCTACTTGGACGAGTTGACGATCTCGCGGCAGTCGCTGGAGGAGGCGTACCTGCGCTTGACGGGAGCCGCGCCCCGGCCCTCGCCGGAGTCGGGAGCGGCGGGGACGCTTGGCCACGCGGGGTCGTCGCTCCAAGGAGGGCAGCCGGGCCAAGCCGGAGCCTCTGGCCAGCCCGGATCGGGCGAGCGGCGCATCGACCTGCCCGGCTTGGTCGAGACGACGCTGGTGCCGCGCCAACCGCAGGCCCGCCCGGCGATGCCCGCCGCCGCTGGCCCCACGGGCGTCGCCCCATCGTCCACACCAGATCCTCGCCCACCGACGTACCCTGGCGACCAGAACACCGCCGCCACACCGCCCACACCCGCTACCCTCCAGGCGACCCGCCCCGTCGGCCCCACGGGCGCCGCCCCATCGTCCACACCAGATCCTCGCCCACCGACCCGCCCCGTCGGCCAGAACAACGCCGCTGCGTCGCAGTGGGCGCCGACCCAGCCCAGGGGTGGACCCGCACCGTCGCCCCAACCGATCCAACCCGGCCAGCCCCAACCGCCCGCACCGGCCTCGCGGACAGGCCTGACGTCGACAGACGGCCAATCCTCGACAACCGCGCCGCCGGGCCAATCGACGCCACGCGACGCCGTCGCGTCGGAGAGCCGCTCCCAAGGCGCTGCCCGCCCTGTCGGCGACGCCACGCGGGCAGCCGATGGCGCCTCGACCGGCGAGCCCGCCCGCGCCAACTCGGCTACCGCCCCCGTCCGGCCCGCCGCCCCAAGCCAGGAGGCGCCCTCGGCGACGCCGGTCTTGTCGGGGGCGCTGGCGTCCTTCGCCAAGACGCCCGTCTCCCAGCCGCCGATCCCGCCGCCGCCCAACCGCCACGGCCCAGACTTCGCCCCCGCCGCAGCGCCGGGCCACCCCGTATCCCAGCCTCAGTTGACGGCCTCGGCCCAGCCGTCCGCCCAGACGCCATGGCCGGTTGCCGCCCCTGCGCCCGACGGCGCCCAGGCGCGGGGACTGGCGGCGACCGCCCCAACGCCCGACCGCCGACAAGCGCAGGCCCCGCAGCCAGAGCCAGAGCCGGGCGGGCGTCGCAAACGACGGGGGTGGCGACGTGAAAGCTAGCCGCAGTTTTCCAGCGGAGTTCCGCAAACTGTTCAACACCCGCGCCCTGCGCTGGTTCTACGTCGCCGTCATCGCCCTCAGCCTAGCCGCCTGCGCCGCCTACCTGACGCTGATGCTGCAACCGGCCATGCAAACCGCCCAATTGGCCACCGCCGACCTGTTGCAAACCTTGGGCGAGCCGGTGAAAATTTTCAGCCCGCTGCTCGGCATCCTCGTGATGGCCGGCGATTGGAACTCCCGCGACATCTCGACGGTCTTCTTGTTGAAGCCGAAACGCCGCGCCGTCTTCTTCGCCAAGTTGGCGTGCGCGATCCTGATGGAGGCCCTGCTGCTGGTGGTGGTGCTCGGCTTGGCGCTGATCGCGGGCTGGGGGGCGTGTTTCGCCACCGGCCTGCCGTTGGTGAACGACCAGGCGGCCCTGTTGTCGGTCGGCGCGCGGCTGGGCGTCGAGGGCGGTTTCGGCTTGCTGGCAGGGGCCGCCATCGCCTCGGCCCTGCTGAACGCCATCGCCGCCGCCGTGGTGGCCGTGCTGCAGCCGCAAGTCATCGAGACGGCCCTGGGCTACCTCCCCAACGGCCTCGGCTCCTGGCTGCAGCAGGCCTCCGTCACCGACGCCGCCCTCAACGGCGCCGACCCGGCCAAAGCCGCCACTGCGGCTGCCTTCTGGATCGCCATCCCGCTGCTTATCGGCTTCATCCGCAACCAGCGCCGAGACGTCGGCTGACGCGATGCGCACGGCAGCGCTCGGCCCGGTGGCGCTGCCACACCACCCGCCTCAGGCAACTCGCAGGCCGGTTGGCAGACGGCCGTAGGGGACGCTGAGTCGGCGGACGGCCACCCAGAAGAAGAAACCGCCGATGGCCAGGTTGACAGCCAAGCCCCACGGCCAGACCGGGGATTCGACGCCGAGCCGATGCTGCTTGACGGGGCTGGCCGCGTCCAATACTTTGCCGTCCTTGGTCTTGACGACGACGTTGCCGAAGGAGTCCCACGTCACGTCGTAGCCCAGGTCGGAATACAAGTAGCTGCACTCGTCGACCTCGTAGGACACCGGCAGAGACGAGTAGCGCACCGCCACGCGGATCATCGCCAGCGGGTCGGCCGAATCGGCGGTGTAGGAGACCAAATCGTCTTGCGCCGAAGGCGGCAGCGGGGCGGCGTCGGAGACGATGACGAACGGGTTGGCGACGCTCAGCCACCACACCCGGTCCAGGTGGATGACAGTGTCGGTGCGGTCGTACCAGGCGCACAGGTCGGGCGTCGGGCCCTTGGGGGCGTCGGCCTCGCTGCCGTTCGGGTTCTTCTCCCAATAGTCATCCAAGGCGCTGTCGTAGGTCCGCTGCACGGCGGGCGGCACTCCCCAAACGCGCACCGGCGCCTCCTCGACCACCAGCGGCAGCAGCGTCAACTCCAAGATCAGCGTCACCCAGCACAGCGCCACCACCATGACGTACGTCATCGCCACCGACCCGGCCGTCCGCGAGAACAGCGCCGACCAGCCCAAGCCGATGGCGCAAACCACCGCCACCTCGGCGAACATGACCGCGAAACAGACCACCACCTGCCACAGGGAGATGTTGCCGAAAACCATCGACACGACGATGAACGGCAACGCCGCCACCAGGAACGACAAGGCCGTGCACCAGGCGGCGACCAGCTTGCCCAAGGCGATCTCGACGGCGCTCAACCGGGTGGCTTGGAGGGTCGCCAGCGTGTTCTGGGCGCGGTCGGAGTTGATCGACGTGGCGGTGAACGTCGGGGCGATCACCAACCCCATGCCCAACACGAACAGCGTGATGACGCCGAACGCCAGCGGCCCCGACCCGTCCCAAGTCGACTGCTGGACCCCGCGGCGCAAGCCGTCGGCCGCCCACATGATGACGCCGGTGACGCCGCCAATGGCCAGGAACCAGGCCACCAGCGCCCAAATCCAGCGCCGCGAGCGGACGCGCTGCCGCAACTCCAAACCGACGACGGTGGCCAGCCCGCCGCGCGACAACTTCCAGGCGTTCATGCGCGCTCCTCGTCCAACGACAGATAGGCCTGTTCGAGGCGTCCGACCAGCGGGACGACGGTGTGCAGCAGCACACCCGCCCCGACCGCCGCCCGGACCAGCTCGGCGGCCGATTCTGGGCCCGACAAGGACACGACGACCTCGCCGCGGGCGTCGGCGCTCTCATAGGGGACTCCGGCCCGGTCGAGGAATTCCCGCAGCCCCACCGGGTCGAGGGCGGCCACCCGCCAACCGCCGGCCGCCGCCTTGGGGGCGACCGGACCCTCGCCGAGGCCGCTGATCGTGCGGCCGCGCGACAGGAAGACGGCGTGGTCGTAAACCTCCTCCAGCTCTGACAGGACGTGCGACGAGACCAGCACCGTCTTGCCGACCGACGCCATGTTGCGCAAGGCCCGGCGCAATTCGACGCGGGAGCGCGGGTCGAGGCCGGAGGCCGGCTCGTCCAACAGCAGCACAGGCGGATCGTGGACCAGCGCCCGGGCCAGGCCGAGGCGCTGCTTCTGGCCACGCGACAGCACGCGGGCCGGGCGGTCGGCGAACTCGGCCAAGTAGAGCCAGTCCAGCAACTCCAGGCCGCGCCGCTTGGCGTCCTGTTTGGACAGGCCGTGGGCCCGGCCGAAAGTCGACAGGATCTCTTGGCAGGTCAGGGCGTCCCAGGTGCCGAAGACGTCGGGCATCCAGCCGACGTGCGAGCGGGCCGCCAGATTGTCGGCGACCACGTCGTGACCGGCCACGGCGGCCAGGCCGGAATCCGGCTTCAACAGCCCGGCCAGGATCAGCAGCAGCGTCGTCTTGCCGGAGCCGTTCGGCCCGATCAGCGCCGTCACCGCGCCCGACGGGGCGCTGAAGGTGACGCCGTCGACGGCCGCCACCTGCCCGAACCATCGCCGCAGGCCCTCGGCCTGGATGCCGCCGGACGCCGCCGCCACCACAGTGCCGGTCGCGCCAATGTCGTCTTGCATGACGCCAAGCCTAGAGGTCGGCTGTGACGAAAACCTCGTCCGGCCAGGCGGGCCGCGTCATCCCGAAGGACGAGTTCGCCCGCCGAGCGGGGCCTCGCCGTGCCGAGGCGGCGCCACCGCCCGGAGACAATCGGGCGCCAGACCCGCCGCTACGCCCGCCGAGCGCTTCAGGCCGGGCCAGGTGGCGTCCCGATGCCGCCAACGCCTGGCCGGAAACGGCCTCAGTGGGCCCCGGCGACACAGAACTGGTTGCCGTCTGGATCGGCCAGAACGGTCCAGCCGAAGGCCGGGTTCTCGTCGTGGACGGCGACCAGTTGCGCGCCGGCCGCGACCAGCCGCTCGACTTCGGCGGCCGGATCGTCGGCGCCGGTGTCGAGGTGCAGCTTGTTCTTGCCGGGCGTCGGGTCGGCCACTTTCTGAAAGCCGAGGTTGAGGCCCGTCGGCGTGGCCACGACGACGAAGAAGCCCTCCATGTCGTTGACGATCTGCCCGCCGGTTTGCTCCGCCCACCAGGCGGCCAGCCGCCGGGGGTCGGTGGTGTCGAAACTGACTTGTCCGATGTTGATGCTCATGACGCTCACCCTACCCGCCGCCGAGCGGCCCCGTGAGTCCCGGCCCCGCCCCGCGCGTGACATGGGCACGTGACATCGGTTCTTCTGTCACGTGCCCCAGGCGGCCTGCCACCGACAACCACGTGACAAGAGAACCGATGTCACGTGCCGGTGTCAGGTTTCTAGGCCAGGTCGCGGGTGTCGACGATGACGGGGGACTTCGCCAGGACCGTCCACTCGCCGGTGCAGGAGCCCGCGCTGGTCAGGCCCTTGAAGCAGTACTTCCAGTCGTTGTAGCGCTGGCTCTCCATCGACGACGAGGCCAGGCCGGTGCGATAGGCCCACAGCATCATCTCGATGTCGTTGGCGGTGAAAACCTTTTCGGCGACCGTGACCTTGCTACCGCTGACGACCATGAAATCGCCGTCGGCCTCCATGATGTTTGAGTACCGTTTGCCGACGCTCAAGGTGTAGCCGCCGCCCAGCGGCACCTGCTTGGACGGACGGGTGTCGATGGCCGTCTCGGTGTTCTGCAGCATGCGGTCGGGCAGGGCGGTGGCGACGCTCTGGTTGTAGCCGTCCTTCAGCTCGGCCATGGCGTGGGCCAGCTCGTGGGCCATCATCAGCTTGTAGCCGGCGGTCAACTGGGCGCGACCGTAGCCGCGCTCGGAGTTGGCCTGGTGGTCCCAGGGGACGTAGAGGTGGTTCTCACCTTTGCCCATGCCGAGGTTGCCAGACGAGCAGACGGAGTACCAGTTCTTGGAGCAGCCCTGCGGGGCGTCGCCGCCGATGTTGACCTCGAGGAAGCGCTGTGACGCGGCCAGGCCGGCCTCACCGGGCTGGTGGACGACCAGCCGGGTGTGGAACTCGGCGTTGGAGTCGACGTCGGCGCCGATCAGCGTTCCCAGCGTCGAGCCGAAGTCGCCGGCGCTGCCCTTGAAGCCGTCCTGGGCGTAGATCGACTCGACGCCGTCGACGAATTGGCTGACCATCGTCGAGAACGAGCGGTCGGTCGCCTTGGAACCGAGGCTGTCCCACGAGTCGCCGACGCGGACCTGCTTGGTGTAGGTCTGGCCGCCGCCGCCGCCGTTTTGGAAGCGCAGGTAGACGTGGAACTCGAGCGCGCCGCTGGCGTCGTCCCAGACGAACTTCAGGTAGGGGTGGCTGGCGCCGTAGGTCGGATGCTCGATGGCGCGCGTGTTCAGCTCGGACCGCGAGGTGTAGAGGCCCTGGCCGAGCATGGCCGAGATGGTGGCGCGGGCGTTGGCCGACTTGGTGGCGTTGGTGACGGGCGGCGTCTTGACGGTCACCGACTTGGACACGGCCTTGACGCTGCCCTGGCGCAGCGGCACGCATTTGCCCGACTTGACCTTCTGGCAGCCGACGACGCGATAGGTGTATTTGGTGGCGGCTTTCACCGGTTTGTGCGTCCAGGACGCTTTGGCGTTTCCTTTGACGACTTTGGCGGTGGTGAACTTGCCGCCTTTCAGCCGCTCGACGCGATAGCCCTTGGCTTTCTTGACCTTCGACCAGCTCAGCGTCACCTTGTCAGAACCGGCGGCCTGAACGTTGAGTTTCGGTTTGACGGCGGCAGCCGCCTGAGCATTGGGCGCGAATGCCACCGGGGCCAGTATGGCCGCCACAGCCGCGAATAGCGCCACGAAGAACTTGACCAGAGAAGAACCCATGCGGGGGGTTTCCATATCGTGTATCCCTTTCGATTGATTTCGAAAGAGACAACACTTTGGCCCCCGTCAAGATTCCACGCCGCGACGTCTGGCGGCCCGCCCTGTTCGCCGTCAGCGAAATCGGGCCGCCACGGCCGTCCACCCCCAGCGTCCAAGCGTGCCGCTATTCCCGAGTTGCGCCGTCAGCGAACACGCCAGCGGCGCAGCCGATCCCAGGCCCTGGCGCAAGAGGCCCGACCGACCCGCCACGCCACGCGGGCCCACCACGCCGAAGCGGACGCGGCCGGCGACGGCGCGACGGCCGCCCTATTTCACTTTGCCGCTGGTCTTGGTCGCCGACCACACGGAGTAGTACGTCCCCTTGGACGCGCCGGACTTGATCGCCTTGTAGGCCCGGACCTGCACCTGGTATTTCTTGGCCTTCTTCAGTTTCTTGATCACCAGCGCCGCCTTGGACGCCTTCACGGTCTTCGCCGACCAGGCGGTTGCGCCCTTCGCGCGATAGCGCACTTGATAGCCGGTGACTTTCTCGGCCGCCTTGGCCTTCTTCCATTTGACGGCGACCTTGGCTTTGCCGGCGACGGCTTTCACGCCTGTCACCTTGGCGGGCCTGACGATAACCGTCCCCTCGACCGTACCGGAATACTTGCCGAGGCCGGTGACCGTCACCGTCACCAAACCGATCTTGGTCGTGTCGCCGCTTATGGCAATGGTGTAATCGGTGCCCTTCTTCAGCGTCTGGCCGCCCACCGTGACGGTCAAGTCGGTGATCTTCTTGCCCGTCCAGGCCGGATTGCCCACGGTGACCGACGCGCCGTCGCCGCCCAACTCGACCACGCCGGTCGGCGGCGTCGTCCCCGAATCGCCGGTGTCGGCCGGCGGCGGGGTGGTGTAGGGGTCGTTGGCCAGCCAGACGTCGTCGACGTAGTCGCGCAGCACCTTGACGCCGTTGACGTCGTATTCGACGTAGCGGATTTGGCGCGCCGCCAGCGACTGGTCGGAGGACGACATCTCGCTGGACCTGGTGAAGTGGTGGAACAGCACCTCGATCGCCTGGATGTCGCCGTCGGCGATGGCCGCCGTGGCGGGGTCGTAGCCCATCAGGGCGCCGACCTCCTCCTTGGAGCCGTCCTTCGACAGCGTGTTGGTGAAGCTCTCGATGGCCTTCCAGTCGGTTGTCGGACCAGGTTGCGGGCCGGCGTAGTCCTCGACATCGCTGACCACGCGACCCGTGATCGACGCCAGCCGGTCGGGCGTGACGTGGTTGCCGGTCTTGGCGTCCAGCACCAGCAGTTTGGCGGTCACGTTGACGCGGCACGACTTGCCCAGCAAGATGCCGGCAAAGTAGTTGTAGACGCACGAGACGCGCGGCGGCGCGGCTGTGATGGACGCCGAGGTGAACAGTTGCAGGTCGCCGACGATCAGCTTGCCGTTGACGGGCGTGGCGTAGGCGTCGGCCGCGCGGGCCGGCGTCGGCGCGGCCACCAGGCCGAGTCCGGCGACGATGGCCGACAGGCAGGCGGCCGAGAGTGCGCGAGCGCGGCGGCGCATCCTGGCGCCGTGGGTGGTAGTCATGGATTCTCCTACTTGACCTTCAAGGTCTGGGTCTTGGCGGCCGTCTTGACGGCCGACCAGTTGGTGGTTTGGGAGGCCGGCGTCGTCACCGAGCCGGTGATGTCGGCCGATGGGTGGTAGTAGCCTTTGCCGCCGATGAAGCCGGACGTGGCGCTCTTGGCGTCGAAGTAGATGGTGCCGCTGGGCAGCCCCTCCGGCGCGACGTCGCAGCCGACCAGGTATTGCGTCACGCCCCAAGACGCCTTGCACTTGATGGAGGCGTAGGCGATCTCCTGGGCGAACTGGTCGGACGAGCAATGGAAGCCGTAATAGGTGAAGGTGGCCGGCGCGCCGCCCGAGGACGTCCCCATCGTGTAGCCGCAGTCCATCGGCACCGAGTCGCCGGCTTTGGCGATGACGGTCGTCTCGGTCTTCTCCGGGATCGTCGTCACCGTGGCCACCTTGTAGCTGGCCGTCGTCGTCACCTTGTACGAGCCGGGCCCGAGCGTCACCGAGGCCTTGTTCTTGGCCACCGTCTTGGAGCCCTTCTTGACGGTGAACTTGGCGGCGGTGACGTCCACCTTGTCGGAGTCGACCAGTTTCGAGCTGATGACGACCTTGCCCTTCTTGCCCACTTTGACCGTTGCCAGCTTGGACACCTTGACGCCCGTGCCGGAGGCGCTGACGGTGATGGTCTTCGCCACCCGCCGCCACTTGGCGTAGAGCGTGATCTTGTTCGCGGTCTCGGCGACGACGCTCTTGGCGGTGACGACGACCGACCCGTTCTTGGTCGTCGTCCAGCCGGCGAACACCCAGCCGGTCCGCTTCGGCTTGGGAAGCTTGCCGTACGCCTTGCCGTAGGAGACCGACTTCGTGGACGCCGCCAGCTTGCGGCCGCCGTTGACGTTGAAGGTCACCTTCTTGGCGGTCTTCGTCCAATGGGCGTACAGCTTGGCGTCGGCGTTGATCGCGCTGGCCGGGTCGAGGGCCGTGCCGCCGGCGGCGGCGGTGAACCAGCCGAGGAAGGAGTAGCCGGAGCGCTTGGGCGTCGGCAGGGAGCCGACCGTTGTGCCCGTGGCCACCTCCAGAGGGCCGTTGGCGCTGGAGCCGCCGTTGGCGTTCAGCGTCACTTTGCAGGCCTCCCGCTCCAGCGCGACGGCCAGCGCGCCGGCCTTGACGGCCTGCGGGTTGTCGAGCACGTCGATCACGTCGGCGGAGCCTCGGGAGACGAACGTTGGGCCGCCGACGGCCCCGTCCCACTCGGACGTGATCGGATAGCCGGCGTAGGCTCCGCCGGCATAGTCTAGGCGGTAGGAGCCCTCCAGGGAGTGAACGTAGACGCTCTCGGCGGCGTCAACCTCGATGTCGGTGGCGGCGAAGGCGCTGAAGCCGGCCATCGTCGCCTTCTCCCAGATGCCGTCGCGCAGCGCGTAAAGGCCGGGCAGTTGCAGCATCGCCAGATAGACGCCGGACTTGCCGACGGCCACCCCGCGCCACTCGTGGGCGATGTCGTTGGCTGGGAACACCGGCGTGGCGACGTCTTTGACGAAGGCGCCGATTGCGGACACGCCGCCAGCGGTGGCGACGGAAAAGACCTTCAGCGGCTTGTTCAGCCCGTGCTCGACAAACCACACTTCGGCGCCGTCGGGGCTGAATGACATGTTCACGGCGGGGATCGGGGCGGTCGCCCAGACCGCGCAGGCGCCGGCCGCGCAGCGGTAGACGGCGTTGGCCGAGTTGGAGCTTGGAATGACGTACCAGGCGCCGTCGGGGCCGTATTCGGCGTCGGCCACCGACATGGCCGGGGTGAACGTTTGCAGGGGATTGCCGGCCTTGTCGTATTCGCTCAACGAATATTGGTACTCGCCGGAAACCTTCTTGTATGAATTGACGAAAATGCGGCCGCCGTCTTTTGAGACGGCCATTGTCTCGACTGATTGCCCGATCAGGGTGATAGTCGCATCGGCCGCAACTGCGCTGGGGGCTGGGGACGCCCCCAAGCCCAGGGCCAGCGCGAGCGCGCAAGATGTGACCAGCTTGAACCCTTGAGGGCGGGGCGAGGGGGTGGTCGCCATGGCCTGTCCTCCTTTGTGAAAGGCTCACTTGATAGGAGGAAGCTTATCGGTTGCTGTGACTATCCACCGGCTTTTCGGCGAAACTCCCGCGCTCCGCCTTGGCGTCCGCGCTCCTCGGGCCCCTTCTCCTTGTGGTGGCCGCTGTCGGTGACGGCCTCGGCGTGGCTCTGCTTCTTGGCCAGCGCCTCGCGCATCTTGGCCTTGATGTCGTCGTTGTCGGGCATCTTCCCTCCTTCGGGCCTTTCCCCCAGCCTACCGCCGACCACGCAGCTACTGCGCCTCGGCGCCGTCGTCGCCGTGGACGGGCTTGTAGCCGCACAGCTCGGCGGCGGTGGCCGTGCCGAACCAGACCTCGGCGACCGTCCGGTCGTACCACGGCGAGGCGGGCGTGTGGTATTTCATCGAGTCGGCGTTGCCTTTGATGACGTAACCGGCGGGCGGATTGTCGCCCCTGTAGACGCGGGCCCCTTCGTCGGAGGCGACCGGCGCATAGCCGGCGTCGATGGCGTCCAGCGGCGTGGCGAACCAGACCTCGGCCACCGTCCGGTCGTACCAACGGGAGGCCGGCGTGTGGAACTTCATCGAGTCGTCGTTGCCCTTGACGACATAGCCCGACGGCGGATTGTCTCCCCGGTAGACGCCGTGTCCCTGGTCGGCCACGCCGCCGCTTGCCGTGGCGCCCGCCGCAGCATCGGGGCGGGAAGCCGCCGCGCCCGTCCCCGCAGGCGCCTTGGAGGCCTGGTCGGAGCGGGCGGCCGCTGTCACGCCAGCCGGTCGATCGGCAGCCGCTGCGGCGCCGCCAGCCTGGCCCGCGCCCGCCCCAAGGGCCGCGTCCGAGTCCGAGGCGGGCGGACGCTGGGTCGCCGCCCGTGGACGTGGCACGTCGGCGTTGGTGTCGGCCCGCGCGCGATCCGCCGCAGATTCGCCGGTCCGCGCGGTTGCGGCCTTGGCGAGCGGAAAGTCTGACTCAACCGATTCGGAGCCGCGCGCCGCACTGGCCGCCGCCCCATCCGTCCCGGCCTTGGCGACGGCCGTCCCATCGGCGGCAGCAGGCGCGCCGACCGTCCGTGCGGCCTCAGTGGGGGAAGGCGCATCGACCCCGCCGTCGGCCCCCGACGTCGAAGGCGAGGGCGAGGGCTCTTCGGCCTGGGCGGTGGCCGCCGCAGCGCGGACGTCAGCCGAAGAGGTCGTCTCGGCGACACCGCCGGAGCGCTCGCCCAGCAGCGCCATGAGGGCGCCGATGAAGCCAACTGCGCCGCCCAGCAGCGCCAGCCAGTAGCCAGCGGCCGCGCCGGCCGCGCCAGCCGGGGGCGCGAACCCCGCCATCAGAAGGCAGAGCAGGCCGAGCAAGGCGGCGACGAAAATCGCCAGCCGGGGCACGGCCACACGCAGCAGGCGCAGCACCTCGCCGACGACGGCCAAGGCGAACAGCACCAGCCCCAGGCCACCCCAGACGCCGCCAAAGGCCGAGATCGACGCCCCCTGCGTCGAAGTGTGGAAAGGCAAGACGGACGCCATCAACCAGACCAGGACGCCGCCGACGGCGGCCAGCCAGTCCCAAGTGCCAAGCGACGATGTGGAGGTGGGCGCCGACGATTCGGCGCCGCTGCGGGAGTTGCTCATGTGGATTCCTAAGTGCGCGGTGTTTCGTTGGCGCGGTGACGCTCTTGGCCCCTTCGCCGTCGGATGTCGCCGATACGCCCCCACGCGCTGAGTTGATGATATCGCGGGCAACAGACCGCAGTCGCGCAGAGTCGCCAACTGGTCCTTGCAAAGAGCCGGTGGAGCGCAGCGCACGGGAATCGCGGCCTCACTTCAAGCGTGTCGCCAACTGGTCTTGGCAAGGGGCCGGTGGCGCGCACGCCGGGCCCGGCTTCCGGGGCCAACACCGCCGCGCCCACTCGCTCCGTGGGCTGACACTGACATGCTGGACGGCAACTGAGGCTGACGAGGCCGACACCGGCGACACGAACCGCTCAACGCGTGTGCCAGACTTGTTGCGATGAACAACCCGGAAGAAACCCGCCGCCCGTCAAGCACGCGGACGGTCTTTGTGTTGGGGGCGGTCGCGGTGGTCGCGCTGGCGGCCGCCTCGCTGGTCCACTTCTGGCCGGGCGGCTTCGACGCCACGAGTTCGGCAAGCCAGACGCCAAGCCCTGACCCCACCGCCAACCCGACGCCGACGGCCGCGGTCCGCGTCATGCTGGACGAGGTCTACCTGGAAGGCGACCAGTTGCACTATCCGGGCGGAGTGGTGGCGCTAGGCGACGACGCCGAGGAGTTCGGCCTATTGCCCCTCGCCTGCGGCAGCGAGCAGCAGCCGTGCGAGGTCGGCCTGCTGCCGGTCGGCGGCCGTGATCCGAAACCCGACTTGGCTGTCGCCGAGGCCACCTGGCAAACCAAGACCCTCGCCAACGGCCAGCTGGCCTGGCTGGCCACCGCCCCCCTCGGCTCGCCACCCGCCACCGCCATCGTCAAGAGCATCGACTACACCGACCGCGACGGCCAGCCCGCCGTCATCGAACCCTGAGCCGAAACAGCAGTCGGGGCCGGGCGACCCGACCCCGAACGGTATCCATGTCCCTGCCGCAGAGCAGAGGGCGCGTCCGGGAGGAGCGGGGGTGCCGCCGAGAGTCCGAGGCGGCGCTACGTCACGGAGTACGGCGCAAAGGTTATCTGCGGGGACCAGCTCATGTTTGACACAGCGGCCAGCCTCAAGCTGGTAAGCGAGTATCTTGGAGAAAATTATGGCCACCGATGAGAGTCTGCAGTGGCAGCAGGATCAGCGCCAGGCGTCTGGCGAGGCGTTGCAATACGACCTCCGCCAAGCCGCCCAAGAGGCGCTGCGGCTGGAACGCCCGCTCACGTCAGACGAGTTCGAGAGTTTTCGCGTCGACCGAGTCGCGACGGCAACGCCCATCCGCAGGCTTGCGTACGTCGAGGGGAAACTAGCGGCCGTGTGAGGTCGGCGCCCGTCAGCTCGTAGGGGCCGCGCCTGGCCGCGACCCCGCGCCACCGGCTCAGTAGAGCACGCAGGAGACTTGGCTGCGGCCGGCCTCGCGCAGGGCCAGGGGGGCGGGCTTGGCGAATTCGAAGACGACGCCGCGGTCGGTTGTCTCCATGCGCGTGACGCCCTGCCACAGTGGCTCGTCGGGGTTCTCGGCTTTGATGGAGGCGAAGAACTCGCCGACTTCGGCGGCGCTGCCCTTGGCGGGCTCGATGGTGATCTGGAAGCTCTCGGC
>JAISUF010000099.1 GCA_031272195.1 Propionibacteriaceae bacterium
GCGCCGGTGGCCACCGCCTGCCCCACCGGGAACCCGTCCGGGAAGGCCTTGCGCACTTTGCGGCACTCCGCCAGCAGCAGCGGCCCGGCCGCCTGATGGATGGCCCCATCCACACCCCCACCGCCCAACAGGGTCGCATTGGCGGCGTTTACGATCGCGTCAGTGGTTTCGCGGGTGATGTCGCCCCGGACCGCTTCGATCTTCACAAGCCTGATCCTATCGTCACTATGTCCACGGAGAAGCCGATTGCTATACTTGTATAGCAGAGAGGAACCGAGATGTTGGCGCTGAGATTGCCTGGGGATGTCGAGGAGCGGCTGGACGCTCTGGCTCGCAGGACTGGCAGGACCAAGTCCTTCTACGCCAGGACAGCCATCGCAGCTCACATAGCTGAGTTAGAGCAACGTTTCGCCGCGGACGAGTTGAGTGCGGAAGAAACCCAACCCGCCGCGAAAATGCTGCCAACAGTGCTTCGCTCGCGGGATGCCGTGCTTGCCTTGGCCAACGACCGTGGTGTGGACAACGTCCGCCTGTTCGGTTCGGTCGCCCGCGTCGAAGACGGCCCCGAATCCGATGTCGATTTCTTGGTCGATCCGAAGACAGGCACTGGCGTGCTGCAGCTAATCGGCCTGCAGCATGACTTGGAGCAATTGCTGGGGAGGCCGGTTGATGTGATTCCGGCCACCGGGTTGAAGGCGCACCTTCGCGCCGACGTTCTCGCGGAAGCCATCGCGCTGTGAGCCGGGACGACGCCGCTAGATTGCGTGACATCCTCGCTTCGATCAACGCGATCCATCAACACCTGGAACGCGGCGCTATAACCGACGGCCTGGTTTTCGACGCGGTGCGGATGCGTCTCATAGAGATCGGCGAAGCCGCCAAGGACATTTCGCCCGAACTGCTCGCCCAGGCCGCCGAAGTCCCCTGGCGCGAGGTCGCCGGCATGCGCGACTGGCTTGCGCACCGCTATTTCGATACTGCCTTTTCCGTGGTAGAAGCCACTGTCCAGTCCGATTTGGCCCCCATAGCGGCGGCCGCCGGGGATCTCCTGGCAAAGCTGCGTTGACGCGACGGGGAAGTCTAGGGCCTGGTTTCGCCCGCGAATCGAAACGCGGAGGTCAACTGATCGCAACATGTCCAGCCTGTTGTCGGGAAAGCGAGAAGGGCGTGGAATCGACGATCTACGTGGGAGGCACCATCTTGCGGGAAGGCACTGTCCGGCGCCTCGACTGCCGGGTGCGCGGCTCAGGCGCCGATGGAGTCTGTGCCCAGGAAGGGTTGCAGGGCGGCGGGGATCCGGATCGAGCCGTCGGCTTGCTGGTGGTTTTCCAGCAGGCAGATGATGGTGCGGGTCATGGCGCACAGGGTGCCGTTGAGGGTGGCGGCACTGCGCACGTCGTTGCCCTCGCGCAGGCGGATGCCGAGGCGGCGAGCCTGGAACTCGGTGCAGTTGGACGTCGAGGTGATCTCGCGGTACTTGCCCTGCGAGGGGATCCAGCCGTAGCAGTCGTACTTGCGGGCGGCGCTCAGGCCGAGGTCGCCGGCTGCCACCTCCAGCACTTGGAAGGGAATCTCGAGGGAGCTGATGAAGTCCTTCTCGAAGCCGAGCAGCTTGAGGTGTTCGGCTTGGGCTTGGGCGGGATCGCAGTAGACGAACAGCTCCACCTTGTCGAACCAGTGGACGCGGAAGATGCCACGGGTGTCCTTGCCGTACGAGCCGGCCTCGCGGCGGTAGCAGGGGGAGTAGCCGGCGTAGCGTCGGGGCAGCGTCTCGGCGGGCAGGATCTCGCCCGAGTGGTAGGCGGCCAGCGCCACCTCGGAGGTTCCGACCAGGTAGAGGTCGTCGGCGGGCAGGTAGTAGACGTCCTGGGCGGCTTGGCCGAGGAAGCCCGTCCCGTCCATCGCCGACGGCTTGACCAGCGCCGGCGGCAGCATCGGCGTGAAACCCCAAGCCACCGCCTTGGAGACGGCCAGGTTGATCAGCGCCAACTCCAACTGGGCGCCGATCCCCTTCAAGAAGTAGAACCGCGCCCCCGAAACCTTCGCGCCGCGCTCCATGTCGATGGCGTCCAGAGCCTCGCCCAACTCGAGGTGGTCTTTCGGCTCGAACCCCTCGGCCGCGAAGTCGCGCGGCGTCCCGACGGTCTCTTTGACCACGAAGTCGTCCTCGCCGCCGACCGGCACGTCGTCGAAGACGAGGTTCGGCAGTCGCAGCATCAGATCGTTGAAGCGTTCCTCGGCCTGGTTGGACGCCGCCTCGGCGGCTTTGACGCCGACCGCCAGCGACTTGGCCCGCTCCAGCAGTTGGAGCTTGTCGTCGCCCTTGGCCTTGGCCACCTGCTTGCCGACCGATTTCTGCTCGGCCCGCAGCGTCTCGAAAGCGGAGATGGCGGCACGGCGGTCCTGGTCGGCGGCGGCGAGCTGGTCGACGAGCTCCTCCGACTCCCCCCGCGCCCGCTGGGAGCGGCGGATGGAATCGGGGTCGGTGCGCAGAATCTTCGGGTCGATCACGTTGCCCTAGCTTAGCCGTTGCGCCAGACGGCGGGGTGCGCCGAAGACTGCGGCTGCCCGCGCGCCATTGGGACGAGCGCAAGTCGGTCGGCGGCGACATGGTCCCGCTGGCCGAGACAGGCTCGCCTATGGGGATCGGCGGAGGGCGGTGGGCGGGACTCGGCCCGGCGGCGAGTCGTCCACGGGTGCTGCGCGGGCTTGGTGACGGGCGTCGGGCGGTGCGGTGCGGCGGGGCGGCTCGGCTGCGGGTGGCGGATGGCGGACGGGACAGGGCGTTTCGCCAGACAGCCGCCGGTGGTGGAGCAAATTCTCTGATCTCTGGGGCGAGAATGTCTAGATATACGGCCTAGCGGTATCTAGACATGTATCTAGATGTGGAGGTGGTGGTTGGATTGCGGCAATCTGGCTGGACGATTGTTCGGCGCTCGGCGAAGGTCGCGCACAGGCGTTCACAGGGCGCTGACTAGGCCCGTCGCGCCGCCTTGGCAGTCGCGGCAACTGGGGAAAACAGCCACCACGGCGGTTTGCGAAATGCCCGGCAACGGCAATAACCTTTCCGCGCAAATGAGGCAGCTTGTTGTGAGCTGGCTTGGAAATTTCCGCGGGCCCCGCCGTCATCGCAGCAACTGGGGGGTCCAGCGGCCGAGGAGGTTGCTGGGCGCCAGAACGGGCGGCGGGGGAGCGGGGGTTCAGTCGTCGCCGGGGTCGAGCAGGTCGTTGTACCAGCGTTTGGCGGCGGCGAAATCCGCCTCTTGGAAGCCGACGCCGATCTGGGGGCGCACCTGGTCGGCGCGCGGATAGGAGCCGAGGTAGACGACGTCCTCGCAGACGCGGTGCAGCCCAAGCATCGCCTCGGCGACGCGCGGCTCGCGGACGTGGCCCTCCAAGTCGATCGAGAAGCAATAGTTGCCCAGGCCAGTCTTGGTCGGACGCGACTCGATGCGGCACAGGTTGACGCCGCGCACGGCGAACTGCTCCAAGATCTCCATCAGCGAGCCCGGGCGGTCGGCCCGCATGTAGGCCACCAGCGTCGTCTTGTCGGCGCCGGTCGGGGCGGGCGGCTCGCCTGGGCGGGTGACGAGCACGAACCGGGTGACGGCCGAGGCGTTGTCGGCGATGTCGCGGGCGATCGCCACCAGACCGTAGCGCTCCCCGGCCACCTGGGCGCAGACGGCGGCGTCGTAGCGCGAGGCGGGATCGGCCACCTCGGCGGCGGCGGCGGCCGTCGAGCCGCCCTCGGTGGCGCTGGCCTGCGGCAGGTTGGCGGCCAGCCAGCCGCGGACCTGGGCGATGGCGTGCGGGTGGGACAGCACGCGGCGCACGTCCTCCAGCCGGACGGCCGACCTGGCGTAGAGGTTGAACTGCACCGGCAGCAGCACCTCCCGGCCGATCATCAGCGTCTGGCCGGAGGCCAGCGAGTCCAAAGTGGCGCTGACGCCGCCCTCGACGGAATTCTCGATCGGCACCAGCCCCGCCTCGGTCTCGCCGCGCCGGACGGCGTCCAGCACCGCCAGAACGCTCGGATACGGAACAGAGGCGTCGTGGGAGAACGTCAACAGCGCCTGCTGGGCGAAAGTGCCTTCCGGGCCGAGGTATGCGATCACGTCGGCTAGCCTAGCGCGGTCGGCGATCCGCGACGCCGCTCGCGCAAGCGCCGCAAAGCCTTCCAGCGCCGCCGCCAGCGGTCCAGGCTGGGACGGGCGTGGCCGCCTTTCCACCACCACCGCGCGACCGCCGCCAAGACCAGCGCCTGGGCGGGGGCGCAGAGCACGTCGCGCAGGAAGCCGGAGACGGTCAGCATGGCCGGGCCGAAGGCGTACGCCCGGCCCGTGACGTAGGCCAGCGACAGCCAGCCGCCGCGCCAGAGCAGCAAATCGACCAACTTGGAGGCTCCCAGGATGCCCAGCGGCGCCCAGATCATCAGGTCGTACCAGCTCATCGTGAACGGCGAGCAGATCAGCCAGGCGGTGGTCAGCACCACGGCGCCACGGGCGGCGACCGTCGGCGGGTCGCGGTGGCAACGGGCGGGCGAGACGCCGGGGACCGGCTGCCAGGGCAAAATCCGCGACAGCATCCAGGCGACCAGGGCCGTCCCCACCCAGCCGACGACGGTGGTGGCGGCCCGAGCAGCGGCCGGCCCGACCGCCAGCACCAGCGGCGCGTAGAGCAGCGTCGCCCACGAGCCGGCCGAGATGAAACCCAGGTTGCGCATGGCGGCCAGCAGCGCCCGCGGCATCCACAGTCCGTAGGCCAGGACCAGCGGCACGGCCGCGCCCGCCAGCAACAGCAGCAGTTTGCGGGCGTCGCGGCGATAGGCCCAGACCATCGCCAGGCCGTAGAACACCAGCGACACTTTGACCGTCCCCGCCAGGCCGATCAGCGCCCCGGCCAACAGCGGGCGTCGGCGCATCACCGCCAGCGCGGCCACCGCGAACACCACCGTCAAGGCGTCGTTGTGGGCGCCGGCCACGACCGACCAGATCAGCAGCGGGTTGAGGACGGTGAACAGCGCCGCTCTCTGGGGGCCGGAGCGGCGCGCCACCCGGATGGCGATCGCCCCGATGGCCAGGAACGGCACGAGGGCGAACAGTTGCAGCCAGAAGACGATGTCGTGGGCGTTGGCGCCGCCCAGCGTGGCGGCCAGCCATTGCGTGCCCGAGGCCAGCGGCCCGTAGACGCTGGGCGTGTCCTGCCAGGGGCGCTCCGTCCACACCAGCACCGGGTCGAACTCTTGGCGGAAGATCGACGCCGGGGTGATGTCGTAGGGGTTGTTGCCGATGGCCTGCAGGCGCCCGTAGGCGGCGTACATCAACACGTCGGCCGAGGTCAGCGGCAGGACGAGGGCTGTGGCCGTGCTCAAGGCCGCGCCCAGGGCGTAGAGCCGCCACGGGTTGGGACGCCAGCCGTCGGCCAGGCAGCGGTTGGCGATCCACAAGCCGAGCGTTCCCGCCGCGACGCCCAGCCACAGCGCGGGGACGACGATCCACTCGGTCCAGTCCGGCAGCTCCCAGGGCAGGCTCCAAGGGGGCAGGAACGACGCGCTGGGGCCCAGCTTGAGAGCCACGGCGCTCGGCCCGGCGAAGCCGACGGCGATGGTGACCAGCGCTGACGCCACGATCAAGGCGAGTCCTGCCCGGGCGTTGCGCGTCACCGCAGCAGTCTATTGGACCCCTCTGAGGTGGGGGCAAGAGGAGACTGTCGGCAAGGTGTCGGAGCGGGCGGGGCGCCGAGCGTTGCCGCGCCGACTGGGCCATCCGGCGTCACTCGGTCGTGGTGTCGCTGTTCACCGCCTCGCCCTGGTCGCCGCCCGCCGACCAGGCGGTTCGGCGTCACACCGTCAGCGCCGAAAGCGGCCCGGTCTGGAACGGCGGCGGCGGGACGCTACGCAACGCCGGCAGGCGGTGCAGGTAGTCGTCGCGGGGGATCTCCTCGGCGCCGAGGCTGGCCAGGTGGGGCGTCAGCCATTGGACGTCGATCAGCCGGTTCGGAGCATGCTCGTCGCGGAGCATGCTCACCAGGGCGAGCAGCGCCACTTTGGAGGCGTCGCGGCCGAGCCGCGCGTCGTGGAACATCGACTCCCCGGCGAACAGCCCGCCGACCGCCACGCCGTACAGCCCGCCGACCAGTTCGCCGTCGTCGTTCCAACATTCGACCGAGTGGGCCACTCCGGCCTGGCGCAGCGTGGTGTAGACCTCGCGGATGCGGCCGTCGATCCAGCCGTAGGGGCGCTCGGGATCGGCGCAGGCGGCCAGGACGCGGCCGAAAGCCTGGTCGCAGGTGGTGCGGTAGCGCTTGGCCGACTGTCGCAGGGAGCGGCTGACCCGCAGCCCGTCGAGGCGCAACACGCCGCGGCGCAGCGGCGACCACCACCCCATCCGCCGGTCGAGCGGCATCGGGAACACCCCTTCGTGGTAGCCGGCCCACGCCATGGGGGCGGCGAAGCCGGTGCTGTAGGCGATCAGGTCGTCGGCCGGCCACGTGCTGGGATCGCCAAACATGCCGGTATTCTATGCGGCCTGGCGGCCCGCGAAGACGACGGAGCGGGCGACGGGAATCGAACCCGCCTCTGCAGCTTGGGAAGCTGCCGTTCTACCGATGAACTACGCCCGCGTGAGTCTAGATTGTAGCCCGCCCCAAGCGCCGGGTGCCAGTTGGTGTGCGCCAACTGATGCCATCGGCGACCGTGTCCTCCCAGAGGGCGTATTCCGCGCCGGCAGAGGGGTCTTGGCCATCGAGGATCGCCTCGCTGCGGGCGGCATGGGAAGGTATGCTCTTGGCATTGTCCAACTCTTCCACGGCAGCAATGTTCCGGTGACGCGCCCGGCGCTGCTTTCCCGTCAGCGGACTTTGGACTTCGGGCCTGGATTTTATCTGACATCGAACCTCGAGCAGGCCAGGCGTTGGCGACGCTGCGCCGTGTGGAGGTGGAAACGTGAACTTGGCAGAAATACTCGATTTCTATGATCGCGAGGTCGCACAGCCCATCCATGACAAGTACGGCCTGTCGCAACTGGAGGCTTTGCGCGCGTTCATGAACTCCAAGACCTATGATATGTTGGCGAATCCACAATTGGAGATGTGGGAGTTCAGCCCGCTGGCAATCTTCGATATGTGGGAAGTGGAGCAGTTGACCCAGGACCCGAGAAACTCTGTGTATCTGAGGGATGCGGCATGAGCGAATCTGGCCAAGAGTTCGAGTTCTTCGTCTACCGGCTCGAGCAATTGGGCCAGCATCGTGGCGCGACCGGCGCCGCCGTCTTGCGCGAACTCGACGAGTCGGGTATCACGTCGTTGGTGTACCAGCTATACGGGCAATACCACGCCGAGCGCATCGAGAACGCCTTCGACGATGTCGCCGAACTTCTCCGGTCGCGCCGAGAGTCCCTGGCCGCGGGTTCGGGCTAGGAGCTGGTTAGTTTTCAAGCCCCGCACGGTGGGTTCTCGTCCATTGGGGGTGCTGAGTCGAGGAGCGCGGTTGGGCGCGGCGGGGCTGCGGGCGGCCCTGGGGTTTCCCTGGGCAGACCCTGGGTCGCGGGCCGGGTGGCGGCGCCGGGGCCTACGATGAGGGGCATGACGCAGTTTTCGGGCTACGCGGGTGGATCGGAAGGATTCGCCGAGCCGACTGATGTGGGTCCGCTGGTCGGGGGCGACGTCGCCGTCACCGCCGACGACCGCGACCATGTGGTGACGCTGCTCCAAGCCGCCTGCAACGAGGGGCGCATCGCCGCAGACGACCGCGACCGACGGGTGGAGCGGGCCCGCGCCGCCCGGACCTTCGACGACCTGATCGTGTTGACGCGCGACCTGGTGCCGCCGGATCGCGGCTGGAGCTACTACAGCCCGGCCAGCCAGCCGACGGCGGGCCAAGCCCTCGTCGGCCAGACGGCGCAGGCGAGCCCCGCCGTCGCCTTCGCGGCCGGGCAAGGCGGCAGCGACTTCGTCGTCGCCATCATGAGCGGGACGAAACGGCGTGGCGAGTGGAACGTCAAGCCGACCACCTACGTGGTGTCGGTGTGCGGCGGCGCCGACCTCGACTTGACGCGGGCCCGCTTCGAGGCCAAAGAGGTTCGGCTCAACGTCTTGTGCCTGTGCGGCGGGGTGGACGTCAAAGTCCCCAGGGGCGTGGAGGTGCGAACGGCTGTGGTGCCGCTGTTCGGCGGCGCGAACATCAAGAACGCCGCCCCCGTCGATCCGTCGGCGCCGGTCGTCGTCATCAGCGGTTTGGTGATGTGCGGCGGACTGAAGGTGAAATACGTCTGAGGCTCAGGCGAAGGCCGGGGCGGGCACGCCCCTCGGGGCCAGCCACGGGGCCAGGGCGGGGACGTTGCGCAAGACCCAGTAGGCCAGCAGGGCCGCTAACAGCGTCCACAGGACCCACGGCGGGGCCAGGAGGCGGCGGGGGCGTACCTCCAAGACCCGCAGCACCCAGGCCAGCCAGGACCAGGCGAGGTAGGGCAGCGCCAAGGCCAGGGCCGGATTCAGCCAGAAGGCCTCGACGGGACGCCAGTGGACGAGGGCGTGGAGGGCGCGCAGCGTGCCGCAGCCGGGGCAATAGACGCCGAACAGCGCCAGCGACGGGCAGGTCGGGAAGTGGCCCGGCTGGTTGGGGTCGGACACCGCCACCCACGCCAAACCCGCCACAGCCGCCCCGGCGACCGCCAGCGGCCCGGCCAGCCGCCGCCACAAGCCGCGCGGAGGGTTGGCGTTTGAACTGACGTCGTGATTCACGGCTCCGGCCGCGACTCGGGTCGCGCGGGGCCGGTCCAGGCGACGCAGCGGCACCGCCTGGCCGATCAACGCATCGTTGTGCTGACGGCCATGGCGAACACGGCAATGTAGAAGATCGCGACGACCAGCCAGACGACCAAGGCGGCGACGGCGCTGGCGATGGCGAAGTTCTTGGCGCTGGCGGCCGCCTTCTGGGCGCCCTCGAAGTCGCCGACGGCCCATTTCTGGTTGACCTGGGTGGACATGACGATCGAGACGATGCCCAGCGGCATGCAGCACAGGACGGTCGTCAAGATGGCCCAGACCAGGTAGTTCTCAGGCGGCGTGGCGGCGGTCGGGTAGTACGGCTGCGCCACCTGCGGGTTCGGCTCGGCGGCGGGGAATTGGTATTCCTGGACGGGCGGCTGGTAGGCGTCGACGGGCGGGCGGTAGGCCTGCGGCGTCGTCACCTGGGGATATTGCTGAGCCTCGTAGGGCGAGGCCGCGTCGGCCTGGCCGGCTGGTGGCGGCGGGGCTGCGGGCGCGTCATACGGCGTTGTCGCAGGCGTGTACCCGGTGGTCGGGGGCTGGTAGGGCGCGGTCGGCTCGTAGGACGTGCCGGTGGGGGATTGGTAGGCCGGCCCGGTCGGTTGGTAGGTGGTGCCGGTGGGCGACTGGTAGGGCGCGTCCGCCTGATCCGGCGCGCCGACGGGCTGGTCGGCGGCCGGGTCGGCGTCGCCCGGCTGCGGTGGCTGCGGCAGGGAGGGCTGCGCCTCGGCGCCCTGGTCGGCGCCGGGCGTGGCCCAGTCGGGCGGCTGGTAGCCGTCGGCGAATTCGTTCTCGTTGCTGGGCGGAATCGACATTGCACACTCCTCGGGACTTCGCGCCCCATGATAGTGCACCGCCTGCCTTTCGGCGGCGGGAAGGGGGCCAACGGGACATGGGGCCCGGCCTCGGGGCTTTCGCCATCATCCAAGGGCGGCGGGGCGGGAGCCCGGCAACTTGTCGCCCCAACGCGACGTGGCGTCGCGGGGCGCGGCGGGAAGCGGCGGGCAGGCGGGGGTCGTCAGACGCCGAGCCAGTCGCGCCAGCGCGGCAGGTCGCGCTCGGCCAGGGCCCGGCCGGCCTCGAAACCGGCTTGGAGGGCGGGCACGTCGGTGGTGTGGTTGGTCAGCGACATCTGCTCGGGAAAGACGAGGATCGCCTTGCCGTCGGCCTCCAGGTCGAGCAGTTCGGCCCGGGTGGCGTTGTAGCGCCGCCAGCGCGAGTTGAGGGCGTCGGCGACTGCCGGGAAGCGGCGGAACCACGCCTTGTGCAGCCAGGGCGCGCGATTGGGGCGTTTGACGTAGTCGCGCGGCTGGGTGAGGACGACGAAGAAGCGCTCGTAGCCGGCCTCTTGGGCGGCGTCGAGGGGGATGCCGCCGCTGGCGCCAAGGGCCCCGTCGACGTAGGTGTGGCCGCCGATCTCGGTCGGCGGCATCAGGATCGGCATGGTCGACGAGGCCCGCACCCGGCGCATCAGCGCGGGCAGCGTCGTCATGTCGTCCTCGGTCCAGTAGAGGCCGCGTCCGGTGTCGGCCTCGAAGGCGCCGATCCGCCGCCGGGCCGGGTTGGCCGCGAAGGTGTCGAAGTCGAAGGGCAGGGCCTGGTCGGGGCCGGCCGTCTGCTCGTAGATGTAGGGGGCGTTGAACCAGCCGTCGCCGCGCAGGAACGACGCCAGCGAGCCGAAGGACGGGTCGGCGGCGAAGTCGACGAAGGAGGCTTTGGCGCGCTCGGCGTCGCGTGAGAGGTAGTTGACGGTGCAGGAGGCCCCAGCCGAGATGCCGGCCGCGAAGTCGAAGTGCAGGCCGTGGCCCAACAGCGACCAGATGACGCCGCTGGTGTGGGCGGCCCGCATGCCGCCGCCCTCGAAGACCAGCGCCGCGTCGGCGATGTTGTTGCTGATCGGCACCCCGTCAGCCTACAACGTGACATCGGGACTTCTGTCACGTGCTCCAGACGGGCGGCCCCGGACAACCACGTGGCAAGAGTCCCCATGCCGCGTTCCCGAGGTGGCGGCGCAACCACCTGGCTGGCCAACGTGGCAGAAGAACCGATTGTCAGGTGGGCGGTTGGCGATTCGGGTGGAAAGGCTTCCAGTTTTCGGCGGGGTGCGGAGAATTGGGCGAATTGGTGCTGACCGAGACGTGTGGTTGGGACGGATTCTTACGCAGGCGGGCGGGGGAATCTGACCACGGACTGGCCCAACGTCATACCAAAGTAGTAGATTAATGGCGGACTGGTATGGGGGCCGCCGCATCCCCCCCAACCGCGAAGCCGCAAGGAGAAGATCATGGTCCGTTCGCCCAAGGCAGTGTTGTCTCGCTCACTGATGGCAAGCATGTCGTTCCTACTGGCCGTCAGCGGCCTGGCCGCCGTCTCCGCGCCATCGGCGCAAGCCTGGACGGCCTCGTCCGGCTGGGCGGCCGTCGGGAGCAAGTGGAGCCGCGACGCGCTGTTCATATCAGACCAGGTGACGGCGATCCCCGATATGGCCTCCAAGACGTCGGTGTCATCCAGCGACAGGGTGACTATCACAACCAGCTTGCCCGTGGCGGTCGACGACAACCTGGCTGTTGGCCCATCCACCTCGCCCGACCACTCGGGCGAATTGGCTTTGTACGGATGGACCGCCGCGAGTCGAGAGATTCATCGATACGACGCCGCGACAACACCGGGAGCGAGCGAGGACGGCAGCCTGGGGAATCTGCCCAGCCCCGGTTGGACAGGAGCCACCTGGGGCGGCGAGATCAACCAGAAGACGGGTCAGCTATACATCACCAGCGAGTACACCGACTACATCGAATGCAGCGCAACAAACAACTCGACAAACGGCGGCACCATCGACTTGGCCATTTACAATCTCGGGGCCACCAGCGCGACCCTGGCCAGCACCACAGGCGGGACTTCCCCCAAGCCGAAGACAACCTCGGTGTGCGTCATGGAGCAGCAGCGCAACGGCAACTCGGTGACGCGCTGGCTTGTGGCCTCCGACATGGCAATCGACGCCGAAGGAAACTTCTACATTCTGTTGGTCTCCAATTCCACCCCTTACGTCTATTACCTGGTTCGTGTGGAGCCGCCGCGCAATAACGACGGTTCTCTGGCTTCGAGCGGCACCTGGCTTTACACCCCAGTGGTGCGGTTGACGTTCAACTTGGGCCAGCCCGGCTCCGACCTTTGGGGCATGGCGTTCATGAACGGCTCGTTGTTCCTCGGCGACGACGAGGGCCACATCTTCAAGGTCAACACGCTGACCGGCGACGGCGTCAACCTTGGCGACTCCGGCCCGCTGGTGCGCGATTTCGCCGCCGCCCAACTGGCTCCTATGGTGCGCGGCAAGCTCAACATCGACGTCGACGGCGACGGCCAGATCAGCGCCGCCGAGGAGTCGGCACCTGGCCTGGCCAACCAGACGGTCGGCATTTACCGCCAGTCCGACAACGCCAAACTGGGCGAGTTGAAGACCGACGACAACGGCGAGTATTTCGGCTTGCTGCCATCGGCCAGCGACGACCTCTACATTCGCGTCATCCAGCCGCAATACAACGGCGTCAACGTCCACCAAGTCAAGGGCTATTACTGGAAGGGCGATGACTCGCTGGTGACGACCTTGGGCCAATCCCACAACGAGGTCAAGCCGATGTGCTATTCGGCCAGCGCCGATGGCGTCAAACTGTCGGCCACCGGTGATTGCCTCGGCGCCAAGCGGTCCGGCATCGATCCGACGACGACCAGCAGTGTCGGCTCGGACGCCAACTTCATCTCGTCAGTCGAGATGAACCAAGACCTGGAAGTGGCCGTGGCCGACTTCGGCTTCTCGGCCAATGGCTCATGGGGCGACGCCGCCGCAGCCACGAAATCGACCGGCGCCGACAGCGGGCCCAACTTCGCCAACAACTCGGTCAGGGGCGTCCAGTTGGGCGACGAGTTGGGCAGCTACGCCGACGGCGTGAACGACGCCAACTCGGCCGCCCACGACGCCGACGACGGCGTGTCGGTGCGCCTCGTCCACGACGTCGACGTGCCCCTGCAAGGCCAGATTCTGTCCCAGGGGCGGAACTATCCGATTCACATAACCGGTTCCAAGACCGATGGTGTGAGCGGCGACATCAAGGTGAGCGGCTGGGCCTCGCCGGTCAACGCCGCCTCGCCCGCCGGCACGACGATCAGCTCCACCGCCACGCCATGGCTGAGCGCCACCCTCGGCTCGGACGGGACCTACACAACGCCCACCTCGGCGGCCTACCAAGCGCCGACCAGCCCGGCGGTCGGCTTCGCCAAGGGCGTCATGCGCTTCCAGGCGTCCACCACCGCCCAAACAGCGCCCGACAACAGCGGGCGCGCCTACGCCCCGGCCCAAGGCGCCGCCGACGCCAACACCAAGGCGTGGGTCGCCCCGGGCGAGGTCGAGGACTACCAGGTGGTCTACGCCTCGGCCCAGTTGCGCGTCGCGGCCAAG
>JAISUF010000119.1 GCA_031272195.1 Propionibacteriaceae bacterium
GCGCCGGTCGAGATCGGCACACCGCCGTTCCCGCACGCCGCCCGCGCCACCAACACCGCCGTCAAAATCACCTGGGGAGCCGTCCCAGACGCCGACGGCTACGTCGTCTACAAGTACGACAAGACCAAGAAGGCGTTCGTGACAGCCCGCACACGCCCAGCCACCACGCGCAAATGGACCGACAAGAAACCACCCACCGGCAAACTCCAACGCTACAAACTCTCCGCCTACAAAATCGTCGACGGAAAACAACTCGGCGGCAAACCCACCTACCAAGTCTCCGCCATGCCCTACCGCAAAACCGACACCAAAGTCAACGCCGGCGCCATCAAAGCCATCGACACCGACGGCCCAGTCGGTATCGACATCGGCCAGTCCGTCACCTATTCGCCCATCGAACTCTCATCAAGCTTCGCCATCAAGGGCGGCGTCACCGCCTACACCCCCATGTACGTCGAGCCGTCCGCTTGGGGCACCGCCGAAAACAAGACCGTCCCCGACCCCCGCATCCGAGTCTGGCAGCTCTCCGGCTGGGACTCCGTCAACATCATCAAGAGTTTTTCTGGCAAGAACGGCTTCGGCACCCCCTACATCGACTACATCGTGGACGCCAAGAAGCTCGGCCAAGCCAAAGTCCTGCTGGTCGCCCACAACGGCAACCACAAGACCGTCACCATCAACATCAAGGACTACGCCCACGCCGAATTCAACCTGTCATCGATACCAGACACCTCCCTGTCCTACCTCCTGGTCACAGGCTGGCCCCAGTTGATTGGCGACATCGTCCAACACTGTCTCAACACTGGCTGCGACCTAAAGGCGTCACTCGACGGCGAAACCGGCGACTACACCGCCACCGGCGGCGCCACCGGCGACACGGAGCTCGCAGCCATGTGCGAACAACTCCTCGACGAATTCCCCTACCCCATGGAAATCGACCTCAACCCAGGGTCAATGACCTTCAGCATGTGGCGCGACCCCGACAAAGAGAACGGCCCCAAAGATGTCACCTATCGGCCGGAGAACTGGGTCGGCGACGACTACACCGGCTACTATGGGATAGCCCCCTACTGGTTCGCCAACAAGTAGCCGCCACCCGTCCGGGCCGAAGCTGTCGCCACCGGCCACAGCCGACACGACAGCACCGACAACAAGAAGGAAGGCGAACGGAAATGACGAATCCCTGCCGCGCAACCGCCCTGCCGCCGACATGGACGACTTCCAGGACGCAGTTGTCGCGGCTGTATTATTTCCCCATGCCAGCCAAACGGTGGTTGGGGACGGCGTTCCTTTCGGCGATGTGGCTGCTCGGCGGATGCGCGGGGCTCGGGCCGCCCGAGGCCTCCCCCGGCGACAGTTCGCCTGCTGCCGCCACGGCAAATGCCCAAACTCCCCCAGACGCCCCGTCCACGGCTGCGGCCACCTCGTCCGCGCCCGGCGACGGCGCCTCCAGCGCTGCTACCAGCCAGTCCAGAACCACCGACGGGGCGCTGCCGCCAGCCGTCGAGGCCGAACTGTTGGATGATGGCATGCCCAGTTTGGACGCCATGCTCTACCCATTGTCGGCGGCTGTCGACATCGACGCCTACGACGACGGCGACAGGAGGGTTCGTTACGGGTTCGTCGACGCCGCCGCCAAACTGGTGTTCGACTTGGACTACCTCGCCTACAGTTATTGCTTCGCCGACGGCATTCCCACGCGGCTGGTGGCCGCCTTGCCCGACCGCGTCGACATTATCGCCTTGGACGGAAAGATCGTCCGCTCGATTCCGGCCAAAGCCCGCCAATACGTGTGGTGCCACAACAACTCGCAAGTCGTCTACTACGACAGCAACGAAGGGGTATGGGTTGGACGGGACACCTATGACCTGGCAACCGGCAGATTGCTGAAATCCGAGGGCGCAGCCGCAGAGGGCGACGAAGACCCCGGGCCATGGCCGGCATACCCCGATGACGAACCCCTTCCCGAACCGCCACCAGGCTTCAGCTATGACTCGGATGGGTGGGCCAACTTCGCCATCGACTCCACCGGGCGGAGGGCTTGGCTTCCCGCCACTGCCGCCACGATCGACCTGCCGACCGGGTACACCCCAACCCAGGCGATCGGCGGATTCCTCCAGCTCGACTCCGAGTCGAATCTTCCCTCGATCATTCTCAATTCGAGGGGCCAGCTCACCGAATTCAGCTCGCTGCAACAACCCGACATCACCAATTGGGACGCCGGCAAGACTTTCGCCGTGCCCTACTGGCAGGCGGAGTCGGCCGACTATATCGGCTTCGTCGACGCCGACGGCCAATGGCGCTATCGCCAGGCCAAACACTTCGAATTGGAGGACTGATGAAACCTGGGCTCTTGGCGCCCGTCTGGCTGGCGTCCCTCGTCGCGCTGACCGCCTGCACCGCCGCCCCACCCGTCAACACCCCCGCCACAACGGCGTCCACGGTATCGTCCGCCCAAGGCGAAACGGCCGCCGTTTCGACAACCCCGACGGCCTCCTTGGCGATCCCCGCCGACCAGTTCCCCAAACTGGACGGCTCGACCGCCAACCTGCCGCTGGCGTCGCTGCTGCTGCAACGCGTCGGCGGCGTTCCCAAGACCCAGGCCGACAACCTGGAGTTCGCCACCACCCAGAAGGCCTATCGCGAGTTGGCCAGCGAGCACGAAAGCTGGGCGGCGAACAACGACACCGACGACGATCCGTCCGCCGCGCCCGAAGACTTCCCGTCGACGCTGCTGCTGGCCTACGAGCCCGACGACGACACCCGCCAGGCCATCGCCGACGCGCCGATGGAGTTCCACCCTATCGGGCGCGACGCGCTGGTGTTCATCGCCAACCAGTCGAACCCGGTCGACTCCCTCACCAAACAGCAATTGATCGACATCTACACCGGCAAGACCAAGAATTGGAAAGACGTCGGCGGCAAGGACGCCGCCATCACCGCGTTCCAACGCCCCGAAGACTCCGGCTCTGGGGCGCTGATGCGCAAACTCGTCATGGGCGACAACAAGTTCGCCAAAGCCCCCAGCGAACTGGTCACCGAATCGATGGGCGGGCTGGTCGAGGGCGTGGCCAGCTACGCCAACACCGGCAGCGCCATCGGCTATTCGGTCTACTATTACGTCTCCCAGATGTACGACCTGCCCGGCATCAAAGTGTTGCAAGCCGACGGCGTCGCCCCCTCCAACGACACCATCGCCTCCGACCAATACCCTTACGTCAACGACTTCTACGCCGTCATCCTGGCCGACGAGCCGGCCGACAGCCCCGCCCGCCAACTCGTCCAATACCTCGAATCGCCCGCCGGCAAGGCCCTCATCGCCGAAGCCGGGTACGTTCCACTGCCCTGAGGCGGGCGCGTTCCGCAGCCCTGGCCCAGCCCGGAGCGCCATGCGATACTGGGACGGCGGCCGACGAGGGCCGCCCAAGCGAAGGGAAAAGATGTCCACAGGTTCGGTGGCGAAGGTGTCGTTGGAGGCCATCCGGCACAACCTGGAGGGGGTGCGCCGCCGCGTCGGCGACCGCCTGGTGATGCCAGCGGTCAAAGCCGACGGCTACGGCCTGGGCGCGGTGCCGATCTCGCGGATGATCGAGGAGACCGGCGTGGCCGACCGCCTGGCGGTGGCCCTGGTCAGCGAGGGCGTGGCGCTGCGCGAGGCGGGGATACGCCTGCCGCTGATGAAGCTGTCGCGCACCCTCGGGGTGGACGAGGCGGCCGCCGCGCTGGGGGCCGGCATGACCGTGCCGGTGGTCGACGAGCTGTCCATCCGGGAAGTCGCCGAGGCGGCCCGGCAGACCGGCGTCGAGGCCGAGGTCCACCTCAAAGTCGACACCGGCATGCGCCGCATCGGCGTCGAGCCCGAGCAGGCGGCGGCCTTGGCCGAGCTGGCCGTCAAGACCGGCGGGGTGCGGCTGACCGGCGTCTTCTCGCATATGCCGGTCTCCGACACCCCCAGCCAAGACGACTTCTCGCGCGGCCAAATCGAGCGCTTCCGGCGGATTTGCGAACAGGTCGAGCAGACAGCCGGGCCGCTCACCAAACACCTCGCCAACTCCGGCGCCATCCTGGCCCACCCCGACGCCTGGTTCGACCTGGTGCGGCCCGGCATCATGATCTACGGGGCCTACCCCGACCCGAAGACCCCGCGCACCGTCCCCCTGGAGCCGGTCGTGCGATGGACGACCAGCGTCACCACCGTCAAGAGGATTCGCGCCGGGGAGACGGTCGGCTACGGCCGCACCTGGGCCGCGCCGCAGGACACCTGGATCGCCACCTTCCCGGTCGGCTACGCCGACGGCTACTCGCGGCTGCTGTCGAATCGCGGATCGGTGTTGATTCGCGGCCGGCGACACCCGATCGCCGGACGGGTCTGCATGGACCAGACGATGGCCGACCTCGGGCCCGAGACCGACGTCCGCGTCGGCGACCAGGTGACGCTGATCGGCTCCGACGGCGACGAGTCGATCACCACCGACGACATCGCCGCCTTGATGGGCACCATCCCCTACGAGGTGACCTGCCTGCTGGGCAGGCGCGTCGTGCGGGAATACGAGGCATGACCCCGGCCCGACAGCGGATGCGGCTGGTCAACCCGCAGGACGACTCCAGCCAGTCGGCCGAGGCATGACTGGCCCGCAATAGATGTGGCTGCCCGCGACCGATTGGAGTCGGGTGGCCAAGGTCGGCGCGCCGCGTAGCGGCAGCCTCTCAACTAGCCTTGCGCTGCAGGCCGGTGTCGTCCAGCGGCTCCTCCAACGCGAAGGGGCGGGCGTAGGGCCCCGACAGGGGCGGCACCAGGCTGATCGTGCGGACGGTGCGCGGCGCGACGGGGCGCTCGGGCCGGTTGGCGGCGGGCACGGGGATCGGGGCCAGCAGGGACGGCAGAGAATCGGTCGGCACGGTGATCTCGATCGAGTGCTCGTGCCCGGCGACCGTCTCGATGGCGACGGTCTGGTTGTTGGCGGCCTCGTCCTCCTCCCGGAACTGGCGGGCTTGGCGGCTCAAGTCGCGGCGCATCCGGCGCACGGAGGCGTGGGCCACAACGACGAACAGGCCGATCAGGCCGATCGGCACCAGCGTCCCCCACCAGGCGCCGACGCCGAACAGGTGCAGCGCCGAAACGACCGCCTCGGCCACCACCAGGAACACCAAGACGACCCGTCGCCGACCCGCCGCGCGGGCGTCGATGCGGTCCAACTCGGCCAGCTTGGCCTCCAGGCAGGAGTGGTCGGCCTGGTCCTCGCCGGCCTGGGAGAGGTCGGCGCCGGGCCGCACGATCATGACCGTCGGCGAGGCGTAGGCCTCTTCGAGCTGGTCTTCGGGCAGGCCGCGCCGCTGCACGAAATACGGGATCAGATAGACCAGCCACGCCGCCGCGATGGCGGCGAAGATCAGCCCGGTCAATCCCATAATGGCAAGGCTATGAGAACAAACGCCGAAGTCGGGCCAGCCTCGGCGGTGTGTCAAGAAATCGTACACTGAGGTCATGCTCTTCTTGCCTGCCCCGGACTACCTGCGGGTGATGGACGACGGCACCGTCAAACAGCTCAACCCGTTCTCCGGCACGCAGGTGTGGACGGTGGCCGGGCGCGGCAACCGGCCCCTCCAAGCCGCCGCCCCCCTGGCGACCCCCGTCACGCCGACAGACCACACTTCGGCCTGTCCGTTCTGCAGCGCGCGGCAGCTTGAGACGCCGCCCGAAAAGGCCCGTCTGACAAGGCTTGACGACGGCTCTTGGGAGACCAGGACGGATGTCTTGGCCGACGAGCTGACAACCGCCCCGG
>JAISUF010000124.1 GCA_031272195.1 Propionibacteriaceae bacterium
GTTGAGGAAGTAGACCGGCGCGTTGACGGCCAGCCAGGCCAAGATCGCCCCGCCGACGGCCAGGGCGCACTCGTTGAGGCGGTTGGCGCGCAGGCACAGCACGACCAGCGGCACCAATAACAGCAGCGGGTAGAGTTTGGCGGCCGCGCCCAATCCGATCAGCGCGCCCGCCAGGAGCGGATGGCGCCGGGCCCAGGCCAGCAGGCCGAGCGCGACCAGCGCCATCGCCAGAGCGTCCCAGTTGATCAGGCCGGCGGTCAAAATGGCGGGGCTGCAGGCGATCAGCATGGCGTCGCCGGGCCGCGACAGCCGCAGGTGCGCCCCCACCATCACCAGCAGCAGCGCGAACAGCACGACCGCGTTGACGCCGAAGAAGATGTCGGAGGCGGCGGCGTCTTGGGCGCCGACGGGCGTCAGCCACTGCTGGACTTTGCGCAGCGCGTCGATCAGAACGCCGGTCAGCACTGGGTATTCGAGCTGGTTGGAGATGAACGACACCGAGTCGTTGGCCCAGTCGCGCGTCTGGAAGAGGGCCACCAAATCGGTGTAGCACATGCTGGTGTAGCGGTTCTCGCCCCTCATGCACGGCACTTGGCGCAACATCAACACGACCCAGTTGAGGGTCAGCATCCCGAAGGCGAACGGCGCCGCCAGCGGCCACTCGTGTCTGCCGAGCAGGGCGTGGGCGCCGGGCGGACCGCCGAAAAAGCGCGCCAGGCTGGGCTTGGGCAATTTCACGGCTCTTAGCCTACTTCAGCTTGGCTGTGGTTCGACCGCGGCCGCGGCGGCGCTGGTGGCCTGGTCGGCGGGCGGGATGGTCTCGGCGGCCGGCTGGGTCTCGACGGCGGCCGGCTCGCTGGTGGCGGGCTGGGCGGGCGGGGCCTGTGTGGTCGGCGCCTCGGTGGTGGCTTCCTCGGTCTGCTTGGCGGTCGTCTTAGTGGCGGTCGGCTTCACCTTGATGGTCGGCTGGACGACCTGCTCGGGTTTGGCGGCCGCCTTGGTGGTCCGGTTGTACGACGTGTCGGCCTGCTGGGTGTCGGTGTCCCGGACATAGGTGGTGGGCAACTCTTCCCTCTCTTTGCCGTCCATGGCTTTGAGCATGTACGCCAGCCAGGTCCGGGTCGGATAGCCCGAGCCGTAGAAGCCGCTGGAGTAGTCGTCCAGGTTGTCGTAGCCGTCGCCGGCCACGTACATCACCGACGTCGTGATCTGGCGGGTGAATCCGACGAACCAGCTCGCCACCGTCTTGGTCTTGTCCTTGGTGGAGACGTAGGCCGTGCCCGTCTTGCCGGCCACCGGGTAGCCGAGCTGTTTGGCCCGGTAGCCGGTGCCGTCGTTGGCCACCTGCCCCAGCGCGTAGGCGACGTTGTTGGCGACCGTCGGCTCGATGGCGTCTTCGGTGCATTCTGTCGGACCGGTGTAGAGGGTGCGGCCGTTGGCGTCCGTCACCGAGGCCACGACGTGCGGCTCCCAGCGGCAGCCCGCGTGGGCGAAAGTCGAATAGGCCGCCGCCTGGTAGTAGGGGCTGACCATCGCCTTGCCCAGGGCGATGCGGTTGTCGTCGGTCCAGTCGGTCGCGGTGGGCGCGCCGGCGTCGTTGGCGGCCGCCATGACCTGCCTGGGGCCGTCGAGGTCCAACTCGTCGTCGTAGGGCAGCTGCGTGACGAGGTCGACATAGGCCGAGTTGACCGATTTGGTGGTGGCCCGCAGCAGCGAGATGCGCCCGTAGTTGTAGCCGCCGTTGGTGACGGGCGTCTTGTCGCCCTTGGGGGTGAACGAGTTGCCGTTGAGGTAGTCGTAGTAGAGATCCCAGCCGTCGCGCAGGGCGGCGGTCAGCGCGTAGGGCTTGAAGGTCGAGCCGGTGGGGCGCGGCGTCGTGGCCCAGTTGATGTAGCTCTTCAGATAGTCGGGCCCGCCGTAGATGGCCAACATGCCGCCGGTCTCGTTGTCGATCGAGGCGATGGCGGCGTGCAGTTTGGCGATCTTCTTCTTGTCGCCGCCGCTGGCCTCCTCGGTCATGTCCTGGGCCGCCTGGACGGCGGCCGCCTGTGCGTCGGGGTCGAAGGTCGTGGTGACGCGCAGCCCGCCGCCGCTGACCTCCTGCTCGCTGAAGCCCTTCTTGACCAGCTCGTCTTTGACCATCTGCAACAGGTAGCCCTTCGTCCCGCCCATCTTGGAGTCGGTCTTGACTTTCGGGAACTTCGGCAGCGTCCGGTAGATCTCGGCCTTCTGCGCCTCGGTGAACGCGCCCTTGCCAAGCGTCTTGGCGGAGTCGTCGCCAACCAGCCGGCCGGAGCGGTCCAGCTCGCGCATGCCGTTGAGGGCGTATTGGTAGCGCTCCAGCAGGTCGGCGGCCTGTTTGTCGCCGTTGGCCGGGTCGAGGTTGGTCGGGTTGTTGACGATGCAGACCAGCGCCACCGCCTCCTGCAGCGTCAGCTTGGACTGGTCTTTGTCGAAGTACGCCTCCGATGCCGCCTGCAGTCCGTAGGCGCCGCGCCCGAAGTAGACGGTGTTCAGATAGTTGGCGATGATCATCTCTTTGGGCATTTCCTGCCCGATCTTGGCGGCGATGAAGATTTCGCGGATCTTGCGGGTGAGCGTCTTCTCCTGCGTCAGGTAGTACACCTTGACGTACTGCTGGGTGATGGTCGACGCGCCGGTCACCTCCTCGCCGGTCAGGGCCGCCCAGGTGGCCCGGAACATCGAAGGCACGGAGATGCCCGGATCGTCCCAGAAGGTGCGATTCTCCATACCGACGATGGCGTTGACGGCGTTCGGGTTCATGTCCTTGTAGGAGATCGACTGGCGGTTCTGCACCTGGAAGGAGCCCAGCTCCTTCTTGCCGTCTTTGTAGTAGATGAAGGTCGTGTTGGTTTGGAACTCCTCGTTGCCCTCCTTGGGCAGCGGGATGGCGGCGTAGTAGACGGCGACCGCCGCCAAGCCGCCGACGGCCAGCGTCAACACGCCGACCAGCAGCCACAAGAAGATTCGCAGCGGCAGGGGTTTCTTCTTGCGTTTGGGCTTGCCTT
>JAISUF010000020.1 GCA_031272195.1 Propionibacteriaceae bacterium
ACGGCCGGCGCATCGAGGTGCGCCTGCCCAGCTCGCTGTCCGCGCCGGTCGCCAAGACCGCCGTCAAGAAGCCGACCAAGCGCTCCACCGGCGGCGCCAAGGCCAAGGCCCCGGCCACCAACGAGTTGGCCGCGCCGATGCAGGGCACGGTCGTCAAGGTGGCCGTCACCGAGGGCGAAGAGGTCAACGAGGGCGATCTGGTTGTGGTGCTGGAGGCCATGAAGATGGAGCAGCCGATCAACGCCCACCGGGCCGGCGTCATCAAGAACCTGTCCGTCAAGCCGGGCGACGCTGTCAGCAGCGGCCAGGCGATGTGCGAGATCGTCGACATTGCCGGCGAGGCCCCCACCGGCGACCAGGCCTGAGGCTCGCATGCGCCCGGCGGGCGACTTCGGACTCGACTCGCCGGCCGCCCCGGCGACTTGGATGCTGTCGGGCGCGGCCGCGCTCGTCGGCGGCGTCGTCTTGTGGTTCGTCGCCCCGCTTTGGAGCATCCCGTTGTTCGCCTGGACGGCGCTGATGTTCGCCGGCGCGGCTGTCTACGTCCACGCCTCGTTGCGCGGCAAGTACGCCATCTGGGCAGATCTGCTCGACAAGGCCTCGCTGGCCGACGGCGAGCGCGCCCTCGACCTGGGCTGCGGGCGCGGCGCCGTCGCCATCTGCGTGGCCCGCCGCTTCCCAGGCGCCGACGTCACCGGCATCGACCTGTGGCGCTCGGTCGACCAATCCGGCAACAGCCCCGACACCGCCCGCCGCAACGCCGAACTGAACGGCGTCGGCGACCGCGTCCACTTCGACACCGGCGACATGCTCGAACTGCCCTACCCAGACCAGACGTTCGCGTTGGTGACGGCCAGCGTCGCCATCCACAACATCTCCACCGACGAGGCCCGCCGCCGCGCCATCCGACAGGCGGTCCGGGTGACGGCCCCTGGCGGCAAGATCATAATCGCCGACATCTACCGCCGCCGCGTCGAGGCCTACGCCGAAGAGCTGCGCCAGGCGGGCTGCGCCGTCGACGGGCCGACGCCGGCCGGTTGGAACGGCTGGTTCACCGGCCCGTGGCTGGCCACCCGCACCATCGTCGCCGCCAAACCGCGCTGACGCCTGGCACCGAACCGCCGTACGCCGCCAGGCCGTGGCCGAGGACTTCAAGTCGCATGCCACAAGCTCACGCGATGGTCCGCGCCTGGCTCCGCGGTGGCTCGGCCGAAGCGCAAAGGGGCTCGTCGCAGTTGAGGGCGCCGTTGGGTCTGAATCCACTGCATCCCGAACAGCCAGGCGATGGCGGGGCCGACGCCGCTCCACAGCCGACCCGCCCCGCCATCACCGGCGTCCCTCGCGCTTCAGTGCGCGGCGGCCACCTCGCTGCCCCACTCGTGCATGGCGTCCATCACCGGGCCCAGCTTGCGGCCCAACTCCGTCAGGCAGTACTCGACGCGCGGCGGCACCTCCGGATAGACCGTCCGCAGCACCAAGCCGTCCGACTCCATGCCCCGCAAGTTCTCCGTCAGCACTTTCTGGGAAATGCCGGGAATGTTGCGGCGCAACTCGCCGAACCGCTTCTTCTCGCAAAGCAGCTCGCGCAGAATGAACAGTTTCCACTTATTGCCGATCATGCCTATTGTCTGCGCCACCGGACAGCCGGTCGCTGGCATAACTACCACGGTTTCGTCCCCCTTCGGTATCGAAAATGTTCCTATAGAACACAAAAGTGCCCACGTCTTGATTCGTAGGCACTCAATTAGTGTATCGACAGCCGGGCGGAATGCAAGTACCCGAGGCTGGGCACTTTTCGGGCGTTGGGGGCGCTCAGGCCAGCAGGGCCCGGTCGGCCATCTGGCCCTTGGCCGAGGCGAAGCGGTCCATCAAGTCGGAGACGGTCGTGTGCTCTTTGGCACGGGAGTCCAACTCGAAGATGATCTCGCCCTCGTGCATCATCAGCAGGCGGTTGCCCAGCGACAGCGCCTGCGACATGTTGTGCGTCACCATCAACGCCGTCAAACCATTGTCCGCGACAACTTTCCTTGTCAGCTCGGTGACCAGCTCGGCCCGCTGGGGGTCGAGGGCGGCGGTGTGCTCGTCCAGCAACAAGATGCGCGGCCTGGTGAAGGAGGCCATCAGCAGCGACAGGGCCTGGCGCTGCCCGCCCGACAGCATGCCGACGCGGGTGCGCATGCGCGACTCCAGGCCGAGCCCCAGAACGGCCAGCTCCTCGCGGAACCGCTGCCGCCTGGCCTTCGTCACACCGCGCCGCAAACCGCGCCTGCTGCCGCGCGTCAAAGCGATAGCCATATTCTGCTCGATGGTCAAATGCGGCGCCGTGCCGGCCTGCGGGTCTTGGAACACCCGGGCGATCAAAGAAGCCCGCCTGAAATCAGCCAACTTGGTGACGTCGCGCCCGTCCACCACAATACTGCCCTGATCGCACGGCAGCGAGCCGGCGACAATATTGAGCAAGGTGGATTTGCCGGCGCCGTTCGAGCCGATGATCGTCACAAAATCGCCGTCCTCCAGCGACAAATTGACGCCGCGCAGCGCCCGCCGCTCGTTGACGGTGTTGGCGAAGAACGTCTTGGAGACGTCGGTCAAAGTCAGCATCAGCCCTCCGTCTTCGCCGGATCGTGCAGGGCCTGGCTGGTCAGCGGCTCGGGCGGATCGGGCTTGTTCCACCACGGCGACAGCACTTTGAAGCTCTTGCGTATCCACTCCGCCTTGGAGACGACCAGCGCCACCACCACCAGCACCGCCGAGATCAGCTTCATGTCGCCGGCCTCGGCCAGATGCCAGTCCATGGCGAAGAAGATGACCAGGCGGTAGAGCACCGACCCGACGATCACGCCGAGCGTCGCCAAGAACATGAAGCGCGTGCCCAAGATGGCGTTGCCGACGATAACCGAGGCCAGGCCGACCAGGATCATGCCGACGCCCATCTGGGAGTCCGCAGCGCCGTTGAACTGGGCGTACAGCGCGCCGGACAGGCCGACAAGGCCGTTGGACACCATCAGCGTGACGTTCTTCGTCACGCGCACCGACACGCCGTCGGCCAGCGCCATCGTCTGGTTGTCGCCGGTGGCCTGCACGGCCAAGCCGAAGTTGGTGGCCAAGAACCAGTCGATGGCCAGCTTGCAGACCAGCGCCGCCAGCGCCAGCAGGCCAATCACCTGCCAGGAGAACAGACAGGAGTTGTCCGACGGACAGAAGCCCGGCTGGGCCAGGCGGAAACCCGAGAACAGCGTGTTGATGGGCTCGCCGTTGCGCATGTTGACCGACACCATCGGCCCCTGCATGATGCGCAGGTTGATCGAATACAGGCCGATCATGGTGAGGATGGACGCCAGCAGCCCGTCGATCCTCAGGAAGGTGTGCAGGAAACCCGTGATGAGGCCCGCCACGGCGCCCGCGCCCATGCCGGCCAGCGTGGCCAGCCACGGGTCGCAGCCGTTGACCAGCAGGATGGCGGCCGTGCCGCCGCCGGTTGTGAACGAGCCGTCGACCGTCAAGTCGGGCAAGTCGAGGATGCGATAGGTCAGGAACACGCCCAGCGCCAGGATGGCGAAAATCAAGCCTTGTTCAATCGCTGATAGCACTGCGTGTTCCTAATGATGTCGGTGACCGGCCTTGGGAACTATACCCCAAGGCCGCTCACCTCCGTGTTACGCCGAGCGCCGGGCGCCTCAGACGTTGGTCGTCACCTCGTCCAAGAAGGACTGCGGGGGCGTCAGGCCCATCGCGGCGGCCGCCTTGGCGTTGTAGGTGATGGTCGTGTCGGTCACTTTCAACGGCGGGATGTCGCCGGGCGACTTGCCGTCCACCAGGATCGAGTAGACCATCTCGCCGGTGCGCTTGCCCAGCTCGTAGTAGTCCAGGCCGCGGGTGGCGATGGCGCCTTTCTCGACCGACGACTCGTCGCCGGTGAACAACGGGATCTTGTTCTCGGTGCAGAACGAGATCACCTGGTCGATGCCCGTCACCACCGTGTTGTCGGTGCCGACGTAGACCGCGTCGACACCCGACAGGGTCTGCAGGGCGGTTGCCAGCTCGGAGGCGTTGGACAGCCCGGCCGGGACGATCTCGGCCTCGGAGCCGGCCTCCTCCTGGAGCGCCTTCAGCTGGGTCTTGGAGTTGGCCTCGGACAGGGTGTAGGGGAAGCCGACCTTCTTCGGCGTGGTTCCCATGGCCTCCTTGATCAGGCCGAACGGCTTGCCCTCCGGGTTGAGGTCGGAGGTGCCGGTGACGTTGGAGTTCGGGTTGGCGTCCCAGCTGGGCACGATGCCGGCCTCCACCGGGTCGGTGACGCCGGCGAACAGCACCGGCCGGTCGGTGATGGCCGTGGCCAGCGCCTGGGCCGACGGTGTGGCGATGCCGACCATCAACTGGATGCTGGAGTCGGCGGCGTACTTGCCGGCGATCGTGGTGGTGTTGCTCGGCTCGCCTTGGGCGTCGTCGTAGACGTATTCGATGTTCTGGCCCTCGACGAGGCCCTTCTCGGTCAGTGCGTCCTTGATGCCCTTGGTGATGGCGTCCAGGGACGGATGGGCCAGGAACTGCGTGATGGCGATCTTGTACGACCCGGACGGGCCGCTCGACGACGCGCCGGACGACGTTGTGTCGGTTGGCGTTGTCGTGCCGGTTCCGCAAGCCCCCAGGGCCAGCGCCAGCGCGCCGGCGGCCAGGGCGATCGGGAGACGTTTCACTTCTCTTACCTCTTTCGCGGTCGCGTCCGCCAGCTTGGCGAACGCTCAAAAGGATAGCCGCGTCTTACCTGTTGGGACAATCGGCTCAGCCTGCAAGACGCGATTGTGATCCAACTGTAATCAAACCGCCCGCCTGTGTGGTTGCATTGGGGGGTGACAAAAGTGCGATACCCGATCCACAGCCGGGTGCTGGACAACGGGCTCACTGTCGTCGTCAGCCCCGACCCGTCGGCGCCGTCGGTGGCGGTCAACCTGTGGTACGACGTCGGCTCCCGCGACGAGGCCTGGGGCCAGTTCGGCTGGGCGCACCTGTTCGAGCACCTGATGTTCCAAGGCTCGGCCAACGTCGGCAGCGGCGAGCACCTCAACGCGCTCCAGTCGGTCGGCGGCGTCGCCAACGCCACAACCTGGTTCGACCGCACCAACTACTTCGAGACCGTCCCCACCGGGGCCCTCGATCTGGCCCTGTGGCTGGAGGCCGACCGCCTGGAGACGCTGCCCGACGCCCTCGACCAGGCCAATCTCGACACCCAGCGCGACGTCGTCAAAGAGGAGAAGCGGCAGCGCTACGACAACCAGCCCTACGGCGACGCCATGGAGCACCTGGTGCGGCTGGCCTTCCCCGACGGCCACCCGTACGCCCACACCACCATCGGCTCGATGGCCGACCTCGACCTGGCCACCCCCGACGGCGCGCGGGATTTCTTCCGCCGCCACTACCGGCCCGACAACGCCGTCTTGACGCTGGTCGGCGACGTCAAGGCGGCCGACGGGTTCAAGAAGGCCGAGAAGTATCTGGGACGGGTGCCGCGGCCGGGCGATCCCGGCGCCGTCCGCCCCGAGCAGGCGGCGCTGCCGCCCCTGACCGGCGGCCCCCGGCAGGAACTGGCCCGCGGCGACATCCCCGCCGACGCCATCAACCTGGTCTGGCGGGCCCCGGCGCGCGACAGCGCCGAATGCGACGCCGTCGAGGCCGGGCTGTCGATCCTGGCCGACGGGCCAGCCAGCCGCCTGGAGAAGACGCTGGTGCGCGAGCGCCAACTGGCCGCGGCGGTGTCGGCCAGCCTGGTCGAATTGGCCGGCGGCAACTCCCTGGCCCTGCTCAGCGTCCACGTCATGCCCGGCGTCGACCCGGCCGAGGCCGAGCAGGCGCTGGTGGACGCCGTCGGCGAGTTCGCCTCCGGCGGGCCGACCCTGGCCGAGTTGGATCGCGCCAAAGCGGCGGCCGAGCGCGAATGGCTGACGACTTTGGCCGACTTCTCCAGCCGGGCCGACCAGTTGAGCTGTTACGCCACCTTCGACTCCCCCGAGCGCGTCAACAGCCGCCTCGACCAGCGGCTGGAGCTGGCCACCGCCGACGTCCGCGTCGCCTGCGCCGAACACATCGACCCCGCCGGGGCCGGGACGCTCGTCTACCTGAAGGAGGACGCCGATGGCTAGCAAACGCCCGAAGGTCAAACCGCCGCGCGAGTGGAGGCTGGGATCGCCCAGGCGGGCCCGGCTCGACAACGGCCTGGGCGTGTCCGTGTTCGAGCGGCCCGGCCAGCACATCGTCTCGGCTTCGCTGGTGCTCGACTTGCCGCTGTCGGAGGAGCCGCCCGACCGCGAGGGCGTCGGCGAGCTGACGCAGCGCTGCTGCGGCGAGGGCACGCTGGCCCATCCCGGCACGGACTTCGCCGAGGCCTTGGACGACTGCGGGGCCGACTTCGGCGGCTGCGCCGCCCATTCGGCCACCCAGTTCCAACTCGACGTGCCCGCCTCCCGGCTCGCCCCCGCGCTGGCGCTGCTGGCCGAGGCGGTGACCGCCCCCGAGCTGGCCGAGGATGACGTCGAGCGGGTCAAGGCGATCCGCCTGGCCGAGATCGAGGCCGAACTGGCCCAGCCGGGACGGCGGGCGTCGCTGGCCTTCCGCCAGGCCGTCGTCGCCGGCAAGTTCCGGGCCTCGCGTCCGGCGGGCGGCCGCGCCGCCGACGTCGCCGCCGTGGACGCCGAACTGGTCCGCGCCTTCCACGCCGCCCACTACGCGCCGGACGCGGCCACGCTGGTGTTGGCCGGAGACTTTGAGGAGGACCCGTTCGGGCTCGTCGAGGACTGTTTCGACGCCTGGCCAGGCGGGGCCGCCTCCTACCAGCCGCAATCTCCCGCCCCCGACGCGCCGCGCTGCGTCTTGATCGACCGCCCCGGAGCGGTCCAAGCCGAGGTGCGGATGGGCGCCTTCGGGCTCGACCGGGGCGATCCGGCGTACGCCTCCCTGGCGGTCGCCTGCCACGCCCTCGGCGGGGCCTTTCTGAGCCGCCTGAACGCCGTTCTGCGCGAGGAGAAGGGCTACAGTTACGGCGTCCAGTTGGGCAACGCGCCAATGCGCTCCGGCGGCCTGCTTTCGATGCGCGGATCGTTCCGCAGCGATGCCGCCGCCGACGCCATCGCCATCGCCCGCGAGATCCTGGACATCTCGGACGCGCCCATCACGCCAGCCGAGGTCGACGACGCCGTCGCCTACAGCCGCGGCGTCACGCCGATGGTCTTCGCCACCGCCTGTGGCCTGGCCGACCAAGTGGCGGGCCTGGTCGCGGCCGGTCTGAGCGCCGAGTGGGTCGACGCGATCAACCAGGCCACCGCCCTCGTCACCCCGGAAACGGCCACGGCCGCCCTGCGCGCCCAACTGCGCCCCGACAAGCTCACCCTGGTGGTTGTGGGCGACGCCGAAACCCTCCATGGCCCCCTGTCAGCCGCCGGCTGGGACGTCGGCTGAGGCGACACTGCCGCACCAGCGGCAGCGCGCCCACAACGCGCGACGGCACCGAACTGCTCGCTCGTCAGCGACGCCGGGGCATCAGAGGCAGTGCAGGTCCCCACCTCGGTCGCGCGGCACACGATGATGCATCCGTCGAGCGGCGCGCGCTCTCACACCCTCGCGCCCAGCGCCGACAAGCGCAGGCTTGCTCACTCGACTTCCGCGTCGGTGGGGACGCCTTCGGGACGGGGGCCGTGGTAGTCGGGGCCGTAGGCGCCGGGGGCCGGACGGCGGCGGCGCTGCGGGGCTCTGACGCCGGGGGCCAGGCGGCGGGTGAAGACCAGGAAGCCGGTGTGGCCCGACGTGCCGTGGCCGGGGCGGATGGCCAAACCCTCGGCGTGCCACTCGCGCACCGACACCTCGCGGGCCTCCGGCTCGGTGAAACCGCCGTGCGCCCGCAGGGTGTCCATGATCCGGCCCAACTGCGTCGTCGTGGCCACGTAGCAGCACAGGATGCCGCCCGGCGCGAGCGCGCCCGCCACCGTGGCGACGCACTCCCATGGGGCCAGCATGTCCAAGACGGCGCGGTCGACCGGCTCCAGGTCGGCGGCCTGGGCCAAATCGCCGACCCGCAAATCCCAGTTGGGCGGGGCCGCGCCCAAGAACGTCACGACGTTGCGTCGGGCGACATCGGCGAACTCCGCGCGGCGCTCGTACGACACCACCCTGCCGCTCGCGCCGACCGCCCGCAGCAGGAAGATCGTCAAAGCGCCCGAGCCCGCCCCGGCCTCCAACACCGTCGCCCCCGGAAAGACGTCGCCCCACACCAGGATCTCGGCGGCGTCCTTCGGATAGACGATGGCCGCCCCGCGCGGCATCGACACGACGTTCTCGCGGGCGATCGGGCGGAAGGCCAGATACTCCTGTCCGCCGACCGAGCGGACCACCTGGCCCTCGGGGCCGCCGATCAGGTCGTCGTGGGAGACCGCTCCCCAGTTGGTGAAAAACGTGCCGCCGACGGCCAGCACCACCGATTTGCGCCGCCCCTTCTGGTCGGTCAGCGTGACCCGCTCGCCGGCCCGCAGCGGGCCCGTCCGCACCCCGCTCAACTCGACGGCCGCCTCCGCCCGGCTCGGGCCGCTGCCAGGGGCGGCCCCAGGGCCGACCGTCTGTCCGGTCTCATCCGCGTCAGCCATGGCCCACCCCCCACAGCGCCAGCCCGCCGTCGGCCGTCCAAGACTCCAGCGTCACACCCTGCTTGACGACCACCGAAGCCTGGGCGGGCGAAACCGGCAGAGCGGTCAAATCCACCCCGGCCTGGGTCTGCAACCAGGCCAGGGCGGCGGCCCGCTCTTGCCCGGTGCCCTCGCGAGCGGCCGCGACGTGCTCCCGCAAGGCCGTCCGGCTCTCCTCCAACGGGTCGGCCAGATAGCGCTCCAGCCAGCCCAGCGGCGTGCCGACGGGCGGCAGCGCGTCGGACAGCACCAGATCGGCGTCGTCGCCGGCGACCACTTGGACGCTGACCCGCGCCAACTGTTCGATGCGGTCGCGCAACAAGCGGGCCAAGTCGCCCGCGCCAGGCGCCGACGGATCGTAACCCAGCCTCAACTTGACGCGGCCCTTCTTCAGAGCCGGCGGCGAACCCGTGCCGCCGACCGCGAACGAGGCCGCATGCCCCTCGACCGAGACCGGCAGCAACGAGTCGGCGCTGCGGTCGGCCTGCAACACGGCCGCCACCGCCTGCCGCAGGGCGCTGTTGCCGCGATGGGACGACGAGGGGCTCCAATACAGCGCGTTGAGGCGGGGCCGGGCCCACTCCACCTCCTGGTAGGCGACGCCCCCGGTCGCGGGAGTGGCGGACTCGCGCAGCCGCAGCCGCTCCAGCGCCGCCGGTTCGAGCACCTGCCAGACGACGTCGTAGTCGCCCAGCGCCATGCCCGCCTCGGCGGTCGCCGACTGCCTGGCCACGACTGACAGTTGGGGCAGGCGGCCGGACAATTGTCCCGTGTAGCCGTCCCAGCGCCGCAGCAGGATTCCCTCCTCGTCGGACCGCTCCACCTGGTAGGGGCCCGAGCCGTCGGCGGCGAGCAGGCTGGTGACGACGCCGTCCGCGTCGAAGGTACGCTCGTCGACAATCGACAACTGAACCGCGCACAAGGAGTAGCCGAACTGGGCGTCGGCGTAGGCCAGTTGGAAGCGGACGGTCGTGTCGTCGGGTGTCTCGATGGCGTCCAGTGAGGGCATCAGTTCGGCGGCGACGCGGCTCAAACGCAGCGCCCGGCGGATCGAGAACTCGACGTCGCTGCTGGTCAGCGGATGCCCGTTGGAGAAAACAGCCCCGGCCGGCAGGGTGCACTGGTAGGTGGTCGGCTGGCTGAACAGGCAGTCCGAGGCGGCGTCCGGCAGCAAGCCGCCGTCCGGACCGATCCGCATCAAACGCTGGAAGACGGCCTGCGCCACCGCCGTCTCCGACTCGCTCGACACCGCCACCGGGTCGAGGGTGCGCGGAGCCGACGAGAACGCCACCACCCCCGTCTCGACGCCCGGCGGCGTCGCCGAGGCCGGCGTCTTGGCGAGGACTGGCGTCTCAACGGGACCCGCCCCCGCGCAACCGGCCAGCGCCACGGCCAGGCCCAACAGCCAACAGCTAACGCGCATTGAAATACTTCGCCTCCCGGTGGTGGACGACGATGGCGTCAGTGGCCAGCTCCGGGTGAAGCTGGTGCTGCTCGGACAGGGTCAGGCCGACGCGCGAGATGTCCAGCAACTCGGCCAAGACCGCCCGCTGCTCCAAGTCGGGGCAGGCCGGGTAGCCGAACGAATAGCGCGAGCCCTGATAGGCCTGGTGGTGGAGCATATCGGAGAGGGTGCCCTCGTCGTGGAAGCCAAGCTCGCGGCGGATCAGGGCGTGGCACCACTCGGCCATCGCCTCGGTCAGTTGGACGCCGACGCCGTGCAGCTCCAGGTAGTCGCGGTAGGCGTCGGCGGCGAACAGCTCGGCGGTGGCCCGCGACAGCGCCTCGCCCAGCGTCACCGCCTGTAAGGCGACGACATCCGGGCCCAGTCGGGCCGCCTCGTCGGCGTCGCGGAAGAAGTCGGCCAGGCACAGCCCGCGCCCGCCAGCCTGCCGGGGGAAGGCGAAGCGGGCCGCCTCGCCGCCGCCGTCCGGGTCGAGCAGCACCAGCTCGTCGCCCTGGCTGTGGCAGGGCCAGTAGCCGTAGACGGCCTGGAAATCGGCCAAGTGGCGGGTTCGCAGCTCGTCCAGCCAATGCCTCAGCCTGGGGCGGGCGTCGTACTCGCCGCGCAGGCCCCACTGGCCTTGGAAGAGGGCCCGCTCGTCCAGCCAGGCTGCCACCTCCGACAGGGGCGCGCCGCGCAACACCTTCGTCCCCCAGAACGGCGGCCGGGGCACGGGCTCGCCGCGCGACACGTCCGAGCGGGCAGGTTTCGCCTCGGAACGGGCGCGTTCGGGGACGCGGCGGCCCCGCGCCGGGCGCAAACCGCCGGCCATGATCTGGCCCATCAACTCCAAGCCCTCGAAGGCGTCCTTGGCGTAACGGACCTCGCCGGAGAAGCGGTCGTTCAGCGTCTCCTCCACGAAAGGCCTGGTCAAGGCGGCGCCGCCGAGCAGGACGGGAATGCGGCCGAGGCCCCGGGCGTCCAACTCGGCCAAGTTGTCGGCCATCACCTGTGTCGACTTGACCAACAGGCCGGACATGCCGATGGCGTCCGCCTGGTGCGCCACCGCCGCCTCGGCGATGGCCTCCAGCGGCTGTTTGATGCCCAGGTTGACGACGCGGTAGCCGTTGTTGGACAAGATGATGTCGACCAGGTTCTTGCCAATGTCGTGGACGTCGCCGGCCACCGTCGCCAAGACGATCGTTCCCAACCCGACGGACCCGCCGGCCGGCATGTGCGGCTCGAGCAGCGCGACGGCCTGCTTCATGACCTCCGCCGAGGCCAGCACGAACGGCAGCTGCATCCGGCCCGCGCCGAACAGCTCGCCGACCTCCCGCATGCCGCCCAGCAAGTCCTGGTTGACGATGTCCAGGGCCGCGCGGTCGCGCAAAGCCTCGGCGATGTCGTCCTCCAAACCCTTGCGCAGGCCCCGCACCACCCGCTTGGCCAAACGCTGGTGCGCGTCAAGGCCGTCCAACGCGTCGGCCGATGTTTGGGCGAACTCCCCCGCCGCGCCGTCGGCGAACAAGGCCAAGAAGTCGGCCAGCGGGTCGCGGCCCGCCTCGCGCCGGTCGTAGATCAGCGCCAGGGCCGCCTCGCGCTGCTCGGGCGCGACGCGGGCCAGCGGCAGGATGCGCGAAGGATGGACGATGGCCGACGACAGGCCCGCGGCGAGGCATTCGTCCAGGAACACCGAGTTGAGCACCGCCCGCGCGGCCGGTTTGAGGCCGAAGGAGACGTTCGACACGCCCAGCGTCGTGCCAACGCCGGGATGTCGGCGGTTCAGCTCCCGGATCGCCGCGATGGTTTCGGCGGCGTCGCGCCTGGTCTCCTCCTGGCCGGTGCCGATGGGGAACGTCAGACAGTCGACGATGACGTCGCCGATCGACAGGCCCCACCGACCGGTCAACTCGTCGATCAACCGCTCGGCGACCCGCAGCTTCCACTCGGCGGTGCGGGCCTGGCCCTGCTCGTCGATGGCCAAGGCGACGACGGCCGCGCCGTGCTCCTTGGCCAGCGCCATCACCTCGTTCAAGCGCCGCCCGCCGTCCTCGTAATTCACCGAGTTGACAACGCAACGCCCCGGCAGCCGCTCCAAACCGGCCCGCAGCACCTCGGGCGAGGTCGAGTCGAGCATGATCGGCAAGGTGACGCCCGTTGCCAGGCGGCCGGCCAACTCGGCCATGTCGGCGGCCCCGTCGCGCCCGACGTAGTCGACGCACAGGTCGAGCAGGTGGGCGCCGTCCTGGCTCTGGCGGCGGGCGATCTCGAGGCAGTCGTCCCAACGCCGCTCGAGCATCGCCTCGCGGAAGGCTTTCGACCCGTTGGCGTTGGTCCGCTCGCCGATGATCAGATACTCTGCGGCCGAGTCGCCCCGCCGCAGCGGCACGTCGGTGTACAGCGACGAGACGGCGTCCAACGGCTGGCGAGGCGGCGTCGGCGGTTGCGGCTGGGAGCGGACACGGGCGGCCAACTCGGCGATGTGGGACGGAGTCGTGCCGCAGCAGCCGCCCACCAGCGCCAGCGGAAAATCGGCGGCGAAACCGGCCACGGCGGCGGCGAAATCGGCCGGCCCCAGCGGATAGACGGCCCCCTCGGCGCCCAGCACCGGCAGGCCGGCGTTCGGCATCACCGACAGCGGCACCGGCGAGTGGCGCGCCAGCCAGCGCAAGTGCGATCCCATCGCCTCGGGGCCGGTGCCGCAGTTCAGCCCGACCATCGCGACGTCGAGCGCCGCCAGCGCCGCCAAGGCCGCCCCCAGCTCGCTGCCCAAGAGCAGCTGGCCGGTGGTCTCCAGCGTCACGGAGACGAAAATCGGCAAGTCGGCGCCGGCCGCCCGATTGGCCAGCTTGGCGCCGTTGACGGCCGCCCTGGCCTGCAAGAGGTCTTGACAGGTCTCCAACATGAAAGCGTCCACGCCGCCCGCCACCAGGCCCTCGGCGGCCGCCTGGTAGCCGTCCCGCAAGGCGCGATAGGACGTCTGGCCGAGCGTCGGCAGCTTCGTGCCCGGACCCAAGCTGCCGAGGACGAAACGGGGCCGGTCGGCGAACTCGTCGGCCACCGCCCTGGCGATCCGCGCCCCGGCCAGCGCCAACTCGCCGATGCGGTCGGTGGCGTCGTACTCGCCTAAAGCGGTCAAGTTGGCCCCGAAGGTGTTCGTCTCCACACAGTCCGCGCCGGCCGCCAGATAGGCCCGGTGGACGGCCGCCACCGCGTCGGGCCGGGTGGCGTTGAGGACCTCGTTGCAACCCGGCAGGCCCTGGAAGTCCTCGGCCGCCACGTCGGAGCGCTGGAGCATCGTCCCCGTCGCGCCGTCGCAGACCAGCGTCGCCTGGCCCAACATCTCCGCAAGCCCGTTCACAAGCGCCCAGCCTACCGGGGGCTGGCCGTCGGCGGCGACCAGCGGGCGTTCGACCCGGCGGCTTGACGGCCGTGGCGGCTGATGCTTCGCCCCCGCCGTCGGCGCCGAAGGGCTTTGGCCGCCTGGCAGGGGGACGAACCGCGCGCGACGACTACAGTGGGGGCATGGGTCGATTCAACTTGCGGCGTCCCGTCGCGGTCATAGCCTTCTCGGGATGGAATGACGCCGGCGAGGCCGCCAGCGCCGTCGTCGAGCACCTGTGCGAGCGCTACCACTGCGAGAGGTTCGCCGCCCTCGACCCGGAGAAGTACTACGACTTCCAGGTCTCGCGGCCCTGCGCGCTGCGCGACGAGGACG
>JAISUF010000019.1 GCA_031272195.1 Propionibacteriaceae bacterium
CGCACCCGGGCGGCGTCGGGGTGCGCGGCGAGCAGGGCATCCCCCGCCTTCTTCTGGTTCTTGCTCCCCAGTTGGCCCCAGACGATCAACGCGATGATGGCGACCACAGCCACCGCCCCAATGACGGTTAGTATTTCCATGCCCCAATCGTACTGGGGGGGCGGGAACGCCCCTCTGGCCGGCCTTGCCGGAACCAGCGCCTGCGCCTTCCGCCGAAGACGCCTGGGCGGGGGATGCGAGCGGCGGGCGAGGCATTTGCGGACACCCGCCGCCACTGTCATCGGCAGCGGTTACTATGGTCTGCGTGGGGACGAAGGTGGGGCGTCTGCGCCCAAGTGTGTGGTTAGAGGTCAACGGCGGTATTCGCAAGGCCGCTTTGGCGGCGCTGTCGTTCGCGCTGTGCGTCAGCGCGGTCGTCGCGGCGGCGAGCACGCCCGCCCAGGCGGCGGACACCAAGCCGTTCACGGCCCGCTTCTCGACCAACGCCAACGGGGCGCTGCTGACCATCGGCAACGCCTTGATGATCTGCAACGACGCCAGCCCTTGCGCCCAGGCGAAGACGGGGGTGCTGCCCTCGGGGACGAACGCCTCGGCCAACGACAACAACTGGTACAACATGCAGATGCTCGACGTCGACTCCGACGCCTCGACGTTCAACTCGTCGTCGGCCCAACTGGACTTGCCGGCTGGCGCGCAGGTGCTGTTCGCCGGTCTGTATTGGGGCGCAAGGCTGACTCCCGGCACGTACGGCAGCAGCACCCACGCCTCGGCGGCCGACTCCGACAAGATGAAGCTGAAACTTCCCGGCGAGAGCGCCTACCGCCTGCTCGACGGGGTCCAGTTGGCCCAGTACACATCCTCCAACAACGCCTATCAGAGCTTCATGGACGTGACGGACCTGGTGCAGCAGGCCGGCAACGGCGAGTATTGGGGCGCCGACGTCCAGGGCGGCACGGGCGCCGACCGCTACGCCGGCTGGGCGCTGACCGTCGCCTACACCGCTCCGGGCATGCCGCTGCGCAACCTGACCGTCTTCGACGGTTTCAACGCCGTCGGAGCGGGCTATCCGCAGTCGGTGACGGTGTCGGGCTTCCTGGCCCCGCTGACCGGCTCGGTCGACGCCCAGCTGACGATGGTCGCCTATGAGGGCGACCTCTCCCAAACCGGCGACTACACCCGTCTGAACAACTCCCAGTTGGCCACGGCGCTGTCGCCCGGCTCGAACTTCTTCGACTCGGCCAACGGCCTCAACGGCGTGTCGGTGACGACGCGCAACCCGGCCAACCGCAACATGTTCGGCTTCGACATCAAGAACCTGGGCGCGTCGGGCATCATCCCGAACGGGGCGACTTCGGCGACGTTCTCGTTCTACTCGGCCGGCGACGTCTACTATCCGGGCGTGGTCGGTTTGGCGATCAACCTCTACGCCCCCGATTTCACGTCCTCGACCAAGTCGGTGGTCAATCTGACCGGCTCGGGGACGGCCCAGCCCGGCGACGTGCTGTCGTACACGCTGATGTGGGCCAACACCGGCCAGGACCCGGCTGTGGATGTGAACGCCTACGACGTGCTGCCCGACGGGGTGGCGTACGTGCCCGGCTCGATGGTGCTGCAAAGCGGCCCCGGCGTCGGCTCGGCGATCCAGTTGACAGACGCCGCCGACGGCGACCGCGGCGAGGTCGTCACCTCGGGCGGCAAGACGACTTTGAGCTATCGCCTGGGCTGCGGCAACACGTCCGGGGACTGCGCTCCAGGCGGCACGATCGAGGTGGGGGACGTGTCCTATTTGACCTTCCAGGCCAAGGTGCTCACCTCGGCGGCCGGGCAGACTGTCACCAACCAGGCCCATCTAAACTACACCACCGGCACCACCGGGACGCCAGCCACCTACGATCCGCCGCCGGCCAGCGTCGCCGTGACGCCGGTCGCCGACTTGAGCATCGTCAAGGAGATGTCGACCACCCAGGCCATCGCCGGCGAGGCCGGGCAGACGACGCTGACCATCACCAACGCCGGGCCCAACACCGCCCAGGGGGTCGTCGCCACCGACCCGGTTCCCAGCTACTACAAGGCGACGGCGGTCAACTGGGCGGTCGTCGGCGGCAGCGCGACCGGCACCTGCCTGACGGACGCACCGATCACCTGCAACCTGCCCGACATGCCATCCGGCCAGACGATCAAAGTCGTCATCGACGGCTATCCCGAGGCCAAGTCGACGGCCACCACGCTGTCCAACGTCGCCTCGGTGGCGGGCACGACCTACGACCCGGACATGTCGAACAACGTCGACACCGTCTCGATCCCGATGGTCCACCAGGCTGACCTCAAGATCGAAAAGACGCCCGACCCGGCCACCGCTGCGCCCGGTGAGGAGATCGATTGGACGCTGACGGTCACCAACCAGTGCAACCACCCGACAACGTTGAATCCCTCGGGGTGCTGGTCGGACGCCACCAGCGTGGCCATCACCGACACGGTGTCCGATCCCAACAAGCTGCAACTGGTCTCGGCCAGCGGCGGCGACGGCTCCGGCGGCGGCGAGGGCGACGCGGCGGTGGACTGCCCCGACCCGTTGACCAGCACCACCTCCGTCCAATGCTCGCTCGACCGGCTGGCGCCCGGCCAGACCGCCGTCGTCCACGTCAAGGGCCATCTGCTCGGCGGTGTCTTGGAGGACGCGCCTGGCATCAACAACGCGGCCGTCACGGCTGCCACCTTCGACCCCAACCAGGACGACAACATCGACACCGCCAAGGTGACTGTCCTCGCGCCCGAGTCGGGCATTCAAGTCGTCAAGACCGGCCCGGACCACGCCACCGCCGGGCAGCGCGTCTCCTATTCGCTGACGGTGACCAACTACGGCCCCTCCGACGCCTCGAACGTCCTCATCGAGGACACCTTGGCCGACTACGGTTTCACCGCCGACGCCTCGACATCCGCCTCGGCCGACCGCGGCGCCTGCCAACTGGCCGGCGGCACCCTCGACTGCCTGATTCCGACACTGCCGGGGCCCAGCTCTCCCGGTGGGACGGGGGCGACGGCCACCATCACCGTCACCGGCGTGTTGATCCCGGCCAGCACCGCCGACGGCCAGACTTTGACCAACAAGGTGACCTTGCAATGCGACGGCGGCGCCTGCGACGATCCGCCGTCGAGCCATCCCAGCCAGCCGAACACGCCGACTGTTGTGGAGCGGCAGGCCGACATCGCCGTCACGAAGACCTCTGAGAACAACAAGATTCCCGACCCGAGCGCCCACGACCAGGTGAAATACCACATCACGGTGACGAACCTCGGCCCCTCGGACGCATCCGGCGTGACAGCTGTGGACGCGCTGCCGGTGGAGTACTTGGACTACGTGTCCTACTCGGCCGACTCGGGCGTCAATTGCAGCGAGTCGGACGGCAAGCTGACCTGTGATATCGGCGCGCTGGCGGTGGGGGACAGCACCGGCATCGATGTCGTCATGCAGGAAAACGACCTGTACGACACCAGCACCAAGCCGACGGCCATCTCCCAGCGGGTCGACGTATCCAGCGACACCGACGATCCGAACCCGAAGAACAACACCGCCACTTGGGTGCTGTCCGGCGACGAGCAGGCCGACCTGGCGATGGCCAAGACCTCCGACGGTATCACCGCCGGCGGGTCGGACGGCGCGACGCGGTGGCAGGGGACCTACCACCTGAAAGTCACCAACCTCGGCCCGCAGGACGCCACCGAGCCCGAGATCGCCGACACCTTGCCGTCGCAGTTGAGTTGGGACACGTCGTCGGACGACTGGCCGTCGCAGTGCCAGACCGACGGCCAGAAGCTGACCTGTGAACACAGCGCGTCGCTGGCCGTCAACGGCACATGGTCGCTGGACGTGCCCTTCACCGCGGGCAACATCGCCGCCGGAACGCGGATCACCAACTCCGCCACGGTGAGCGCCGTCACCGTCGATCCGACGCTGGCCAACAACACCGCCACCGTCACCGACACCGTCGCCGCCAAAGCCAATGTGGTGATCGACTACCACATCGGCTACGGCAAGACGTGCGCCGGGCCGGGCGACACCCCGCCCTGCACCCTGGACACGACGGCCCCGTCTTACACAGGGGCGGGATCCAGCCGCACCGTCGAAGTCCACGTCAAGAACGTCGGACCGTCGGTGGCCAAAGACGTCCAGGTCTTCTCGAACGTGACGATCGACGCCTTCCCGTCGACGATCCAGCTCCCGTCGTGGTGCCACACCGTCAACCAGGAGCTGGTCTGCGACTTGAGCCAGGCCTACCCGGACGGCATGGAGCCGGCCGGCGGCGACAACTCCGACATCACCTTCTACTTCGACTTCCAGGTGTCCTCCGCCGCCCAGGCCGCCAGTTACCCCGACTGCGGCAGGGAGCCCGCCTGCGTGCCGGGGGGCTGGGCGTCCGTCACGACGACCACGCCGGAGAGCGACTACACCGACAACTACGACACCGACCCGTTGGAGATCGGCGCGCCGCGCACCGACTTGGCGATCACCAAGACGCCGCTGTCCACCGTGCCCAACCCCAACGGCGACGGCGACCCGGCCTACATCGCCGGCGACAAGTTCGGCTACCAGATCACGCTGACGGCCAAGGCCGACGGCGCCGACGCGGCCGGCGTGACGCTGGACGACGCGCTCCCGGCGGGCTTCCACGCCACGATGGTCAACATCGGCCAGGGCTCCTGCGACCCCATCATCCCGCCCGCCGACGGGTCGATCCACTGCGCTGTCGGCACCCTCAAAGCCGGGCCCAACCCGCAGCCGGTGACGGCCTACGTCTACGGCTCGATCGATCCCGACGTCGAAGCCGAGATCGCTGACAACACCGCCGCCACCAACACCGCCACGGCCGCGTCGACCACGCCCAACATGGACGGCGAGACGGCCTCGGTGTCGGCCCAGGCGAGCGTCGACGTCTTCAGCCAGGCCGACTTGCAGCAGACCAAACTGGCCGACGCGGCCCTCTCCTACGCCGGTTCGTCGGTCGGCTACACGCTGACGACGATCAACAACGGCCCCTCGGACGTCGACGACGCCGTCGTCACCGACACGCTGCCGCTCGGCCTGACGCTGGACGCCGCCAACTCGCCGGGCTGCTCGGTCGACTCGGCCGCCACCGCGACGCTGGGCGACGGCCGACAGGTGGTGGTCTGCGCCGTGGGGGCCATCGATGCGTCCAAGTCGGTCAACGTGCGCTTGGTGGCCAAGACCGACATGCGCGACCTGCGCCCCTACTGGTGCCCCGACCAGCCCGGCGTCGAGGGGGTCACCTGCTCGCAGGAGCTGCCGCCCGCCGACCTGGGCCAGGACGCAGGCGGCCAAAGCCAGTCCGAGCCGATCCCGCGCGACATCGCCAACGTCGCGGTCGCCTCGTCGGCCGACAGCGTCGACAGCGACCTGGCCAACAACACCGCCAAAGTGACGACCAAGCTCGACCGCCTGGCCGACATCGCCGTGACCGCTTCGGTGAGCACCGACACCCCGGCCTCCGGCCAGGACGTCACCTACACCCTGACCGGCGTCAACCTCGGCCCGTCGACGGCCGACAGCCCCGTCACCGAGGCCGACCTGCCGCCGGGCTTCATACCGCTCGGGTCCGACGGCAAACCCTGCGCCGACGGGGCCACCGACTGCGCGGCCGTCAATGTGCCGTCGATGGTCTGCTCGTTCACACACACCGGAACGGTGACAGACATCGACACCTATGACGCCGACGTCGTCTACCACCTGAAGTGCGTCGGCCGTCCCGAAACGCCCTATCGCGACTCGTTCCTGCCGGGCTTCACCATCCCCGGCGTCGTCACGGCGCACATCCCGGCCGACACCCCGGCGGGGGAGTACACCTCCAACAACCAGACCTACTCCAAGAGCCCCAAGCAGTGCCCCGAGGCGGGCGCGGGCACCTGCGAGTCGGACTACACCAACAACTCGGCCCCGGTGACGGTCAACGTCGTGGAGGTCTCAGACACCGAGATCACCAAGGAGCTGGTCGAGCCCAAGCCGATCCAGGCCGGCGGCAAGGCCACCTACCGGCTGACGGTCGTCAACCACGGGCCGTCGGTGGCCAACAACGTCGTCATCTCCGACACCGTGCCAGACGGCATGTCGTACGACTCGGCCAAGGTCGTCGGCGGGCCCGACTGCCCAAGTCCGGACATCGATCTGAACAACAACGAGATCCTGTCGTGCAAGGTGGGCGCCTTGCGTCCCGGCCAGTCGGCTTCGGCGCTGGTGACGTTCAACGTCGCCGATGCCGCCACCCTTGCGGCGTTGGAGGGTTACGACAAGCAGCTGTGCAACACCGGCCTGGTCGGCTCCGGATCGCTCGACCCGGACTTCACCGACAACGAGTCGAAGGCCTGCGAGCGGGTGGTGACGCCGCCGCCGACCGATGTCGGGGTGGTGATCACGGCCGACAAACCAGACGTGCCGGTAGGCGAGGCGGTCGGCTACGTGGCGCACGTGGTCAACAACGGCCCCGAGGCGACCTCCGGCGTGGTGGTGACGTTCACCCTCCCGCCGGGGCTCAAAGACCCGCAGGTCAAGCTGGGCACGGTGACGGGCACGGCCCAGCCGTCGCAGTGCGTGGTCAGCGGCCAGACGGTGGTTTGCGCCATCGGCGACATGGCCGTCGGCGACGACGTGTCCTACCAGCTCAGCGGCCAGACCACCGGCGACGCCGCCGGCGACAAGCTGCCGGTGAAGGCCACCATCATCCACGAGCAGATCGACACCGACTCCGACAACGACTCCGCCAGCGCGTCGGTGCTGCTGGACCCGCTGCCGGGCCCGACGCCCACGACGCCGACGACGCCGACTACCCCGACCGAGCCGACACCGCCCGCGCCGACGACGCCGACTACCCCGACTGAGCCGACACCGCCCGCGCCGACGACGCCGACTACCCCGACTGAGCCGACGCCGCCTGCGCCGACTGAGCCGACTCCGACCGAGCCGACGCCGCCCGCGCCGACATCGCCGACGCCGACAGCCACCACCACTCCCGAGCCGACGCCCAAGCCGACCAAGAAGCCGACCGCCATACCTACGGCCACCGCCCATGTGGTGCCGACCACGTCCAGCTCGCCCCCGGCGAAGCCGCACGCCTTGACCGGCGGCGCGCCGGCCCCGGACCAGCAGGGCTGGCTGGCTCTGTTGGCGATGGGCAGCGCCGTGCTGGCCTGCGGGGTGGGCCGCCTGGCCTGGTCGCGCCAACACTGAGACGGTCGAACTGAGTCGAGGCTCAGTCGGCGCCGCGTGCCGCCGGGTCGGCGTCCACGACTGACGCGCCTTTGCCGGACATCGTTGGTGATGCACCATAATTGGTGGCGTGCCGGCGTTCCTCCAACTGCGCGACAGTCTGCGAGCCTTGACTGTTGCGACGGCGCGCCTGTGGTGGGCGACGCTGCCGGAGGTCTTCACCGTCTACATCCTGGCCTGGACGCTGTCGCGGCTGCTGCAACTGGCCGCCGCCTGGGCCGGCACCTGGGTCGCGCCGGTCATGTTCGACACCGAGACATGGGAGAGGCTCCATACGGACACCTGGAACCAGTGGATCGCCGTCGGCTTCCTGGCTCTCAGCTTCCTGGCCCTCTTGGGCGGCATGATCGTTGCCCTGCGGGTGCTGGGCAGGCGGCTGGGCGACGCCGGAGTTCCGGCCGAGGGCCCCGCCCAGCGCGGCTCGCTGGTCCAGACGCTGGCGGTCACGCTGCTGGCGTTCCTGGGCATCTATTCGGTTTTCGACTACGTTGGCGACACCGCCAGCGACGCCATGATGGACGCCATCTTGCTGTCCAAGGACTCCTCGTCGCTTATCCTGCTGCCGCTCCAGCCGAGCACCTGGCAGGAGACCATCCAGGTGGTGGCGGTCATCGTGGTGGCGTTCGTCGCCAGGCGCCTGCTCGACGCCCTGGGCAAGCGGACCGGCTGGCTGTGGCTGGGCATCGTCGGGGCGGCTTTGGAGGCCTTCTACCTGCTGGCCGTCTTCGTGGCCGGGTTCCGCGTCATCAATCAGGCCGTCGCCTGGCTGGCCGGACGCCAGTTCACCGCCTGGCTCCACGACGCCGTCGCCTTCATCGGCGCGCCGCTGCGCTGGATCGGGGTCAGCCTGCCGGTGCTGTTGGTGGAGCTGTGGCGCTGGTTCTGGGATGTCGGCTGGCCCGTGATCATCTCCAGCTTCCTGCAGCCGGTGCTGTGGTTCGCCTTGGCCGCGCTGGTGTTGGGCACCTCGATCGCCTCGTTCGAAGACTTGCTGCATTCCGGCCGCGTCCGCCTGTGGGCCAGCGGCCGGCGCTCGGCCAAGTTGGCGACGGTGGTGGACTCCCTGGAGACCCGCAAGACGCTGGTCGTCCAGCTTCAGGACGCCGTCTTCGGCGATCTGGACGAGAAGTACCTCCCGGCCTGGCAGGTGTTGCGCCTGAGCCTGCGCGTCGGGGTGGGCTTCCTGGGCGCCTACATCGTGGTGTACAACCTGCTGGACACCACCGGTCAGTGGCTGGAGTACGGCCTCAACTACCTGATCGGCGCCGGTCGCCTGGAAAGGCAGTTCCTCATCACCTCGCTGACCGACCCGCTGGTCAACACCATCGGCATGACGCTCAAGCTGGCCCTGCTGGCCGCCGCCTACGGGCTGGCGTTCTCAGACCGCTTGTCGAATCCCGAGGCCGCGCCGGACGGCTCGGGGCCCGGTGGCCTCGACGATCGCGTCCCGGAGCATGCCGACGGGTCCGAGGCGGGCGAATCCGACGGCTCCGAGCGGGGCGAGTCAGCGGTGACGATACCGGCCGGCGATGCCACAACCGCCGCCCCAAGCCGGGCGCTGGCAGGCGACAACGGCGAGTGGGCCCGCCCTGCCGACGGCGCCCCCAGGCGGGCGGTGGTCGAATGAGGCTCAAAGCGGGAGTCGTCGCGGTGGCGCTGCTGTCGCTGCTGGCGGCCAGCCTGGTGAAGGCGGCCGCGCCGGAGAACAGCGCCGAACTCGTCCGGTTCGTCGGGTTGTCGGGCGAAGTCATGCCGGGCGTCGTGGCTGACGTCCAACCGCTGGCCGTCGCCGACTCGCTGACCGGCGTCGCCATCGACCGCGATCCCGGACCGCCGTTCTTGGTCTTGCGAATCGGCCTGACGACGAGGCTCGACACCTACACCTCGCTGAGGCTGCGGGTGCTCTCAGACGGTGTCGCCTACGGCTCGGCCGAGTCGGTCTTCGCGCCCGATCCCGGCTTCAGGTCGACGCGCGACGTCGCCTTCATGATGCCCCTGGAGGCGATGGCGGGGTCGCACCTGGTGATCGAGCAGACGGCGTTCGTCATCGGCATCCACCAGCGGACCGACTTCGACTTGGGGCTGACGCCGCAACGGGTCGACGAGCTGCGCGCCGCCACCGCCTCGCCTCTGAAATTGCAATCCGACCAAACCGAGGTGGCGCCGTGAGGTGGGTTCGGATGGCGGCGGCGACGCTGGCCTGCCTGCTGGTGTTGGGCGCGGCCGGCGGCGTCATCGCTTGGCGCTATCACAACAAGTTCGCCCCGGTGGCCGCCGGGTCGTGGGTGGAGCTGCCGAACAACGGCATCGAGTTGCGGCTCAACTCGCTGCGGGTGGCCGACGAGGCGCCGCCCCTGTACGGCGACAAGCCGCGCTTGCCGGTTGAGGGCGCCGTCTTCGTGATCGCCGACTTCTCCCTGCGCGTCGTGCCTGGCGGCGTCGGCCCCTACACCGTCACCGTCGAATTGCAGGGCGGCCCGGAGCGCGTGTGGGCGGCCGACACAAGCTCGGACACCATCTATTCGATCTTGACGGCGGCCAAGGCCAGCGGCGCCGAGGAGTCGGGCACGGTGGACTTCCAGGTGCCCGCCTCCTGCCTGGACGAGATCACGGGCGTCGCCCCGGCGTCCAGCGACTTGGGTTTCGCGCCGGGCCCGCTGTTCGCCGCGCCCCTGCAACGGTGAGCGGCGGCGTCAGGCGGGCGGCGTCACAGTCGGCTCGGCAATAGCCTTGGCCCTCGCGCCTCGTCGCCGATGGCGTTCGTCGCGGCCGCGGCGTCACTGCGGCTCCTCCAAGGCGAGGGGCAGTTCGTAGTCGTAGGCGGTGTTGTCGGCGAAGACGAAGCCGCTGGCCTCGATGGTGGAGAAGTGGCCCTGCGACGGCTCGACGGCCCGGGCGACGACGCGGATGGTGGCGGTGTCCTCCAGGCCCTTGTCGAAGGTTGCCTTGACGCGGCACGGCAGCGGCTCCTCGGTCGGGTTGAACGACTCGGTGCCGCCGAAGGTCCCCTCGTAGTTGCCAATGAACAGATTCGCCGAGCTGGCGGCCAGGCCCTTGCCGCCGCTGTCGTAGACGGTCACCGCGTGTCTGTCGACGATGTAGCTCTCCAGGTAGACGGTGTCGGTGGTGTTGCGGCAGGTGGAATAGACGTAGACATCGACTCTGGTGGAATCCTTGGCCGGATACGCCGCGGCGCTCAGGGGGCGGTATTCCAGCACGTTCAAGTCGACGAGGTCGCCGGGTTGGCGCGCGACATACTCCAAGGCGGTGCGCTGATTGAAGCCGCCCATCGCCCACACGGCTGCGATGGCGGCGACAACCACCCCCGCGATGGCCCATTTGGCCCACCGGGGCCCGACGGCCGTCTTCGGTTGGCTCACAGCCGTCATCTTAGCCAGTCGGGGGGCCCTGTCTTGCGTACGCTGCGTCGACGCGCGGTCGCGGCCCGAGCCTGCGCGGTGTGGCGCGCTCGACCCAGGGCCCGAGCCAGAGCGGCAGTTGGCTTTGGGGCGACGGGTCGTGTAATGTTGCCTGACGTCGATTGCCCCTATAGCTCAGTCGGCAGAGCGTCTCCATGGTAAGGAGAAGGTCTGCGGTTCGAGTCCGCATGGGGGCTCGGATTCGAGCGCGGCGTCGCTGGCGCCCAGCGCGAATCCCACACCCGGCGGGGTAGCTCAGTCGGTAGAGCAAGCGGCTCATAATCGCTAGGTCACGGGTTCAAGTCCCGTCTCCGCTACTTGGGGGCAACTCCGGGACAATTGAATAGGCGGGCCCTCGCTGGAGGGCCCTGGTCAGGGAAGGCGAAGGTACGAGATGGCTAAGAAGCAGGCGGACGTCAGGCCGAAGATCACTTTGGCGTGCACGGTGTGCAAAGAGCGCAACTACATCACCAAGAAGAACCGCCGCAACGACCCCGACCGCATGGAGCTGAAGAAGTTCTGCCCGCGCTGCCGCCAGCACCAGCCGCACCGCGAGACCCGCTGAGACAACACCGCCAGCCGCCCGGAGCTTCGGGCGGCTTTGTCATGCCCTAGGGTTGAACCATGCCGATTTCCGCCGAACACGCCGGGCGCGCCTATCCCGCGACCGAGCCGCTGGCCGTCACTGCCGCAGGCATCGCCGCCTTCGCACGGGCGCTGGGCGACGACAACCCGGCCTACGCCGGCCCCGAGCCGGTGGCCCCGCCGACTTTCGCCGTCGTCTTGGCCCAGCGGGCCTGGCAACAGCTCTTCGACGACCCCGAGCTGGGGCTGTCGCTCGACGGCACGATCCACGCCGACCAGCGTTTCGCCTGGAGTCGGCCGCTCTCGGCGGGCGAGTCCGTCCGGGCGAGGGCGCGCATCGAGAAGGTGCGCCTGCGCCCGCCAACCGCGCTGGTGACGGTGGCGGTGGATATCGCCACCAGCGACGGCGAGGCCGTTTGCCAATCCGTCTCGACGCTGATGACGCGGGTGGCGCCATGAGGCCCGGCGACGTCTTCCCAGAGCTGCGCGCCAGGCTGACGCGCGGGCAACTGCTGGCCTACGCCGACGCCTCCGGCGACCAGAATCAGATCCACCAGCGCGACGACGCGGCCCAAGCGGCCGGCTTGCCCGGCGTGGTCGCCCACGGCATGCTGACGATGGGGCTGGCCCTGCGCGCCGTCACCGACGCAGTCGGGCCCGAGCGCGTCGCCTCGTATTCGGTTCGCTTCGCCAAGCCCGTCGTTGTCGACGCCGCCGACGGGGCCGAGGTGGTGGTGCGGGCCGAGGTCAAGGCCGTCGCCGACCAGCTCGCAACCGTCGCGCTGGACGTCCGCTGCGGCGACGACAAAGTGCTGGGCGCGGCCACCGTGACGGTGCGCGACGACGAAGGCGCGCGATGACCGACCTGTCCGCTCACACCACATTCCGCGTCGGCGGCCCGGCCGGGGAGTTCGTCCAAGCCGACACCGAGCAAGAATTGATCGAGGCCGTCCGCGACGCCGACGAGTCGGGCCTGCCTGTCCTCGTGCTGTCGGGCGGCTCCAACATGCTGGTCGGCGACGGCGGCTTCGACGGCCGCGTCGTCAAAGTGGCGGTCAAAGGCGTCCAGGCCGAGGACGTGATGTCTTGCTCGGGCGCCTTCTTGAACGTCGCCGCCGGCGAGGTCTGGGACGATTTCGTCGCCTACTGCGTGGCCCAGGCGGACCGGCGCCAGGGTTTCGTCGGCGTCGAGGCGCTGTCGGGCATTCCCGGCCTGGTGGGGGCGACGCCAGTGCAGAACGTCGGCGCGTACGGCCAGGAGGTGGCAGACACCGTCGCCCGGGTGCGCACCTGGGACCGCCGCGCCAAGCAGGTCAAGACGTTCACCGCCCCCGAGTGCTTCTTCGGCTATCGCACGTCGGTCTTCAAGCGGACGCCGATGGTGCCGGGCGCTCCAAGCGGGCGCTACGTCGTGTTGACGGTCAGCTTCCAACTGGCCCTCGGCAAGTTGTCCGCCCCCATTCGCTACCAGGAGCTGGCCGACAAACTGGGTGTCGCCACCGGCCAGCGCGCGCCCTTGGCGGAGGTCCGCCAAGCCGTGCTCGACTTGCGGCGCGCCAAGGGCATGCTGCTCGACCCCGCCGACCACGACACTTGGAGCGCGGGCAGCTTCTTCACCAATCCGGTCTTGACGCCCGAGCAGGCCCAGACGCTGCCCGACGACGCGCCGCGCTATCCGACGCCCGAGGGCCGAGTCAAGACTTCGGCCGCTTGGCTGATCGAGCGGGCCGGCTTCGGCAAAGGCTACGGCGACGGCCCGGCCAGGCTGTCGGCCAAGCACGTCTTGGCCGTCACCAACACCGGCGGTGCGAAGGCGTCCGACGTCGCCGAGCTGGCCCGGCAGATCATTGGGGGAGTGGAGTGCCGATTCGGCGTAACATTGGTGCCTGAGCCAGTGCTGGTCGGGGTGGACATCT
>JAISUF010000134.1 GCA_031272195.1 Propionibacteriaceae bacterium
GGTCGCGCCCGCCGTTGCGGAAATACCACTGCCGGGTGGAGACGATCTCCAAGGGCTTGTCGCCCTTCTCGTAGAACTTCGTCATGCGGGTGGTCGGCTTGGGCTCGCCGTCCAGGTCGCCGCTGGCCCGCAGCAGGGAGACGATCGCCTCGCGGGCCGAGAAGGCGGTCTTGCCGGCCAGTTCGGCGTACGGAGCCGGATTGGCCAGCCACGGCGGGGTGTCGGCCTGCAGGCGGCCCTCGCGCGTCAGGACAACTCGCGTCGGCAATTGCAGCTCGCGCCACCACTGGACGTCGGTCATATCGCCGAAAGTGCAGCACATGGCGATGCCGGCGCCCTTGTCGGGCTCGGCCGCCGGATGGGCCAGCACGGGGATCTCGACCTCGAACAACGGCGAGCTGACCGACTGCCCGAACAGCGGTTGGTAGCGCTCGTCGTCAGGGTGGGCGATCAGCGCGCAGACCGACGGGATCAGCTCCGGGCGGGTCGTCTCGATGTGGACCGGCCCGGCGGGGCCGTGGAAGGCGACGCGATAGTACTGGCCGGCGTACTCGCGGTCTTCCAGCTCGGCCTGGGCGACGGCCGTCTGCAGCGTGACGTCCCACAGCGTCGGCGCCTCGGAGAGGTAGGCCTCGCCGCGGGCCAGGTTGCGCAGGAAGGCCCGCTGCGAGATGCGCTGGGTGCTTGACGAGATCGTCGAGTAGAGCTGCGTCCAATCGACCGACAAGCCGAGCGTGCGCCACAAGCTCTCGAAAACCCGCTCGTCGACGGCCGTCAGCTTTTCGCACAGCTCGACGAAGTTCTTGCGGCTGATCGGCGTCGGCTTCTTCGGGTCGGGCTTGGCCGGCGGGGTGAAATCTGGGTCGTAGGGGATCGACGGGACGCAGCGCACGCCGTAGTAGTTCTGGACGCGGCGCTCGGTCGGCAGGCCGTTGTCGTCCCAACCCATCGGGTAGAACACCTGCTTGCCGCGCATCCGCTGGTAGCGGGCCACCAGATCGGTGTGGGTGTAGCTGAAGACGTGGCCGACGTGCAGAGAACCAGACACCGTCGGCGGCGGTGTGTCGATGCTGAAGACCTGCTCGCGCGAGGCCGGGCGGCGGAAGGTGTAGCAGCCGTCTGCTTGCCAGCGCCTGGACCACTTCTCCTCAAGGCCCTCCAGGGCAGGCTTGTCCGGAATCTGGTGCTCGATAGTCATACCGGCGAGTGTATCGCCTCTTAGACCTTCGCCTCTTAGACCTTCGTCTTCAGCCAGTTGAGCAGCGCCGCGGTGTCGGTGGTCGGCATGTCGGTCAGGTCGGAGACGACGTATTGCTTCTCGCCGATGACGATGGTCGGCGTGGCCGTCACATTGGCCTTGATGGAGCCGTCGTACATCGCTTGGACGAAGCCGTTGGTCAGCTTCTGGGAGTAGCAGCTCGTGGCGGCCGCCAAGGCGGTGGCGTCGATGCCGGCGTCGGCGGGCACACTCTCGGTCAGGTCGGTGTCGGTCAGGGCTTCGGTGGAGTCCTCGCGGTTGCTGAACAGGGCTTGGGAGAAGGCGACTAGCGCCTCGGAGCCGGCCGAGTTGTCGATGCAGGAGGCCATGATGTTGGCCTTGCGCGAGGTGTCGCCGCCGGTCCCGTAAAGCATGCGGTATTCCAGCGTGATGTCGCCGGACTTGGCCAGGTCGGTCAGCAGTCCGCCGACGGCGGTCTCGAAGCTCTGGCAGGCCGAGCATTGGTAGTCGAAGTAGACGGCCACTTTGACGGCGTCGGACTTGGCGTTCTCCTTGTAGACGTACAGGCCGGTGTTGTCCGGGGCGGCGTCCTTCGGCGTGACGGACGACTGGAGCTGGTTGACCTGCCCTTGTTGGATGGCGACGACGACGAACACCGCGACGATCACGACCGCCAGGGCGACGGCCCCGGAGATCATGATGTTGCGGAAGCGGGCGGCCTTGCGCTCGGCCTCGGCGCGCATCGCGTTGAGCCGGTCGCGGCGGGCGGCGACGGTTTCTTTCTGGTTGGCCTGGGTCTTCTTCGCCATGGGGCGGGTTCCTCCTTATCCGTTGGCCGCGTCGGTGATGAGCTGGCCCAATTGCGATGGATCGTTCTGGACGATGGTGCTGTACTCCAACTCGTTGCCGTTGACGCGCACCGTCGGGGTGCCGGTGATGTTGGCGGAGTATGCCTTGTCCTGGACGCCTTTGACGAAGGACTCGGTTTGGCGGTTGGCGTAGCACTGGCCGAACTTGGCCAAGTCGTCGCCGGTCATGCCGATGGCGGCCGGGATGGTGGTGGTGAGCAGCTCGTCGGAGTAGCCGTCGCCCTCGTCGGGCTGGTTGGCGAAGACGGCCGCGTTGTAGGCCGAGAAGTAGCCGACCTCGTCGGCGCAGGCGGAGGCGACGGCGGCCCGTGTCGAGGAGTCGTTGTGGAGGCTGCTGTCCAAGAAGCTGAGGACGTGGTATTGCAGCTGGATCGTGCCGGCGTCGGCCAGCTGGGTGAAGGCGTCGCCGTAATCGCGCTCCAACTCGCCGCAGTAGGGGCACTGGTAGTCGAGGTAGATGTCGACTTGGGGGACGCCGGCGGCGAACTTGCCAGGGTTGGCGATGATGCCGGACTGGTCGGCGTTGGCGTTGGGCGGCACCGAGCCGGACGTCTGCTGGGCGTTCTGGGTGGCCCGGACCACGGCCATGACGACGAAGACGGCGGCCACCGCCACAACCACCGCCACCACGGCTATGACGACGCGGCGGATGGTCTTGCGGCGTTTGGCGGCGGCCGCCCGCTCGGCGGCCAACTGTTTGCGGGCGTTACCCATTCTCGCTCTCCTCTTCGACGGGCTCGACCGTCCCCGCCAGCAGGCGGTCGACGGACAGCTTGCACTTCGGTTTCCAGGCCGCCCACAGGCCGCAGGCCATCAGGCCGGCGTCGCGCAGGATGTCTTGCAGGTACGTCGTCTGGCCGGCCGCCACCTTGCCGCCCTTGCCGAAACAGCCGCAGTCGATGCTGATGCCGCGCGCCCAGACCGAGGCGATGGCGGCGATGAACACCAGCATCATGGCCGCACCGAGCAGACCGGCCGCCCGTGTGAAAAGGCCGGCGATCAGCAAGGCGCCGATGATGATTTCGATGACGGGAATCGGATAGGCCACCACTCGCAGCAGCGTCGGGTCGGTCGAGATGTATTTCAAGATTTGGTATTCGTAGACACTTTGCGTCATCGACTCAAGGTTGCCGATCTTGAGCAACCCGGCGATCAGCAAAGTGCAGCCGAGGATCAGCCTGGCGACGAGCGTGACCCATTCGAATAGGGAGCGGTTGAAAGCCACCGTAGCAGTATAGCCGCACCAGGGGGCATCCACCCCTGGCGTGGATTGGGCACGGCTGGCATCGTCTCGTCACGGGGCGGTTACCAGGTGGAAACGCCGATGCCGAAGGCTAGGGGCATGTCCATAACTTATGACGCCCCCGTGCGCGACGGATTGGTCGACGCCTCGCTGGCCCACGCCAGCCCCAGGCCCTACTGGTTGGATGACGCCGCCGGCCAGCGGATCGCCTTCGGCGACGGGCCGGACACGCCCACCGCTTGGGACTTGGTCGTCGTCGGCGGCGGCTTCACCGGTCTGTGGACGGCGCTGCTGGCCAAACAGCGCAATCCGTCGCTGCGGGTGGCCCTGCTGGAGGCCCACACCGTCGCCTGGGCGGCCTCGGGGCGCAACGGCGGCTTCGTCGAGTCGTCCATCACCCACGGCGAGACCAACGGGCGCAACCGCTGGCCGGACGAATACGGCCAGTTGGAGCGCCTCGGCATCGAGAACTTGGACCAGTTCGAGGCGACCGTGGCCGAGCTGGGGATCGATTGCGACTTCCGGCGCACCGGCTCGCTGAACGTCGCCGTCGAGCCCTACCAGGAGGCCAAACTGCTGGCCCTCAACCCCGAGGAGATCGCCCCGGCCCGCGTGCTGGACGGCGAGCAGGCGCGGGCCGAGGTGAACTCGCCGGTCTACCGGGCGGCCTGGTACGACCCGCGCACCAACGCCGTCGTCCACCCGGCCAAACTGGCCATCGGCTTGGCCAAGGCGGCCGCCGAGGCCGGGGTGGAGATCTTCGAGCACTCCAAGGTGGTCGGCTTGGCCAAGGACGGGGCGCGCGTCGCCCTGCGCGCCGAGCGGACGACCTTCACCGCCGCCAAAGTCGCCCTGGCCACCAACGCCTTCCCGGCGCTGCTGCGCCGCTACCGCCTCCACACCGTGCCCTGGTACGACTACGCCCTGATGACGCAGCCGCTGACCGCCGAACAGCTCGACCAGCTCGGCTGGAAGGGCCGCCAGGGCCTGGCGGACCTGTCGACGCACTTCCACTACTACCGCATGACAGCCGACAACCGCATTCTGTGGGGTGGCTACGACGCCGTCTACCACCCGACCATCCGCCCGGAGCACGACCAGCGTCCCGAGACCTGGCGCAAGCTGGCCCGCCACTTCTTCATCACCTTTCCCTACCTGGAGGATGTGAAGTTCACCAACCAGTGGGGCGGCGCCATCGACTGCTCGACGCAGTTCTGCGCCTTCTTCGGACGGGGCTACGAGGGGAAGGTCGCCCACGCTGCCGGCTTCACCGGCTTGGGCGTCGGCGCGTCGCGGTTCGCGGCCCGCGTCATGCTCGACCTGCTGGATGGCCAGCCGACCGAGCTGACCGAGTTGAAGATGGTCAAACGCCTGCCGCTGCCCTTCCCG
>JAISUF010000043.1 GCA_031272195.1 Propionibacteriaceae bacterium
CCCGCTCATCCAGCAGCTTTCCGTCGTCGACCTGTCGTCGCACCGCATCGAGGTGTACGTCGACGGGGCCTACAACCAGAAGGGCATCAAGCTGAACGCCAAAGGCGTCGCCATCGTCAAAGTCGGCGGCACCGACGAGGCGATCCGGGCCGCCGCCCAGCGTTTCGTCGCCCAGCAGACCTCCATCGAGTCGTTCACCAAAGAGGTCCTGACGGGCTCGCTGCGCTCGATCATCGGCTCGATGGACGTCGACAAGATCGTCTCCGACCGGGCCGAGTTCGCCAAGCAGGTGGCCGAAACCTCCGAGTCGTCGCTGTCCGGGCAGGGCCTGATCATCGACACCTTCCAAATCCAGGAGGTCCAGGACGCCGAGGACGGCACCTACCTGCGCGACTTGGGACGCCCCGAGCAGGCGATGATCCGCCAACGCGCCGAGATCGCCGAGGCCGAGTCGCGGCGGGCCGCCGAGCAGGCCAAAGCCCAAGCCGACCAGGCCATCGCCGAGGCCCAGCGCGACCTGGCGCTGAAGCGGGCCGAAATCCAGTCGCTGACCGACAAGGCCGCCGCCGAGGCCGCCAACGCCGGTCCTTTGGAGGCGGCCAACCAGCAGCGCATGCTCGTCACCGAGCAGCAGAAGGTCGCCGAGCAGGACGCCATCCTGCGCGAGAAGCAGTTGGCCGCCGAGGTCCGCAAACCGGCCGACGCCCAGCGTTACGCCGTCGAGACGAAAGCCGCCGCCGATCAGCAGGCCGCCATCCTGGCCGCCGGAGCCGAGAAGGCCCGGCGTTTGGCCCTGGCCGACGCCACCCGGGCCGAAGGCGAGGCCCAAGCCGCCGCCACGCTGGCCACCGGCGAGGCGGAGGCCAGCGTCCTGCAGAAGAAGGCCGACGCCTACCGCAACTACGGCGAGGCGGCCGTGCTGGAGATGGCGCTGCGGGCGCTGCCGGAGATGGCCCATGAGGTGGCCGCGCCGATGGGCAATATCGACAATTTGACGGTCGTCTCGACCGACGGCGCCTCCGAGTTGAGCCGCCGCGTCGCCCAGACGGCCGCCGAGGTGCCGCAGCTCCTCAAAGACCTCTCGGGCATCGACCTGGTGGAGTTGCTGAAGAGCTTCGCCCCGAAGGCTGACGCCGCCGCCGAGACGCCGCAGCTGCCCGCGTCCGAGAAGAAGGCCACCTGGACGGCCGGCAAGGACAAGCAGGCCTGAGGCGACACTCGGCGAAGCGGGATTGTCGGGCCGCGTCGCCCAGATGGCTGAACGGCCCGCGCCGCGTTGACGCCACCCTCGACGCGCCCGCCCCGGTGGTGCCATGTCGCTCAGACAGCTAAGCGGTCGGCGCCGCCGGGTTTGGCACTCGCCGCGGGCCGAGAAGCGGCCGTCCGGCGGCCCTGGCTTCGCCAAGGGCGAGCGCACAAGCTAGGCTGGAGGCGGTTTCTTCTAAGTTGAGGTGAGAGCATGCCTGTGGGCAAAGTCCGGTATTGGGACACCGAGCGCGGTTTCGGTTTCCTGACCCAAGACGACGGTGGCGACGACGTGCACGTGCGCGCCTCGGCGCTGCCGGAGGGCGTCACCTCGCTCAAGCGCGGCCAGAAAGTCGAGTTCGGCGTCGTCGAGGGCAAGAAGGGCCTGCAGGCGTTGTCGCTGCGCCTGCTGGAGGCCCCGCCGTCGCTGTCGAAAGCCTCGCGCAAGCAGCCCGAGCAGATGGTCGTCATCACCGAGGACCTCATCAAGATGCTCGACGGCCTGGGCAACAGCTATCGGCACGGCCGCTATCCCGACGCCAAAGCGGCCAGCAAGGTGGCGACGGTGCTGCGCGCCGTGGCGGACGAATTGGAGTTGTGAGTGGTGGCGACAACAGAATTGGACCAGGCCTGCGCCGACGCGGTCGAGTTGGCCAGGGTGGCGGCCCAGCGCCGCAGCGGCGTGTTCGGCGTCGGCGAACATCTCGGCGTCGAGGCTGAGGACACGCGCGTCGCCACGCACTACTTCGCCTGCACCCATCCCGGCTATCCGGGTTGGCGCTGGTCGGTGACGGTGGCGCGGGCCTCGCGGGCCCGCACGGTGACCGTCTCGGAGGTGCTGATGGTGCCCGGCGAGGGCTCCCTGCTGGCCCCGCCATGGGTGCCGTGGGCCGATCGCATCTCGGCTGGCGACATCCTGCCCGGAACGCTCCTGCCGCCCGCCCCCGACGACACCAGGCTAGTGCCGGGCTACACCGGCGGCGAGAACGCCGCCGACGCCGACCCGGCCGAGTGGGCCCAGACCCGAGCGGTGGTTTCCGAGCTGGGATTGGGCCGGGCCAAGCTGCTCTCCGAGGAGGGCCGCGACCAGACCGTCGAGCGCTGGATGGCCGGCGACGGCGGCCCCGACAACCAGATGACGCAACTGTCCCCGGCGCTGTGCGAGACGTGCGGCTTCATGATCGGCATCGCCGGCAAACTGGGCCGCGTCTTCGGCGTCTGCGCCAACCAGTTCTCGCCCTCCGACGGCCAGATCGTCGCCCACGACCACGGTTGCGGCGGCCATTCCGACGCCCCCGCACCCAAGCGCGGCGTCAAGTTGGGCGTCCCCGTTTGGGACACCATGAGCGTCGACCACGCATTGTTCGACTGAGGGTTGGCCGCGCAGATGGCTGAGCCGCCCGCTGTGGGCGACTTAGTCGGCCCCAGTGGCCGGATCGGCGCTCGGCGCATCGCCTCCAAGCGCGTCGGATAACGTGGCTGGGCCCGTCTCGGGTGGTGTGACGACCGGCCGGCGGCTCCTCTTGACGGCGATGGCGGCCATGGCGACCAGGCCCATGGCCGTGCCCAAGAGGGCCACCCAGAAACGCCAGGCGTTCGGCCCGGTGGCGGCGAAGTAGCTGATGACGGCGGCCACGGCGAAGACCGCCGTCCCGGCGGCGACGATGGCCGAGCCGTCGGGGTCGAGCGCTTTCACCGGGGCCTGCATGAGCGCCGGCCGTGTAACAGGAGTGTTATCACCCACGGACACCACCTTAGTACGGGCTGTGCAGGGCTTAGGATTTAGGCCATGGCAAATGAACCTTCATCCACGGCCGTGCTGTCCGGGTTCGACCGATGGTTTGGCATTACGAAACACAACACGAGCGTCGGCCGGGAGATTCGCGGCGGGTTGGTGACGTTCTTCACGATGGCCTACATCATCGTGCTCAACCCGATCATCCTGGGCGGCCAGGCCGACAAGAACGGCTACCTGGTCAGCGGCGAACTGGCCAGCGCCGATGGCGCCGTGGTGCGCTCAATGGCGATGGTCGCGGCGGCGACCGCCTTGATCGCCGGGCTGATGACGATCGCGATGGGCGTTTGGGGGCGCTTCCCGCTGGCCATCGCGTCCGGCCTGGGCCTCAACTCGGTGGTGGCCTACACGCTGGCCCCGCAGATGACGTGGCCGCAAGCCATGGGCATGATCGTCTGGGAGGGCATCCTCATCACGATCCTGGTCTTGACGGGTTTCCGCAAGGCCGTGCTCAACGCCGTCCCGCGCTCGATCCGCTCGGCTATCTCGGTCGGCATCGGCTTGTTCATCGCCTTCGTCGGCCTGGCCGACGCCGGCGTCGTGCGACAAGGGGCGGGCACGCCTGTCGAATTGGGCATCGGCGGGCATCTGAACGGCTGGCCGATGGCCGTCTTCGTCATCGGTTTGTTCATCGTTGTGGCGCTGTACGCCAAGCGCATCAAGGGCGCCATCCTGATCGGCATCCTCGGGGCGACTGTCGTGGCCGTCATCGTCGAGAGCGTCGCGCACATCGGCGGTTTCAACGCCGACACCAACCCGACCGGTTGGGAGTTGAATGTCCCGGCCTTCTCCGGCTTCACCGCGCCAGACCTGAGCCTGATCGGGCGGGTCGACCTGTTCGGCGCCTTCGCCGGCGCCAGCCCCGGCGTCATCCTGGGCTTCATCCTGCTGATCTTCTCGCTGCTGCTGGCCGACTTCTTCGACACCATGGGCACGATCGTCGCGGTCGGCGCCGAGGGCGACCTGCTGAAGGAGGACGGCAATCCGGACCACACCCAGGCCATCTTGCTGGTCGACTCGATCGGCGCGATCGCCGGCGGCGTCGGCTCGGTGTCGTCGACGACGTCCTACATCGAATCGGCCTCCGGTGTCGGCGACGGGGCGCGCACCGGCGTGGCCTCGCTGGCGACGGGCGCGGCCTTCCTGCTGTGCCTGGTGCTGGCGCCGTTCGTCAACATGGTGCCCTCGGAGGCGGCCGGCCCGGCGCTGTTCTTCGTCGGCTGCCTGATGATGGCCCAGGTCGTCGAGATCGACTGGACCGACCCAGAGCAGGCCGTCCCGGCGTTCTTCACGCTGGCCCTGATGCCGTTCGCCTATTCGATCACGGCCGGCATCGGCGCAGGCTTCATCTGCTACGCCTTCATCAAACTCCTGAAAGGCAAAGCCAAGGAAGTCCACCCCCTGCTGTGGGGCGTCGCCGCCGCCTTCCTGGTCTACTTCGGCCAAGAGCTCATCCTGTCAGCCGTCGGCTGAGCCGACGTGCCGCATCCCCTGGCGACACCATCGCCAGGGGATGCGCAACAGGCCGCCCAAGCGGGTGTTGCGGAAGGCGCTCCATCCTTGGAAACATGGCGGAATGGGCGGGCCGGCCGGAGCTGACAATATCTTCCGCAAGTCGATCGGCATCAGCACGGGCGTGGAGTCAAGGGTTGGCGATGTCGCGGCAGTGCTGTCAGCTCGGTTCAGTGCTACTGGGGCTGGTTGGTTCGACCGGACGCTGACGACAACTGGCCGACGCGAGCAAGGGAGCGGTCGGCCAGTATCAGCGTCAGGGTGCAGACGCTGACGGCCACCATGACGACCGCCAATTCGTGCAGGCCGGGGGTGGTGGCGCGCTCGCCGAAACAGAGGCCTGCCGATGCCGAGGCGATGATCGCGCCGACGTATTGGAAAGTGCGCAGCAGGCCGGCCGAGGCGCCGATGGCGTCGGGCCGCGCCTGGGCGTACAGCGCGTTCTGGTTGGCCAGGCTGAGCAGTCCCTGCGGGATGCCGAGCGGACAGGCCAGAGCAAACAGCAGCCAGATGGGCGTGTTCGCGTCGAACAGCCACAGCGCCGCCGACGCCGCTAGCTGGACACTCGCCCCGGCCAGCAGGTTTGCCCGGACGCGGGGGGTGCGGCCGAACAGGATCGTCCCCAAGATGCCCACCCCGAACACCGGCAGCAGCACTAGCCCCGCCGCCGACGGGGCGAGGCCGCGGCCGTCCTCCAGCCATTGGCTGAACCCGTAGATGAAGGCGTACGCCACCGTCTGCGCCCCCAAAGCCCGCAGGTATGTCGCCAGCAGCGGCCGGTTGCCCGCCAACAGTCTGACGTCGATGAACGGATCGGCGGCCCGCCGCTCCCACCACACGAACGCCGCCCCACCGGCCAGCGCCACACCCAGGGCCCACAGCTTGCCCGCCGACGGGTCCATCAAGAAGACCAGCAGACTCGTCAGGGCGGAGGCGAACAGGGCCACGCCCGGCGCGTCCAGGCGGCGGGGCTGGACGGGCTCCTCCGTCGCCCCTTGGCCCTGGCGCAACGACGGCACCAGCCACCAGCCCAACGCCAGACTCAGCAGGCCCAGCGGCACGTTGACGGCGAAAGTCGCCCGCCAGCCGCCCCACTCGATCAACAGTCCGCCCAGCGTCGGCCCGATGACGGAAACCGTCTGCGTGGCGACGGCCAACGCCGCCAGCACGCCCGCCGGGCTGCGCAGTCCGCCGCGCTCCGCGACGCGGCGGATGATCGCCATCGCCGACGGATAGCCGGCGCAGGTGCCGAAGCCGAGCACGATCCGCGCCGCCACCAGCACGGGCAGGTTCGGCGCCAGGACGCCGATAATCCCGGCCAGCGCGGTCAGGCCCGCCCCCGCCAGGAAGAGGCGCTTGGGACCGTACAGGTCGACGAGGCGTCCCACCAAAGGCTGCCCGATGGCGGTGGCCAGATAGAGCGCGGAGACCAGCCAGGCCGCGTCGGCCGCCGTCACACCGAGGGCCACGGCGATCGGCACCAGCGCGATCGAGATGATTGAGGAGTTGATCGGGTTGAGGATCGCGCCCAGCATCATCGGCGGCATCAGCCGTCGCGGGAAACGCGCGGTCGAGGCGTCAGGCACTCCCCTCCACCTCCTTGGTGCGGGCCGAATCCGCAATCACTGTACTCTCGCAACGTCAGCGGCTCGGAGCACGGCGAACTCTCCATGTCGATGCTGTGGCGACACCACGCCACCCGCCGACCCGGCGCCTTCGCTTGGTGGCGGCGGTTTGGATTCCCCACCGCTCAAAGAGTCATTCTTGCTAGTCGGAGCTGGCGGCGTCGCGCCGGGCCCGCCACTGCGCTATGGCGGCGTCGGCGTCGACCAGGCCGACGATGATCTGGGGGCCGCCGACCGACGGGTTGCGCATGGCGGTCTTGATCTGGTCGTTGAGCTGGTCGACCACCTGGCGGGCCTCGGCCTCGGAGCGGACGTCGGCCAGGGTGGTTTGGAGGTCTTGTTTGGCGCGGCGCAGGGCCAGCGGCGTCGGCAGCACCTCGCGCAGGTCTTCGTCCTCCAACTTCTGCTTGACCCACCAATCGGGATCGTTCGGGTAGCGCATCCGCAAGGGGCGGCCCGCACCGGGCAGGTTGTCGAACTCGCCGCGCTCCTGCGCCAGGCGGATCTGGCGGTCGGCCCACGTCTCGAACGGCGGCGTCACCGGCATGGCGCGCCCCTTCCGGGACCGCCGGTGGCGGCGACGACGCGGATCGCTGGAGCGGCGGTGTCCGCCGCATTCCACGACCCGCCCCGCGCGGCGAAGCGGCGCGCCCCCGCGTACTGCGTCACTTGCACGTCAAGTCCTTGCTCGGAACGGTCCCCTTGTTGAGGTAGGCCAAGACGGCCTTGTCGACGCACGAGCTGCTGCCGCCGAAGGCCCCGTGCCCCTCGCCCTCGTAGGTGATCAGCGTGGCGCTGACCAGGCGTTGGGCCATGTCGACCGCCTGCTGGTACGGGGTGGCGTTGTCGCCGGTGGTGCCGACGACCAGCAGCGGCGGCGCGGCGGCGCCGGTGATGTCGTCCAACGGCTGCGATTTCACCGGCCACAGGGGGCAGACGTAGTCGGGGCCGAAATAGTAGCCGAAGAAGGGGGCTTTCAGTTGGTCGTCGGACCAGTCCTGCTCGGCATCCAGCACGCCGTCGTCGGAGTCGTCGAGGCAGTTGACGGCCGACAGGGCGTAGGCCATCGAGCCGTAGGAGCCGTCGTCGGAGCGGTCGTCCATGGCGTCGGCCCAGGCCAGCAGGCCGGCGCCGTCGCCGTCTTGGGCGTCGTCGACATATTGGGCCAGCCACTCCCAGCCGCTCTCGCCGGAGTAGAGCGTGCCGGCCATGCCGAAGGCCGCCAGGCTCTGCGTGAGCGTTCGCTTGCCGACCTTGATCGGCTTGGCGTCGAGCTTGTCGAGCAGCTTGCGCAATGTCTTGACGACGCCGTCGGCGGTCTTGCCCAAGTCGCACCCCTGGCGGACGCACCACTTGGCGAAATTGTTCAACGCCGTGTCGAAGCCCATCGCCTGTATGACGTCGTCGTTGCCGGAGATGTCCACCGCCGAGTCGAGCACCAGCCGGCCGGCGTTGGCGCCGTACAGCTCGGCGTAGTCAGCGCCGATGCGGGTGCCGTACGAATAGCCGAGGTAGTTGAGCTTGTCTTGGCCGAGCAGTTGCCGCAGCAGGTCGAGGTCGCGGGCGTTGTCCTGCGTCGACAGGTGGGCCAGATAGGAGCCGTTGTTGTCCCAGCACGACTTGGCGAAGGCCCGCGCCGCCTCCACCGCCGCCGCCCGCTCGGCTTCGTCGTCGGGCGACCAGTCGGTGTCGTTGAACTCGTCCATCTGCTCGCCGTCGGCGCAGGCGATCGGCGTCGAGTCGCCGACGCCGCGCGGGTCCCAGCCGATCTTGTCGTAGCCCTCCAAGCCGTCGAAGCCAGCCGCCGCGACGTACTGCTTGCCGGAGCCGCCCGGACCGCCCGGATTGACGAACAGGGCCCCCAGATACGGCTTGTCGGTGGCGGCGACTTTGAGCAGCGAGATGGTGATCGCCTGCGCCCCAGGATCAGCGTAGTCCAGCGGCACCAGCACCTCGGCGCAGAGGTTGCCGTCGCAGTCGCGCCAGTCGACGGGCTGGGCCAGATAGGCGGCCAGGCCCGCGTCGGACACGGCCGATGTGGTTTGGGTTTCGGCTTGAGACGACGGGTCTGCGACGGTCGCTGTGCCAGCGATTGTGGCGCCGGCTGTGGCAGAGATTGTGGCGGCCGATGTGTCGGGGGCTGTGGCGGCGGATGTTGCGCCGCTTGTGGCGCTGATTGTCGCGCCGGTTGTGGCGCTGTTTGTCCCGCCGGTTGCCGCGCCGGGTGTGTCGGTCGAGGCGCTGTCAGTCAGCGTGGGCGGATCGGCGAAGCCGTCTGGGCGCGCGCCCGTGTCGGGGTAGGTGGGACGGTCGACGTCGGTGCCCGGCTCGGTGTGGACGGCGACGTCCCCGATCATCGTCGTCGCGGCCCCAGACGCCGTCTCGGCGGGCGACGCCGACTCCGACGGGTCGGGCAAGGGCAGCAGCCGCACCCACGCCGAGCAGCCCGTCAGGCAGAACAACACTGCCAGCGTCACCAAGCGTCGCATGCGTCCAGCATAGATGGACCATCGGCGCGCAGGCGCGTCTCAAGAAGTGTCACAGAGACCCATTCCGAGGAGCGCTAAGCGCCCACCAGGCCAGTCTCAAGAAATGTCACAGGGGCCCGTTACCATGGGCCACATGATGATTCGACGATTGCTGTGCTGTGTGGCGCTGGCGGCCAGTTTGACAAGCCTGCCCGCGCTCGACGCACAGGCGGCCCCCCGGCCGAAGGTCTCCAAATTGTCGCTCAAGTCGGGATCGGTGAACGGCGGCGCCGTCGTCACCATCACGGGCAAGAACTTCACGAAGAAAGCCAAGGTCTATTTCGGCTCAGCCAAGGCCAAGAAGGTGGTCTACCAGTCGAAGAAGACGCTGGTCGCCACCGCGCCGAAACACGCCGCGGGCGCGGTTTGGGTTTACGTCAAGACGTCCCAGAAGTCGGCCAAGGCCAAAGCGGCGAAGTTCAGCTACCTGACAGACTTCAAGGGCTCCGGCGGGGCCGGAGTCCAGGTGCGGATCGCGGCGGGGTCGTCGTTGACGGCTATCGGCGCGAAACTGGTCAAGGCCCAGGTGGTGGCCACGGAAGCGGCCTGGGCGAAGGCAGTCGCCGCCGAGCCGAGGGCGACGTCGGTCCAGGCCGGCCTGTGGCAGTTGCGCGAGCGCCTGCCCGCCAAGAAGGCCCTGGCCATGCTGCTGGACGTCAAGAACAAGGCGGTCGTCAAGCTGACGCTGCCCGAAGGCGGCTACTTGGCCGACTATCTGACGCTGATGGCGAGCGCCTCGGGCCTGTCGGCGGCCAAGCTGAAAGCGGCCCTGGCCAAGCCGGGCGATTTGGGCCTGCCGGCCTGGCGCCAGGGCAGCAGCGTGGAGGGCTTCGCCTTCCCCGACACCTACTATCTGCCGGAGGCGCCGACAGCAGGCGGCGTCATACGCCTGGCCACCAGCCAGTTCGCGGCGGTGGCCAAGGAAGTCGGTCTGGAATCAGGGGCCGCCTCGCAGCAGTGCGGCGCCAGCGCCTGCACGCCCTATCAGGTGTTGACGGTGGCGTCGATCATCGAGCGCGAAGTCAGCCGGGCGGAATACCGCCCGCTGGTGGCCCGCGTCGTCTACAACCGGTTGGCGCAGGGCATGCCGTTGCAGATGGACTCGACCAACGCCTACGGCCAGCGCATGGGCCTGTCCGGCTACTCGACCTACCAAAGCGCCGGACTGCCGCCGACGCCGATCTCCAACCCGGGCCGGGCGGCGCTGAAGGCCGCGCTCGCCCCGGCGGCCGGCGATTGGCTCTACTTCGTGACGGTCAACCCCGAGACGGGCGAGACGGAGTTCAACACGACGCTGGAGGGCCACAACGCCTCCGTCGCCAAGTACCAAGCCTGGTGCCAAGCCTCCCCGGCCCATCAGGCGGTCTGCGACCAGCTCGGCTGACGGCTTGCCCTGCCAGGCGGGGCAGGCTAGCGGGTCCATCGCCGCCTCGGCCAATTGGTGTCGGACGGCCAGGGGCAAACCAGCTGGCGATTCGTCATGAGCCAGGATCAAGTCGCCCCGAGCCGGGATTCGAACTCTGGCGTTGAAAGTCGCGCCGCACGGCCAGGCGGGGCCGCCTGAAAATCGGCGGGCAAACCCGCCCCCAATGGGTCCGCCCATGGCGGGCCGGGCCGGTCAGGAGTTGTACTGGTTCTGGGCGGTCGCCAAGCCATCCAAGATGAGCGCCTCGACGGCGTCGGCGGCGCGTGCCACCTCGACGTCCAGCGTCTTGCGCTCGGCGGTGCTGAAATTGGCCAAGACGAAATCACGCGGGTCTTGGCGACCGGGGGGACGCCCCACGCCGAAGCGGACCCGCAGGAAGTCCGGCGTGCCGAGGGCGGCCTGGACGGACTTGAGGCCGTTGTGACCGTTGTTGCCGCCGCCCAGCTTCATCCGCAGACGGCCGAAGTCCAAGTCCAGCTCGTCGTGGACCACCACGACGCGGGCCGGCTCGACCTGGAAATACTTGGCGGCTTTGCCGACGGCCCGCCCCGACTCGTTCATGAAAGTGCGCGATTTCAGCAGGACGACCTTCTCGGCGTCCGCGCCGACGCCGCCGATGCCGGCAGCGGTGATCCGGGTGGACGCCGCCTCGCACGGCAGCAGCCGCACCCGCGAGAAGGCGACGCGCGCCCGCCGCGCCAACTCGTCGACCACCATGTGGCCGACGTTGTGGCGGTTGCCGGCGTAGGCCGGGCCCGGATTGCCGAGCCCGACCACCAGAAACGTCATTCAGCCGCTTCCTCGGCCGACTCCTCGCCCTCGGCCGACTCCTCGCCCTCGGCGGCCTCGACGGCGGCCCGCGGGGCGGCCACGGAGACGATCAGGGCGTCCGGATCGCCGGCGTAAACCGCGCCCTCGGGCAGCGGCACGTCCTTGGCGGTGAGCGTGTCGCCGATCTCCAGGTCTTTGACGTCCAGCTCGATGTCGGCGGGGATGTTCGTCGCCTCGACCTGCAGCTCGATGGTCTGGACGTCCAGCATTACGACCTTGGCGCCCGACTCGTCGGCGTTGACCAACACCAGCGGAATCTCGACGCTGACCTTCTCGCCGCGCTTGACGATCACCAGGTCGACATGCTCGATGTGGTCTTTTACGGGGTTGCGCTGCACCTGCTTGGGCAGCGCCAGCACCTCCTTGCCGCCGTCGACGGTGATCGTCAACAAGGCGTTGGCGGTGCGCAGGGCGAGCTGGGTGTCGTGGGCGGGCAGCGAAATGTGGATCGGGTCGGTGCCGTGCCCGTAGAGCACCGCCGGCACCAAGCCAGCCCGGCGGGTGCGGCGCGCGGCGCCCTTCCCGAACTCGGTCCGGCTGGTGGCTTCGATCTGGTTGACGTTCGACATCATTCTCCTCGTGTTCAGGCCACAGCGGAGGTCGAACCCTAGTCGATCACGGGCCGAAACCCCTCGCCGAGGCAGCCCGCCTATCTTACAGCACGTCGGTCAGCGTGGCGACCATGACGGCTTTGATCGAGTGCATGCGGTTTTCCGCCTGGTCGAAGACGATCGACGCCGCCGACTCGAAGACCTCCTCGGTGACCTCCAACTCGGGCAGCCCGAACAACTGGTAGACCTGCTCGCCGACTGTGGTCTGCCGGTTGTGGTAGGCGGGCAGGCAGTGCATGAACTTGACGTCGGCGTTGCCGGTGCGGTCCAGCAGCGCCGTCGTCACCTGGTAGTCGCGCAGCAGTTGGATGCGCTCCTGCCAGACGTTGTCCGGCTCGCCCATCGACACCCAGATGTCGGTGTGGACGAAATCGCAGCCTTTGACGCCGTCCAAGTCCTCGGTCAGCGTGATGCGCGCCCCCGTCTGCTCGGCGACGGCCTTGGCCTTGTCGACGACCAGAGCCGGCGGCAGCAGGCGCGACGGGGCGACCATCCGCACGTCCGCCCCGATCAGCGCCCCGCCCATCAGCAGCGAGCAGCCGACGTTGAAACGGGCGTCGCCGACATAGGCGAAGGCGATGTCGCGCGGGTCTTTGCCGCTGGACTCCTCCATCGTGAACATGTCGCACAGGCTTTGGGTGGGGTGCCACTCGTCGGTCAGGCCGTTCCACACCGGCACCGTCGCGTGAGACGCCATCGTCTCGACGGTCGCCTGTTTGGCGCCGCGATACTCGATGCCGTCGAACAGCCGCGACAGGACGCGGGCGGTGTCGGCGGCCGACTCCTTGTGGCCCATCTGGGACGAGTTGCCGTCCATTTGGGTGACGTGGGCGCCCTGGTCGTGGGCGGCCACCTCGAAGGCCGAACGGGTGCGCGTCGAGGTCTTCTCGAAGA
>JAISUF010000048.1 GCA_031272195.1 Propionibacteriaceae bacterium
GCGTCATCACCGGCGGCATGGACGACCTGCCCGTCCTGATCGTCTCGGCGGCCTCCGACGACGACCTCCAAGACTTCTCCAAGAAGGTCGAGGACGTGCTCGTGCCGGCCCTCAAGTCGGTCGAGGGCGCCCGCGACGTGTCGGTCGCCGGCGAGCGCGAGCGCGAGATCTCCGTCACGCTGGACGAGAAGAAGGCTCGCGACAAAGGCGTCGACCCCTCGACCGTCGCCACGCTGTTCATGGCCGACGGCACGGCCATCCCGGCGGGCACGCTGCGCTCCGACAGCGGCGACTTCGACGTCCAGGTCGGCACGACGTTCGCGTCGGTCAAAGAGGTCAAGAATCTGCGCATCCAGACCGCCGACGATCCGGTCAAACTCGGCGACGTGGCGACAGTCGAGGAGGTTGACGCGCCCCAGACCGGCGTCTCGCGGGTCAACGGGCGCCCGTCGCTGACGCTGTCGATCACCAAGACGCTGTCGGGCAACACCGTCGCCGTCGCCGACGCCCTGCGGGCCAAGCTGGAGTCGCTGAAGCCGCAACTGGGGACGAATGTCGACTTCGAGGTCATCTTCGACCAGTCGCCCTTCATCACCGACTCGATCCGCGACCTGACCACCGAGGGCCTGATCGGCCTGGTGATGGCGATCGTCGTCATCATGGTGTTCCTGTGGGCCGTCGGGCCGACGCTGATCACGGCCATCTCGATTCCGCTGTCGCTGCTGATCGCGCTGATCGGGCTGTACGTCGGCGGCGACTCGTTGAACATCCTGACGCTGGGGGCGCTGACGGTCGCGATCGGGCGGGTGGTCGACGACTCGATCGTCATCATCGAGAACATCAAACGCCACCAGTCGATGGGCCATGTCGGCCGTCCCGCCACCGTCGCGGCCGTCAAGGAGGTGGCCGGGGCCGTCACCAGCTCGACGCTGACGACGGTCGCCGTGTTCCTGCCGATCGGCCTGGTCGGCGGGCAAGTCGGCCAACTGTTCCGGCCGTTCGCGGTGACGGTGACCATCGCCTTGCTGGCCTCCCTGGTGGTCGCCATGACGGTGGTGCCGGTGCTGGCGAGCTGGTTCATGCGCGTCAAGGGCCTCAAGCTCGAGCCTTCGGGCGAGGCCGCCGAGGCGGGCGGCGACGCCGCGACTGGCGAGGAGCGGTCGGCCGATGACGCGCCGGCGACCGCCCAGGCCGCCTCGGTGGCGGACGGCCAGTCCGAAGCGGACGGGGCCCAGGAGGTGTCCGAGGTGAAGGCGGGCCAGGCGGCCTCACAGGCGGGCCGCGCGGCGACCGCCCAGCGCGCCGTCGACCCCGCTGGAGAGGTCGAGCAGTCGCCCTCCCAGACCTGGCTGCGGCGGGCCTACGAGCCGGTGTTGAATTGGGCGCTCGGCCACCGCTGGATCACGCTCGCCGTCGCCTTCGCCGTGCTGGTCGGCACGCTCGCCCTGGCCCCCAACTTGAAGACCGACTTCATCGGCGACATGGGCCAGAACCTCGTCCAGGTGACGATGAAGCTGCCCAGCGGCAGCGGCCAGGAGCAGGCCGACCAGGCGGCCGCCAAAGTCGAGGCCCTGCTGGCCAAGGAGAGCGGCGTCAAGGCGTATCAGACGACGGTCGGCGGCACGTCCTCGATGATGGGCATGATGACCGGCAGCAACGGCGGCGGCTCCAGCACCGCGATCATCTACGTCACGCTGAAAGACGGCGCCGACGACGACGCCCTGGTGGCCCGGCTGCGCTCGCAGACCGCCGACATGGAAGGGCTGGGCCGCGTCCAGATCGCTTCTATGGCCGCCTCGGGCACGTCGTCCCAGGCCGTCGTCTACGTCGAAAGCTCCGACCCCGACCAGCTCAAGGCCGGCGCGTCGGCCGTGGCGGCGGCGCTGGAGAAGGTGCCCGGCCTGACCAACGTCAACTCCGACACCGACCAGGAGCAGACCATGCTGCGCGTCGACTTGAACGCCAAGGTGGCCGCCGAGAAGGGCTACACCAAAGCCACCGTCGGGCAGGCCATCGCCAGGTCGGTGCGCGGCCAACTGCTGGGCACGATCGCCCAAGGCGACGAGACGATGGACGTCTACCTGCACTCCGGCCAAACCGTCACCACGCTGGACGAGTTGCGCAAGACGCTGCTGCCGGTCACCACCCAGATGACGGCCAAGGCCCGCCTGGACGCCGCCGACAAGATCTCCGAGAAATCCGACAAACTGGCCGACGAGCAGCAGGCCAAGGCCGACGCCCTGACCGCCGAGGCCAAGGCGACCGCCACCAAGGCGTACAACAAGCAGGTCAAAGCGCTCAAGTCGGCCCAGGCGTCGGCCAAGAAGTCGATCGCCAAACTGAACAAGACGCTGGCCAGCCTGAAGAAGAAGGCCAAGAGCCAGCAGAAGAAGCTCAACTCGCTGCAAGCCCAGTTGAAGAAGGCGATGGCCGTCCCCGCCAGCCAAACCAACCCCAACGTCACCTCGCTGGTCTACGGTTTGACGCAGAAGGTGTCCGCCCAGGCCCAGGCGGTGGTGGCCGTCAACACCGCCATCGCCCAGACCACGGCCGGCATCGCCCAGGCCAACTCGGGCGTCGCCAGCGCCAAGTCGTCGCTGACCGCGCTCAAAGACCAGCGCAACACCTCGCTCGACTCGCAGGCCAAACAGGAGGCGCTGACCGACGAGGCCAAAGCCGCCCAGGAGGCGCTGGCCGACGAGGCCGAGGACGCCCAGAAGCTGAAGGCCGACCCGGTCTCCGTTGACGCCGTCGCCACGGTCGAGGAGGTCGCCGCCCCGGCCAGTATCACGCGGGTCGACGGCGCCCGCGCCGCCACCGTCACCGCCTCGGTCGAGGCGTCCGACCTGGGCCGCGTCAACACCCTGCTGGAAGACGCCCTGGACGGCCTGGACCTGCCCGAAGGCGTGACGTGGCGCATCGGCGGCGTCTCCCAGCAGCAGGCCGACGCCTTCAACCAGCTCTACCTGGCCATGCTGGTGGCCATCGGCGTGGTCTACCTGGTGATGGTCGCCACCTTCGGCTCGCTGCTGCAGCCGCTGATCCTGCTGGTGTCGATCCCGTTCGCCGCCACCGGCGCGCTCGGTTTGAGCCTGGCCACCGACACCGCCATCGGCGTGCCGTCGATGATCGGCATGCTGATGCTGATCGGCATCGTCGTCACCAACGCCATCGTCTTGATCGACCTGATCAACCAATACCGCAAGAGCGGCGAGGACGTCGACACATCGGTGCGGCACGGCGCACTGCTGCGCGTGCGCCCGATCGTCATGACGGCCCTGGCGACGATCTTCGCCCTGCTGCCGATGGGGCTGGGCCTGACCGGCGGCAGCGTGTTCATCTCCCGGCCGCTGGCCATCGTCGTCATGGGCGGGCTGGTGTCGTCCACCCTGCTGACGCTGATCATCGTGCCGGTCGTCTACGACCTGCTGGAGAAGTGGCGGGAGCGCCGTCGCCAGCGCCGCGACGCGGTGTCACAAGGGGTGTTGCCCGACCCTGTAGACTGAGGCCTGCCTCGAGCTGCCGAGAGTCGGCGGTAGGTGTTTGAGCCCTGTGGGTGAGTTTCGTTGACTATGCATGTGACGCCGGTCATGTGGTTGGTGACGCTGGCCGTCATTATCGTTGTGTTCGCTTTCGATCTGGTCGTCATCGGTCGGCGTCCGCACGTCCCCTCGATGAAGGAGTGCGGGCTGGCCATCGCGCTGTTCTGCGGTTTGGCGGTCGTCTTCGGCGGCTGGATCTGGTTCCAGTTCGGCCACGACTTCGGGACGCAGTTCTTCGCCGGCTGGCTGACGGAGTACTCCCTGAGCGTCGACAACCTGTTCATTTTCGTCATCATCATGGCCAGCTTGCGGGTGCCCAGCCAGTTGCAGCAGTTCGCGCTGATGGTCGGCATCGTGCTGGCGCTGGTCTTCCGGGGGATTTTCATCGCCCTCGGGGCGGCGCTGATCGAGCGTTTCAGCTGGGTGTTCTTCATCTTCGGGGCGTTCTTGATCTACACCGCCGTCAAGCTCTATCTGGAATACCGCTCCGACGACAACTCCGAGGGCGAGCCGACCGACAACGCCCTGCTGCGCTTCGTCAAGAAGGTTTTCCGCGCCACCGACGACTATCGCGGCACCAAGCTGCTGACGCGCATCGACCATCGCACCTACATCACGCCGATGTTCGTCGTCATCGTGGCGCTCGGCTCGACCGATCTGCTGTTCGCCCTCGACTCGATCCCGGCCATCTACGGTTTGACGCAGGAGCCGTATCTGGTCTTCACCGCCAACGTTTTCGCCCTGATGGGCCTGCGCCAGCTCTACTTCCTGATCGGCGGGCTGCTGGAGCGGCTGGTCTACCTGTCGGTCGGGCTGGCGGTCGTGTTGGCGTTCATCGGCGTCAAGCTCGTCCTCCACGCCATGCACGAATACCACCTCGACGCCGCCCTCGGCTTCTCCGGCGAGATTCCGACGTGGCTGTCGCTGATCGTCATCGTGGTGACGCTGGCCGTCACCACCGTCGCGTCGCTGCTGAAGTCGCGCCGCGCGGCGACGGGCGCCTCCGACGCGCCGGTGTCGGACGGCTCGGAGGGCTGAACCCGGCGACCGGCCGACGATGGGGCCCGCGCGCCGAGCCGCGTCGCAGGCGGCGCTTGGCGTGTCTGTTCGCGCCGTCCTCCGGGCGCCCAAGCGGGTGTCAGAGCAGGCCGAACTCGACTCCCTCGGCGCCTTCGACGGCGCTCGGGCTGAGGCGTCCGCACAGCCAAGCCCACAGGGCGGCGTCGGTGCCGCGGACTTTGCGCGGCTCGCCCTGCCCGAGGCGCAGGCTGAGGCCCGAGTCGCTGACCAGTTGGAGGGCGGGCGGCGATTGGTCGGCGACCTTGTGGGCGGCCCAGCGCAGCAGGTAGCGTCCCGTCTCCGCCTCGATTTGGAACGCTTCGGCGCCGAGGCCGAGGTCGAGGCGGTGCAAGCAGACCTCGTGCAGGCGTATGACGGGCAGGATGGCCAGGGGGTACGAGTAGCCACGCAGCTCGACGGGCCGCTTCCAATCCGGGACGGCCGCGAAGACCCGCGACAGCGCCCCGGCCGAGGTGTCGAGGTCGATTTGCAGCTCCAGGGCGTCGCGGTCGGCGCCGCGCTCCATGGCCGCGAAGTAGGCGTCGGAGTCGGTCGTCGGGCGCTTGTCGAGGCGCTCGTTCAGGGCCAGCCAGCCCAGGTCGTCGGCGTTGCGCGTCAGATGGGTGGCGACGTGGGCGCGCGACCAGCCCGGCAGCCGCGAGGGGGCGCGCCACTCGTCCAGCCCCAAAGCGATGGTCTCGCCGACCAGGCGGCTGGTGGCCTCCGACACGAGTTGCCGCACCACGTCGACCGGGATCGGACCGCCCATCGGATTCACAGCAGACACCCTAGGGGGTCAACCTGAGAATCGACTGAACGGTGTTGGCCACGCGCCCAGTCGCCGGATCGACCCGGGGTGCGCGGCTTGGGCGCGATCCAGAAATGTCACTGGCTCGTTCTAGGATGGCCTTCGTGGCTGAACGGTTGAAGATTCGCGGGGCGCGGGAGCACAATCTGCGCAACGTCAGCTTGGACTTGCCCAGGGATTCGCTGATCGTCTTCACGGGGCTGTCCGGGTCGGGCAAGTCGTCGCTGGCCTTCGACACGATCTTCGCCGAGGGGCAGCGCCGCTACGTCGAGTCGCTGTCCGCCTACGCCCGGCAGTTCTTGGGCCAGATGGACAAGCCCGACGTCGATTTCATCGAGGGGCTGTCGCCGGCGGTGTCGATCGACCAGAAGTCGACCAACCGCAACCCGCGCTCGACCGTCGGCACAATCACCGAGATCTACGACTATCTGCGCCTGCTGTACGCCCGGGCCGGGCGCGCCCACTGCCCGGTTTGCGGCGCGCCGATCAGCCGCCAGACGCCCCAGCAGATCGTCGACCGCCTGCTCGCGCTCGAGGAGGGCACGCGCTTCCAGGTGTTGGCGCCGGTGGTGCGCGGCCGCAAGGGCGAGCACGTCGATTTGATGCGGCAGTTGGCCTCCGACGGCTACGCCCGCGTCCGGGTGGACGGCGAGGTTTTCCAACTGTCGTCCCCGCCGACGCTCGACAAGCAGAAGAAGCACAACATCGACGTCGTGGTGGACCGCCTGGCCGTCAAGGCCAGCGTCAAGCAGCGTCTGACCGATTCTGTGGAGACGGCGCTGGGGCTGGCCGGGGGAGTGGTCTCGGTCGATTTCGTCGACGAGCCGGCCGGCTCGCCGCAGCGGGAGCGGCGCTATTCGGAGAAGCTGGCCTGCCCCAACAACCACGACATCTCAATCGAGGAGCTGGAGCCGAGGCAGTTCTCGTTCAACGCGCCTTGGGGGGCCTGCCCGGAGTGCTCCGGCCTGGGCACGGCCCTGGAGGTCGACGTCGATCTGGCCATCCCCGACAAGCGCAAGAGCCTGGCTCAGCACGCCATCGGCTTGTGGACCTCGCCCTACCTGTCGGGCTATTACCAGAACATTTTCCGCAGCCTCGGCATGGACCTGGGCTTCTCGGTCGACACGCCCTATCAGGACCTCCCGGAGAAGGTGAAGAACATCATCGTCAACGGCTGGAAGGGCCCGTTGATCGTCAGGGCGGTGTCGCGCCACGGCCGCGAGCACACCTACCGGGCCCGCTACGAGGGCGTCGTCGGCTACATCCGGCGGCGCTTCGCCGAGGCCGAGTCCGACAACGTCCGCGACCGCTTCGCCGGCTACATGCGCGAGGTGCCCTGCTCGGCCTGCGGCGGGGCGCGGCTGAAGCCGTCGTCGCTGGCCGTCACGCTGGGCGGGCTGAACATCGCCGAGGTTTGCGCCCTGCCGCTGGACGAGTTGGCGGGGTTCATGCGCGGCTTGGAGCTGACCGAGCGGGAGGCCCGAATCGCCGAGCGGGTCGTCAAGGAGATCGGCGTGCGGCTGCGCTTCCTGCTCGACGTCGGCTTGGACTATTTGACGCTGGCCCGCTCGGCCGGGTCGCTGTCGGGCGGCGAGGCCCAGCGCATCCGCCTGGCCACCCAGATCGGCTCCGGGCTGACGGGCGTGCTCTACGTGCTGGACGAGCCGTCGATCGGCTTGCACCAGCGCGACAACCACCGCCTGATCGAGACGCTGGTCCGCCTGCGCGATATGGGCAACACGCTGATCGTCGTCGAGCACGACGAGGACACCATCAAGACCGCCGACTGGGTGGTCGACATCGGTCCGGGCGCAGGCGAGTTCGGCGGCGAGATCGTCGTCTCAGGGACGGTCGCCGACTTGCTGGCCAATCCGAAATCGCTGACGGGGGCCTATCTGGCAGGGCAGCGCTCCATCCCCGTGCCGGCGTCGCGCCGCCAGGGCAACGGCGCTGTGTTGACGGTGCTCGGGGCGCGCGAGAACAACCTGCGCGACATCTCGGTCTCCTTCCCGCTGGGCCGGTTCATCGCTGTGACGGGGGTGTCCGGCTCGGGCAAGTCGTCGCTGGTCAACAACATCTTGTACAACGCCGTGTCCAAACACCTCTACCAGACCAAGGCGGTGCCGGGACTGCACTCCGGCATCGAGGGTTTGGAGCACGTCGACAAGTGCGTCCACGTCGACCAGTCGCCGATCGGCCGCTCGCCGCGCTCCAACCCGGCCACCTACACCGGCGTCTTCGACCACATCCGCAAGCTGTTCTCCGAGACCCAAGAGGCCAAGGTGCGCGGCTACCAGCAGGGGCGCTTCTCGTTCAACGTCAAGGGCGGGCGCTGCGAGCATTGCGCCGGCGACGGCACGATCAAGATCGAGATGAACTTCCTGCCCGACGTCTACGTGCCCTGCGAGGTCTGCCATGGCGCCCGCTACAACCGCGAGACGCTGGAGGTCCACTACAAAGGCAAGACGATCGCCGAAGTGCTCGACATGCCGATCGACCAGGCGTTGGACTTCTTTTCGGCGATCAGCCGCATCTCGCGCCATCTGCAGACGCTGGTGGACGTCGGCCTGGGCTACGTCAAGCTCGGCCAGCCCGCCACGACGCTGTCCGGCGGCGAGGCGCAGCGGGTGAAGCTGGCCTCCGAGTTGCAGCGCCGCTCGACCGGACGGACGGTCTACGTGCTGGACGAGCCGACCACCGGCCTGCACTTCGAGGACATCCGCAAGCTGCTGGCCGTGCTCGACAGGCTGGTCGAGGCGGGCAACACGGTGATCGTCATCGAGCACAACCTGGACGTCGTCAAGACCGCCGACTGGATCATCGACATGGGCCCCGAAGGTGGCCGCCGCGGCGGCCTGGTGGTCTGCGAGGGGACGCCCGAGGAGGTCGCCGCCAACCCCGACTCTTTCACCGGCCAATTCCTCAAGCCCGTGTTGGACGCTCGGTGAGGGCAATCTGCGGCGGCGGACAGGTCTAGACGGGCCGGGTGGGGGCCGATAGGCTTTTCGTGGCAAAGGAGGCTGTTGTGAAATGTCATACGCTGGCCGCGGGCGTGGCATTGGTGATGTTGTTCAGCGCAGTGGTGAGTCCGGCTCGGGCCGACGAGACGCCGACGGCATCCGACTCGTCGCAGACTGCAGCGACGTCGGCCACCCCAACAGACTCCACCGGCGTCACGCCGACCGCTTCGACAAGCCAACAGTCTGCAGACACGGCCAGCGTCGCGCCGTCTAGCTCCACGACAACGGGGGCCAGCCAGACGGTAGCGTACGAGGCTTGGATCGACTTGTCGCAGGGTTACGACTCGGCCGGCAACTACGTCCCCCTGTTCTGCGACGCCGCGACCAGCGGTGCGACCGCGACGAGCAGCGCCGCCCCTATGACCGCTGCCGCAACCTCGGCGTCGTCCTCGGCCACGGCGAGCGTCACGGCCAGCCGTTCGGCCACGGCGTCTGCCACGACGGGCGCGCTGCCGCGCTACTGCATTCCGGCCCTGGCCGACGACGCCGACCCATCTGAGAAGGCGGTCTATTGGCTGTTGAAGAACTTCCCGAAGCGCGACGCCAATCTCGACGCCATCCTCGACACCGCCTTGGCGATCACCGCGGCCGCCAACTGCACCGACTACTTCCGCGAGATCATGGCGCTGCTTTCGTACGTCGAGCAACGCGTCGCCGAGATCGACACCGCCGCCCGAGCCGCCAAACTGGTGCTCGTGCTCAACGCCTTGTCGGACAGGCATTACGCGGGCGCGCCGAGCAGCCAGGCCCCCGACGCCGGCGCCTTCGGCTACCCAGTCTTCGACCCGTCGAACTTCCACGGGGTCGACCTTTACGACTTGCTCGACAAGGCAGCTGCCGCCGAGTCGCCAGATGCTGTCGATCTGGCCTGGGCGCTGATCGGCCGGGCCTCCAAGCCCGCCGACACGAGCACCGCCTCGCCTGCGGCCACATCCACGGCGTCCGTCGCCCCGACCAGCCCCGAGACGTCGGCCGCGTCGCCAGCGTCCAGCGAGGTCGCGGCCCCCACAGCCGCCGTCAGCGAGGGCGGCTCGGTCAACCCGACCGCCGTCGGTTCCGCGTCGGGCACACCCACCGCCAGCGGGTCGGCCACGGCGACGGCCAGCGCGCTGGACTCGACGTCGTCGCCGATTGCCGTCAAGCTCCTGTCCCTACAGTTGGACAGCGGGGCCTTCGCCGCTGGCGGCACCACTGATGCCTTGGCGACGGGCATGGCAATCCAGGCGCTGCGTCGCTACAGCGACTGGACCACAACGATCGCCTTGTCGAAGGCGGTCCGGTGGGCCCTGGCCAGTCAGAACACGGACGGAAGCTGGAGTGGAGCCGATCAGGTTGCCGCCACAACCCTGATGGCCATGGGCGTGGTGGATTTGCACTATCGCAGCTGGCCGTCGACGACAGACATCCCGCAAGGTGTTTCGAGCACGGCGGTGAAACACCATTGCTACGTGTTGGAAGATTGGGACGCGGACAAGGGCTATTGCACCGACACGGTCAACGTCTGGGCCTCGCTGGAAGACGCCGAGTCGTGGTTGGGCGGCCAGCAAGGGCGCGGCGGCGGTTTCGGGTCGGTCTTCGGCACCGCGATGGCCAGCCTCTACTGGCGCGATTCCGGAACTGATCGCTTCGACGACTTGGGCACGCCTGGCGTCTGCTCGGCGTCCAACCCGCAGATCGACCTGGACGAGGGTTACGACGCTAACGGCGACTACCACCCCCTGCTGTGCGCCGACCAACCGGCTGCGACCGCCTCTCCGACAAACTCCGCGGGCCCATCCGCGACAACCACAGCCACGGCCTCGCCCACGTCGGCCTCCCCGACGGTCAGCGGTTCGCCGTCGGCTTCCACCGATGCCACGCCCGCCACGCCATCGGCCGGTGAGGCCTCTTCGTCGCCGACGCTTGTCAGCGCCACGGGGGAGACGACTCCAACGACAACTGGGGACGCCACCAGCACGGCTGCTGCGACTGACGTCACACCCGCCGCGTCGGCCAGCGGTTCGCCGTCGGCAACTACGACGCCGTCGCCCGCCGACTCGGCCAGCGCCACGCCATCGGCGTCCGCCGCCGCGTCGGCAGCGTCGTCCACCCAAACGATCTGGCCGCTGACGCCCGTCTACTACACGCAGCGCTACTGCATCCCGGCCCCGACGTCCACCTCCACCGCCGTCGAGCGGGCCCGCTACGCGCTGTTCAGCAATTTCCCCAAACATGACGACGACCCGGACGAAATCCTGGAAACGGCGATGGCGCTGCTCGGCTCGCAGAACTGCACCTGGTATTTCCGCGAGGTGATGGCCTTGGTCGGCTACCTCAACAAGCGGGCCCCGGAGGTTTTCACCGGCAACCCGGTGCGGGCCGCCAAGATGCTGGTCGTGCTCGACGCGATCTCCGGCATGGGCTGGGTGCAGCGGACTTGGCCGCAATATCCCACCTGTGGCGGCGACTGGGCAATGGATGTGGCGCCCACCTACACGCGCGGCTATTCGGCGCGGGTCGGCTCCAGCCGATTGTTCGCCGAGCGGCTGGGCCTCGATTCCGACGCGACCCCCAGCCCGTCGCCGGCTGCCACGCCATCCACGGCCACTCCCAGCCCGACGACCGGGGTCAGCCCGTCTGCGTCAGGCGTCACCCCGTCCGCATCGGCAACCCCGACCGCTGCCAGCCCTTCGACCACCGTCGCCTCGGCCAGCCCGTCCACACCGACGCCGCTTCCCCGGGCGACCGTCACCGCCACCGACTCAATCGTCGACACCACCGACGAATCGGACCCCGCCCACGGCGCGCCCGACGAGGTGTTGCACTTCCGCTATCCCGAGTTGAGCGCCACGAATTTCGGCGGCGTCGATCTGGCGGCGGCGGTCAAGGCCGGCGTCGGCAAAGACGGCAAAGTGGCGGGCCAAGCCAGCGCCGAGACCGTCGCCTGGACGATCATCGGCTATTGGGAGGTGGCCCAACTGGTCGACTCCAGCGACGACGACGCCTACGTCGCGCCCGCGACCCAGTTCGACGACGGCTTGCCCGCCGCGCTGGCCGCCCAACTGCTGTCCTTCCAACTGGCCGACGGCTCCTTCAAGGGTTCGAGCGGTGCGTCCGACGCCTCGGCCACGGGCATCGCCGTGCAGGCCGCGTCCCTCCTCAACTACTATTCGGCCCTCAAAGCCTGGGGCAAGGCCCTGGACTGGGCTGTCGGCGCCCAACGCGCCGACGGCTCGTGGGAGGGCTCGGTCGTCGGGACGGCGGCGTTGACCAGCGCCCTGGAGCACTCCGGCCAGCGTTGGAGCCGTTACGTGACCTGGCTCGACACTGACGCCGACGGATGGGTCGACACGGGCTATCACACCAGCGGCAAGGCCGATCCCGAGGTGCGGTTCAGCGATCCCGGCTGGTACTCCTGGGACCTCCAGCCGGTCGAATGGCGCGACGGCTGCCTGGTCGACTACGACGAGGACGACGAGGACGACTACCCGATCGTCATGTGCAAGACCAAGACGTTGTCGAAGGTCACGGCGCCGACTCTGGCCGCCGTCGACGACGAGCGCTGCTGGGTTTACGAGGACGGCTCGATGTTCTGCGACACGGCGTATGCCGCCCCGAAGCAGTTCACCGACGCCGACCGCTGCTGGGTGCGGACCAACGGCGACGTCTACTGCCTCGACGACGCCGACACCATCGACGTCATGGAGGAGCACGACATCGACCCGTCGGACTACTTCATGTCCGACGACGTGACCGTCTGCGACGAGGACGGCGACTGCGTGGCCACCGAAGAAGTCGCCGCAGAAGACGATGCCGACGACGAGGACGCTGACGAGTGCGACGCCGATGACGAGGATTGCGATGCCGATGACGCAGACGAGGACGCCGACGAGTGCGACGCCGATGACGAGGATTGCGATGCCGACGACGCAGACGAGGACGCCGACGAGTGCGAAGCCGACGACGAGGACTGCGAGGCAGGCGACGAGGCGACCGAGGTAATCGAGATCGAGGACTCGCTGTGGCGCAGCGAGACCCGGCTGGGAACCACCCCCGTCGTCACAGACGACGATGACGACGCCGTTGCAACCGTCTGCATAAGTTGGGAAGGGTACGTCAACTTCTCCTGCTACTCGGCGTTGAGCGACTCGCAAGAGTTGGCCGCCAAGTACCTGGCCGCCCAGCAGAAGTCGGACGGCGGCTTCGGCAACCGTTTGACGACGGCCAAGGCCGTGCTCGGCTTGGCCGAGAAGGCCTACATCGACGTGCCCGATATCGCCGACACCTGCGTCACCACGCAGGAGTTGTCCGCCGACGCGGCGCCCTACGCCTCTGCCTTGGTCGGCGCCGCCGACGCAGGCCGCTCCAAGTTCCTGATTCGCGGCTACAAGTCGTCGACCGGCGCGGATGTCGCGGCGTCGCAGACGGGTTTGGCGCTGGCAGCGGCTATGCTCGGCTTCGTGAGTGCGGGCTTGGCGTTGGCGGCGCGGCGGGTCCGCGTCCGGGTGCGCTGCGGCTGGGCCGACCGGCTTTGGCGGCGCGAGCGTGGCTGACCCGGCCAGCTATCGGCCCGCGCCGGGATCGATTCCGACCGGGCCGGGGGTTTACCGCTTCTCCGACGCCGAGGGGCGCGTCATCTATGTCGGCAAGGCGATCAATTTGCGCCAGCGCCTCAACTCGTATTTCGCCGACCCGTCGGCGTTGCATTTCCGCACGCAGACGATGGTGCGCACAGCCGCCAAAGTCGAATGGACGCTGGTGCGCAACGAGTTGGAGGCGCTGCAACTCGAATACACCTGGATCAAGCAGTACGATCCCCGTTTCAACATCAAGTACCGTGACGACAAGTCCTACCCTTGGGTGGCGGTGACGTGGGGCGAGGAGTTTCCGCGCGTTTTCGTCGGTAGAGGCTCTAAACGCAAAGGCAACCGCTATTTTGGGCCTTTCGCGCAGGCTTGGGCGATACGCCAAACGATCGACGCTTTGTTGTCGGTGTTTCCGATGCGGTCGTGCAGCGACGGCACTTTCCGCAACGCCGAACTCTCGGGCAGGCCGTGTCTGCTGGGCCACATCGGGAAATGCTCGGCGCCGTGCGTGGGACGGATTTCGGCGGCCGACCACCGCCTGCTGGCGGACGACTTGTGCGAGTTCCTGGCCGGGCGCACCGGCGGTCTGGCGAGGCAGTTGACCGCCGAGATGAACGCCGCCGCCGAGGCGCTGGAGTTCGAGCAGGCCGCCGCTCTGCGCGACAAACTGGCCGCCCTCAACTCGGTGGCCGAGAAGAACGCCATCGTCTTGGCCGACGGCACCGACGCCGACGTCATCGCCTTCGCCGCCGACCCGCTGGAGATATCGGTGACGCTGTTTCGGGTGCGCGCCGGGCGGGTGCGCGGCGAGCGGAATTGGATCGCCGACCGCGCCGACGACCGCGACGTGCCCGAATTGCTGGAGTCGTTCCTGTTGCAGTATTACGCCGACGACGAGGCCATTCCGGCCGAGGTCCTTCTGGCCGAGGAGCCGTCCAGTGCCGATATCCTGGCCGAATTGCTGGCCGAGCAGCGGGGCGCCAAGGTGAGTTTGCGCGTCCCCCGTCGCGGCGACAAGAAAGCGCTTATGGAGACGGTCGCCGCCAACGCCGCCGAGAAACTGGCCCAGCACAAGACCCGCCGGGCCTCCGATTTGTCGACGCGCAACCGCGCCCTGGAGGAAATCCAAGAGGCCTTGGATTTGCCGACCGCGCCGCTGCGCATCGAGTGCTACGACATCTCCCATCTCCAAGGCGAGCAGGTGGTGGCGTCGATGGTGGTTTTCGAGGACGGCCTGCCCAAGAAGTCCGACTACCGTCGTTTCGTCATCAAGACAGTCGAGGGCTCCGACGACGTCGGCTCCATCCACGAGGTGATCACCCGTCGATTCGCCGAGGCCGCCAAGGCCGGTCCCGACGAGCGGATTGAGCCCGTGCAGGCCGACGAGCGGGCTGAGTCCGTGCCGGCTGATGGGCGGTCTGAGCCAGTGCTGGCCGATGGGCGGGCTGAGTCCGTGCCGGCTGATGGGCCGGCCCATCGGGTCCGAGCCGAGGAGCGGGCCCATCGGGTCCAAGTCGATGAGCGGGCTCAACCCGCCCGCGATCCGCTCACCGGCGCGATTCGCCGCTTCGCCTACACCCCCGGCCTGGTGGTGGTGGACGGGGGCGCGCCCCAGGTGGCGGCGGCCGCCCGGGCGATGGCCGAGCTGGGCGTCGACGACGTGCCCCTGTGCGGGCTGGCCAAACGCTTGGAGGAGGTGTGGCTGCCCGGCGAGGAGTATCCCGTCATCCTGCCGCGCACCAGCGAGGGGCTCTACCTGTTGCAGCGGGTCCGCGACGAGGCCCACCGTTTCGCCATCACCCACCACCGCGCCCGCCGCTCCAAGTCGATGCTGGAATCGGTCTTGGACGGCGTTCCCGGCCTGGGCCCCGCCAAACGCAAAGCCGTCATGAAGCGCTTCGGCTCGCTGAAGAAGCTCCGCGCCGCAACCGCCGATGACCTGGCCCAAGTGCCCGGTGTCGGCTCGAAACTGGCCACCGCCATCGTCGAAGCCCTAGCCGCCCAACAGCCGCCCCCGTCAATCAACGTCGCCACCGGCGAAGTCCTGTGGCCAACCTGACATGGGAGGTTCTCTTGCCACGTGCGTGATGAATGGCTGTGCGTCCGCCGCGCGACAAGAGAACCATTCCCATGTCAGGCTTGATCATCTGGCGTCCTAGGCATAGCGGAATAGGTAGAACTTGCCGCCGTTCATGAAGCGGTCGTGGCCCAAGATGCTTCCTTGACCAATCCCGCGGTCCTGGGGCTTGGCCCAGATGATGTTGTTTGGATCGTGCAAATAGTCGTAATTCCCGGGATAAACCGGGACGGAGATGATCTGGCCGGTGATGCTCATGATGCGTCCTCCTGCCGTCGGGGCGAATAGGCCCAGCAGGGCGCCGGGTTCGACAAAGTTGAAGCTGCTAGACGGCGAGCTTGGCTGCCCGGCCACTACTTCCTTGGCCTTGGCGGTTCCTGAAACGAGGCGAAAAGCGTAGAAGGGCCAAGTTGACGGGTCCTGCTGGGAATTGACGCTGAAGCAAGTGATCAAGCCGTTGCTCCAAACTGTTTCACAACGATATTCCCAACCTTCCCGCTGCTTGTCGACGCCTGTGATGCCGGTTTCCTCTGGCGTGCTCCAGGTGCCGCCAATGGGGTCGAGGAACGACACTGCTCCGATCACGCTGTGCGATTCGTCATCGTCGAAATGGACCACCACAAGCTGTTTGCCGTCAACATAGGCATGTCTTCTCTGGTTGTTGAAGCCGCCGACGTTAACCGGGTCGCGGGGAAGATCGGACCACGTTTTCGCTTTGGTGTCGTAGACGCGGTCCGGTTGTGTTCCGTTCTTCGTGTTGCCGTCTTCCCAGTCGCTTGCCAACACAGCTATGCGGTCGCCCACGGCATAGATGCCGCCGTAATTGATGGCGCACAGCTCACCGGCTGGGAGGGGGAGTTCGGTCCATTTGTCGGTGTCGAGGTCGTAGCTGATGAAGTATGGCTCGCCACAGTCAGAGCCAGTGTTGCCTGGATAGTCGCTGGCGATGTAAACCTGGTGCCCGATGACGGCCAGGCCTCCGTCAGCCCACGAACGGGTAGTGCCGTAAGGCGACGGCGGTTGGGCGATGTCGCGCCAGGAATTCTTGGCGGGATCGAATGCCTTGGCGACC
>JAISUF010000056.1 GCA_031272195.1 Propionibacteriaceae bacterium
TGCCGCCGGTGACGACGATGCCGTCGTAGCAGGTGGCGGTGCCCGCGGCCCACTCGACATTGGCGCCGGTCGCCTTGACCGCGGTCGTGCCGGCCGCAGAGGAGCCGCAGGAGATGTTCCAGCCGTCGAACTTCAACGACACCCCGGTCGAGTCGACGAAGGCCGCGCCCGCCTTGGGGCCGGTGTAATTGTTGGCCTTGAAGGTCACCGAACCGCCGCCGGTGAACACCAGCCCCGACGCGCCCGCCGCCAGGTTCCAATCGACGTGGACGCCGGCGGGGATGTCGAGCGAGTTGGGCCCCGGCATGCCCGTGAGCACCGCAGCCACGGCCACATTGTCGCCGTCGACGGCGTACTTGACTTTGTACGAGTCGATTAGCTGGGCGGCGTTGAACTGGTCCAATTGGGCCACCACGGCGTCCGTGCCGGACGAGGCGCGGGCGTTGGTCGGGGCGCTGGCCAATGCGCCCGCGAACAGGGCGGCGACGGCGACGAAAGCCAGGGGCGTCCTGGCGGCTGCGGCATTCATGGGGGAATCTCCTGTCAAAATTGGCCTGAGCCCATTATGCCGGACGGGCGGTCGGGCAACGCCCGGCTCTTTGCGTGGACCCGGCGCTCGCGGCAGCGGCCACGCCGGTCGGCGGTGCGGCGGCCAGGCGTTGCGGCGCCGGGAAATCGCGCGGGCGGGCGATGCGGACATTCGGGCCAGGTGTTGCTAGAGTTGGACAGGTTGCCTCAGCACGGGCGACGTGAGGAGAGAAAATGCTGTCTGCCTTCGCCAACGCGTTCCGGACGCCTGATCTTCGCCGGAAGATCTTGTTCACATTGATGATCCTGGCCGTGTCCAGGGCGGGCTCCGTCATCCCCACGCCGAACGTCAACATGGTCAACGTCAACTCCTGCCGCGTCCAGGCGACCGAGGGCGACACCGCCGGGCTGTACTCGATGATCAACCTGTTCTCCGGCGGCGCGCTGCTGCAGCTGGCCATCTTCGCGCTCGGCATCATGCCCTACATCACCGCGTCCATCATCTTGCAGCTCCTCACCGTCGTCATCCCCAAACTGGAGGCCCTGAAGAAGGAGGGCGCCTCCGGCCAGGCCAAGATCACCCAATACACCCGCTACCTCACGCTGGTGTTGGCCGTGCTCAACTCGACCGCCTTCGTGACGCTGGCCGTCACCGGCCAGTTGTTCTCCGGCTGCTCGCTCGACCTGGTCTACGACAAGAGCCTGTTCCCGATTATCGTCATGATCTTGGTGATGACGGCCGGCACCGGCGTCATCATGTGGCTGGGCGAGTTGATCACCGACCGGGGCGTCGGCAACGGCATGTCGGTCATGATCTTCTCCCAGATCGCCGCCCAGTTCCCCGCCTCGATGTGGGGCATCAAGGAGCATTTCGAGGGGGCCCAGGGCTGGGTCATCCTGATCTTGACGCTGATCGTCGGCTTCGCGGTGATGGCGGCGGTCGTCTTCATGGAGCAGGCCCAGCGGCGAATACCGGTCCAATACGCCAAACGGATGGTCGGGCGCAGGCTGGTCGGCGGCACCACCACCTACATCCCGATGAAGGTCAACCAGGCCGGCGTCATCCCCGTCATCTTCGCCTCGTCGCTGCTCTACCTGCCGGTGCTCTACGCCAAGTTCCAAAGCGGCACCGCCGACAATCCCAACCCGGTGGCGACGTGGATCTCGACCAACCTGGTCAAAGGCGACTCGCCGGTCTACTCGATCGTCTTCGCCCTGCTGATCATCGGCTTCGCCTACTTCTACGTGTCGATCACCTTCAACCCGGAGGAAGTCTCCGACAACATGAAGAAATACGGCGGGTTCATCCCCGGCACCAGGGCCGGCGGGCCGACCGCCCGCTATCTGAAGTACGTACTCAACCGGCTGACGTTCCCAGGCTCGCTCTACCTGGCCGTCATCTCGCTGATCCCGACGCTGGCCTACGTCTGGTTCGGCACCCAGAGCCGCTTCCCGTTTGGCGGCACGTCGGTGCTGATCTTGGTCGGCGTCGGCCTTGACACGGTCAAGCAAATCCAAAGCCAGCTCCAGCAACGCAACTACGAAGGATTCCTGCGATGAGACTGTTGATAGTCGGCCCGCCCGGCGTCGGGAAGGGCACTCAGGCCAAGGGGATCGCCGAGCACTACGGCGTACCGGCCATCTCGACCGGCGACATGTTCCGGGCCATGAAGAGCGCCGACACGCCGCTGGCCCGCCAGGTGCAGCAGATCATGAACTCCGGGGCGCTGGTGCCCGACGAGATCACCGACGCCATTGTCGCCGACCGGCTGTCCCAGCCCGACGCGCGAGGCGGCTGGCTGCTCGACGGCTATCCGCGCAACCTCGGCCAGGTCGACGCGCTCGACCAGGCGCTGGCCGGCGAGGGGGCGTCGATCGACGCCGTGGTCTCGCTGACCGCCGACGAGGACGTGCTGGTGGCCCGGCTGCTGCAGCGGGCCGAGATCGAGGGCCGCGCCGACGACAACGCCGAGACCATCGCCAACCGCATGAGGGTCTACCGCGAGGCGACCGACCCGCTGCTGTCCGTTTACCGCGACCGCGGCCTGCTGGTGGAGGTCGACGGGGTGGGCGAGATCGCCGAGGTGGCCGGCCGCATCACCGCCGCGCTGGACGCCAAACTGGCGTGAGCGCCTTCGAGCTGAAGTCCCCCGAGCAAATCGTCGCCATGCGGGCGGCGGGCCTGTTGACCGGGCAGATACTCCTGGCTTTGGAGGAGCGCGCGGCGCCGGGCGTCACGACGCTCGAGCTGGACCAGCTGGCCCGCGAAATGATCGACCAGGCCGGGGCGGAATCCTCCTTCCTGGGGTACGACGGCGGCTACGGCCTGCCGCCGTTCCCGGCGGTGACCTGCATCAGCGTCAACGAGCAGGTCGTCCACGGCATCCCCGACGGGCGCGTCCTGCAAGCCGGCGACTTGGTGTCGATCGACTTCGGCGTCAGCCTGAACGGCTGGCACGGCGACTCAGCCCGGACGATCTGCGTCGCCGGTGCGCCACAGGCGCGCCTCGACCTGTCCGAGGCCACCCGCCAGGCGATGTGGGACGGCATCGCGGCGGTCGGGGTCGGGCGGACAATCGGCGACATCGGCCACGCCGTCCAAACCTCGATCCGCGCCCACCGGCCGCGCTACGGCATCGTGCGCGAGTTCACCGGCCACGGCATCGGCAGCCAAATGCATATGGCCCCGGACGTGCCCAACGCCGGCTGGCCCCGGCGCGGCCCGCGCATCCTCGACGGCATGGTGCTGGCCATCGAGCCGATCACCACCGCCGGGTCGCCCAAAACGGCCACGATGGACGACGAGTGGACCGTCGTGACGGCAGACGGCGGCGACGCCGCCCACTGGGAGCACACCGTCGCCGTCACCAAGCGGGGCCTGTGGGTGTTGACCGCCCCCGACGGCGGCGAGGCGGAGCTGCTCGCCCGGGGAGCGAAGTTCGCACCCTTGGCGTGACGCTGACCGGCGACGCCAGGTCGGTTCCTGGCTGTAGCGGTGGCGGCCGCGGCGGCCCGCCGGAACCCCTCGGACGTCCACGCCGGGTGCTGAACGGCGGATTGTGTTAGTAGGATGAGGCACATGTTGGGGCGTCGACTCTTGGCGGCCACCATCGATGCGGGGACTTTGGCTGCTTGGACGCTGGTGGTGGTCGGGCTGTGCTCGCTGGGGGCGCGCGCCGGTTGGCTGCCTGCGGCGGACTCGCTGCTGGGCCAGTTGCTGATCGGCGTGCTGGTCGTCGCCCCGGCGCTGGCGGCCTTCTCGGCCTTGGAGGCCGGGCGCGGGCAGGGCACGCCGGGCAAGCGCCTGTTCGAGCTTCGCGTGCTGCCGGCGTCGGGCCACGCCAAGATAGGGTTCGGCAAGACGCTGCTGCGCAATGCGCTGAAGCTGGCGCTGCCGCTGCTCCTGCTCCACCAAGCCGTCCTGGCCGCAGCCTACGGCGGTCCCGGACCGGCCACTTGGATCAGCGTCGGCGTGGCCGCCGCCCTGCCGCTGGCCTATCTGGGGGGCATGTGCGTCGGGCCGGGCCGAACCTTCTACGACTACCTGCTCGGCACCCAGGTCGGGCAGCGGGCCGCCCGGGCCAGCCTCCCCGACGACTGGCCCTCGGACGTCGACACCATGATGCTGCCGCGCGTGTCGCTGTCCGGAGAAGTCGCGCACGCCGCCCCGCGCCGGGCGATTTGAGCGGTCGGGGCGCGGCGGGGCCGTTGCGGGCCGCGCCGGGGCAACGGCCGGACACTGCCGGGTGGGATATCGCCTGGCTGATCGGGCTCGGCTCGGGCTTGCTTCGGCGTCGATTTCGACCCGAGCAGAAAGTCCCGTTCCGCAATCTTGGCGTTACAAATCTCATTAGGCTTGGCACATGACAGCAACCGCGTTCGACGAGGTGATGGGGGCCGAGGGAGTCCGCCTCGCCTACGCCTCCGTCATGAAACAACTGGGGAAATTGGAGTCGGCCGAAGTCCGCTCGCGGGCCGAATACCTGAAGAGCACCTATATCGACCAAGGCGTGACGTTCGACTTCGCCGGCGAGGAGCGGGCCTTCCCCCTCGACATCATGCCCAGGGTGTTGCAGGCCCAAGAGTTCGCCGAGGTCGAGACCGGCGTCGCCCAGCGCGTCAAAGCCATCGAGGCCTTCCTGGCCGACGTCTACTCCGAGGGGCGGGTCTTCCGCGACCGCGTCATCCCGCGCCGCGTCGTCACCTCCTCGCCCCACTACCACCGCTCCATCGCCGGCATCCACTGGCCCAACGGGGTGCGCTGCCACGTCTCGGGCATCGACTTGGTGCGCGACGAGCAGGGCCAGTTCCGCGTCCTGGAGGACAACGTGCGCGTGCCGTCGGGGGTGTCGTACGTCATCACCAACCGGCAGGCGATGGTCTCGGCCCTGCCCGAGGTGGTCGCCCGCCACCGCATCAGACCCGTCGAGGTCTACCCGCTCAAACTGCTGGCGGCGCTGCGGGCGGCCGCCCCGTCCGGCGTCAGCGACCCGACCGTGGTGGTGCTGACGCCCGGCGTCTACAACTCGGCCTACTTCGAGCACGCCCTGCTGGCCCGCATGATGGGCGTCGAGCTGGTCGAGGGCCGCGACCTGGTCTGCCACAACGGGCGGGTGTCGATCCGCACCACCCAGGGCCTGCGGCCGGTCCACGTCATCTACCGCCGGGTGGACGACGAGTTCCTCGACCCGGCGGTCTTCCGGGCCGACTCGATGCTCGGCTCGGCCGGCCTGCTGATCGCCGCCCGGCGCGGCAACGTCACGATCGCCAACGCCATCGGCAACGGCGTGGCCGACGACAAGCTCGTCTACACCTACATGGCCGACCTGATCCGCTACTACCTGGCCGAGGAGCCGATCCTGAAACAGGTCGACACCTGGCGGCTGGAGGACCCGGCCCACCGCGAGGAGGTCATCGACCGCCTCGACGAGCTGGTCGTCAAACCGGTCGACGGCTCCGGCGGCAAGGGCATCGTGATCGGGCCGGCCGCCGACCGCAAGAAGCTCGAACAGCTGCGCGCCACCGTCCTGGCCGACCCGCGCGGCTGGATCGCCCAGCCGGTGGTCCAGCTGTCGACCGTCCCGACGATGATCAACGGCGAGATGCGCCCGCGCCACGTCGACCTGCGCCCGTTCGCGGTCAACAACGGCGAGAAGGTCTACGTGCTGCCGGGCGGCTTGACGCGCGTCGCCCTGCCGGAGGGCGAGTTGATCGTCAACTCCTCACAGGGCGGAGGCTCCAAAGACACCTGGGTGCTGGCCAAGGACGGCCACCGCAAGAAGAACCGCAAGAAGTTGAAGACGATCCCGATGTCGCTGCCGCTGGCCGCGCTGGGCGAGGAGGAGTCCCCCCAGCCGAGGGCCCAACAGCAGCAGCAACAGCAGGGCCGGGCGGGGGTGGCGCCATGTTGAGCCGCATCGCCGAGTCGCTGTTCTGGATCGGACGCTACCTGGAGCGGGCCGAGGACACCTGCCGGATTCTCGACGTCCATCTGCAGATCCTGCTCGAAGACCCGTCGGTCGACCAAGACGGCGCCGCCTTGAACCTTCTGCAGGTCATGGGCGCCCCGGCCCCGGTCGAGGCCGACCCGATCAGCTCCGCCGTTGTCCTGCGGTCGCTGTGCTACGACATCGACTCGACTTGCTCGATCGTCACGGCCATCAGCGGCGCGCGCGAGGCGGCCCGGCGGGCCCGCGAGACGATCTCGATCGAGACCTGGGAGGCCATCAACACCACCTGGAACGACATCAAGGCCGGGCAGTTGCAGAACCTCCGCTCGGCCACCGCCTTCAAGTTCGTCCGCGAGCGCTGCGCGGTCATCTCCGGCGTCGTCGACCAGACGATGAGCCACGACGAGGGCTGGCACTTCCTGACGCTGGGCCGCTCCCTGGAGCGGGCCGACATGACCGCCCGCATGATCCTGACCGCCGGTGCGCAGGGCGCCTGGGACTCGGTGCTGCGCGGCTGCGGCGCGCACCACGCCTTCGTGCGCACCTACGGCGGCGCGACCTCGGACCGCGACGCGGCCGAGTTCCTGCTGCTGGACCGGCTGTTCCCCCGCTCGGTCGTCTACACGCTGAACCAGGCCGAGCGCGCCCTGCTGGAGCTGGACCAGCACCACGTCGCCCGAGCCGGTTTCGCCGACGAGGCGCTGCGCCTTCTCGGAGCGGCCCGCTACTCGCTGGAGTACGGGCTGCCGCAGCAGTTGTTGGAGGGCCTGTCGCGGCGCATGGCCGACTTGCAGCGGACCTGCGCGCAGGTCAGCGAGGCGGTCACGGAACGCTATTTCGCCGGGGCGCTGGCGGCCAGTTGGCAAGGGGGCAAGTGAGATGGGTCGGCAGATCAGAATCGTCCACCACACCGGTTACCGCTACTCTGGCCTGGTGTCGGCCTCCCACAACGAGGCCCGCATGACGCCGCGCTCCAACCGGGAGCAGAACGTGCTGGCCACGATGGTCGACATCTCGCCGACGGCCTGGTCGCACAGCTACGCCGACTACTGGGGCACGGCCGTGACGGCTTTCGAGGTCAGCCAGCCGCACAACCGCCTCGACCTGACGGCGACTTCGACCGTCGACGTGTCAGGGCGGCAGTCGGAGGGTCCGGGCGTGACGTGGGAGGAGCTGGGCGACCCGGACTTCCGCGACTCGCGCTGCGAGATGCTGGATGTCCGCGAGCACGTCGCCCCGTCCGAGGAGTTGAGGCTGCTGGCCGTCGAGTTGGCACGGGACTGCGCGACGCCCGCCGAGGCCGTCAAGGAGATCCTGCGGGCGGTGCGGGCCCACGTCGAATACACCCCCGGATCGACGCTGGTCAGCACGCGGGCCACCCAGGTGTGGGAGTCCGCGGCGGGTGTCTGCCAAGACATCGTGCACGTGTCGCTCGGGGCGCTGCGCAGCGCCGGGATTCCCTGCCGCTACGTCTCCGGCTACCTGATGCCGAGCGACGATCCGGTGGTCGGAGCCAGCTACGTGGGCGAGTCGCACGCCTGGCTGCAGTACTGGGACGGCGCCTGGGTCGGCTTCGACCCGACCAACCAGACCTCGCCCGACGACTTCCACGTCGAGGTGGCCCACGGCCGCGACTATTTCGACGTGCCGCCGCTCAAGGGCGTCTTCTCCGGCGTCGCCGACCAGGAGCTGTTCGTCGAAGTCGAGATGAAGCTGCTGGCCTGAGCCCGACTGGCGTCACGACAGCAGCGACACGACCGTCGCGCCGACGCCGGAGTCGTTGTTCGAGGCGACGGCGGGGAAGGCGTCGAGCAGGCTGCGGTGGGCGTTGGCGGGCACGAGATCGGAA
>JAISUF010000236.1 GCA_031272195.1 Propionibacteriaceae bacterium
GCGACGGTCCGACGGCTGAGACGACCGCCGACGACCAGGGCCGTTTCGTGATTCCGTCCGACGAGTATCCGGATGGCGCCGCCGACGGGCCGATTTCGGTCACGGCGACCGACGAGGCCGGCAACACGTCCAACCCGGTGGATGGGGTGTTGGACACGGTTCGCCCGGCGAAGCCGGAGGTCGGCCAGGACGGGCGGACGCTGGTCGGCCCGCCGGAGGGCTCGACCGGGTTCGCGACGCCCGGCGACACGATCGAGATCGCCTATCCCGACGGCACCGTGCAGACGGTGACGGTGGGCGACGACGGCCGCTGGTCGGTCGTGCTGCCCGAGGGCCTCGGCGAGGGCGACGTGCCGCTGACGGTGACGGAGGTCTCCCCGGCGGGCAACCGCTCGGAGCCGACCGTCATCGGTTCGCTCGACCTGACCCCGCCCGATCCGCCGGTCGTGGACCAGGCCAACGGCCATGGCGTGTCAGGCACGGCCGAGCCCGGCTCGAAGGTCGAGGTTTGCTTCGGGACGCGCGACGCCAAGGGCGTTTGCGACGGTCCGACGGCTGAGACGACCGCCGACGACCAGGGCCGTTTCGTGATTCCGTCCGACGAGTATCCGGATGGCGCCGCCGACGGGCCGATTTCGGTCACGGCGACTGACGAGGCCGGCAACACGTCCGACCCGGCCGAGGCCGTCCTCGACACCAAAGCGCCCGACGCGCCGGTGGTCGACAAGGCCAATGGCCAGGAGATCGCCGGCACGGCCGAGCCCGGCTCGAGCGTCGTCATCGCCTTCCCGCCCGGCTCGCAGCCGTCCGAGATCAGCGTCCCGGTGGGCGACGACGGGCGTTGGTCGTACGGCCCGCTGCCCGAGGGCGTCAAGGACGGCGAAATGACCCTTGTCAGCGTTGATCCGGCCGGCAACACGTCCGACCATGTGAGCGTCGACTTGGACGCCACCGCCCCTGCGGCGGGCAGCATCGACTCGGTGGACGAGAACGCCGTCACCGGCTCCGGGGCAGAACCCGGTGCCAAGGTCGAGATCGCCTTCCCCGACGGGACGGTCGTGACGGTCGACGTGGACGGCGACGGCAACTGGACTGTGCCGATGCCCTCGCCGATGCCGGACGGCAAGGTGACGGTGGTCGTCGTGGACGAGGCGGGCAACCGCTCCGACCCGGTCGAGGCCGAGTTCAAGGCGCCCGAGCCGGCCACGCCGACGCCCGAGCCGAAGGCCCCGGAGACGACCGCTCCCGCCACGCCGACCCCGGAGGCGACGACGCCCGCCCCGCAGGCGCCGACCTCCGCGCCGACAGCGCCCGCCACATCGGAGACGCCGACGACCGCCGCGTCCACACCCGCCGCCCCCGCCGGGGCGCCGGTCCTGGACTACCAGGGCGTCGACGCGGTGGCCGGCTGCGGCCTTCGCCCCGGCCAGACGGTGGCCGTCACGATGCCCGACGGCTCCGTGCTGAAGGCCGTTCCCAGCGAGGACGGCTGCTGGCGGGTCGAGTTCGGCTCCACCCGGCTGGGCGCCGGCGAGCGGGTTTCGGTGACGGTGACCGACGCCGACGGCAACGTCTCCGAGCCGACGGTCTTCGAGCCGGCCGGCCTGGAGGCGCCCGAGGTCGTCAAGGTGCGCACGACGCCCGGCCACAAGGTGGAGGTCGACGTGCTGGCCAGGGCCAAGTCGCCGGTCGCGGTGATGCTGCGCTCCTTCGAGCAGGGTCGCGACGGCAAGGTGGCGTTCAAGGCTGGTGGCGCCCGGATGGCCGCCACCAGGCTGTCGCCGGGGGCCACCGGCGTGCTGGTCTACCGCCCGCTGGACGGCTTCACCGGCGTCGACCAGTTCGCCGTGACGGTGGCCAATGCCCACGGCGTCGCCAAGGACGTCACCGTCCAGGTGACGGTGGCCGACGAGGCCGTCGCCGAGCCCACCTCGACGGCCAACCCGTCGGGCGGCACGTCGGCGACCGGCGGCGACTTGGCGCCGACCGGCGGCTGGGTGGCCGTCGCGCTGGCCCTAACAGGTGTGGCGTGCGTGCTGCTGGGCATGGCCCGGCGCCGCCGCCGCAACGCGGAGCGCTCCTAGAGCGTTCCCCGGCTGGGCCCGCCACCGTCCCCCGGCGGGTCCAGCCGCTCCCACGTGATATGGGGACAGCTTGTGCGGCGGGCTTCGCCTTTGTGGTGATCGAAGATGGACGTTGGCCGGGGCGTCACTGATCACAGCACCCCGCCGATGCCGAGGCCGACGCAGTAGGTCAATCCCATGGCGGCCGAGCCGACCAGGACGTTGCGCAGCACGGGGCGGGCCCAGCCGACGCCGCTCAACCGGGCGCTGACGCTGCCGGTGACCACCAAAGCCACCAGCACGGCCAGCAGGGTCGCCCAGAGGCGGAAACCGGCCGGGGTCGCGACGACGCCGAGCAGCGGGATGGCCGCCCCGGCCACGAATGACGCGAAGGACGCCCGTGCCGCCACCCACGGCGAGACGATCTCGTCGGCGTGGACGCCGTTGACGCGCTCGATGTCGCGCTGGCTGGACACCGAGACGTATTCGCCCCCGGCCATCGACAGCGCCCCTGCCACGGTGGCGGCCAAGCCGGCCACCAGCAGGGCCACCCGGTCGTTGGACGCGCCGGCCACGCCGAACACGACGCCTGCGGTCGAGACGATCCCGTCGTTGGCCCCCAGGACGCCCGCCCGCAGCCAGTTGAGCCGCTCTGAAAGCACCGCCGTGGCGACTTCTTCCCCCAGTTCAGTTTCAGCCGTCATGGCACAAGAGTGCCCGCACCGCCCCCAAGGCGGCAAGCAAGGTTTGCCTGCCCAAACCGCCCGCACCCAACGAAGCCACAGTCCACACACAGATTTCCCGCCCTGGGACCCTTCCCAAAGTGGGTATGGTGGGGGCGTGAGCACGGTCGAATACGCCAGACGGGTCAACGGGCTGCCCAAACCGCCCGCCGACCTGCCATGGGCGCAACGCCTGCTGCGCTCGCCGTGGACGTGGGTGACGATCGCCGCGACGCTGCTTTACGCCTACTGCCTGGTCGACCAGTACTACCTGATCACGCAAGACATCGCCGTGCCCGGCGGGACGGTCCAGGGCATCAACTTCGCCGCCGTCCGCCAAGCCGCCCTCTACGCCGCCCCGACGCTGGCCTTCTGGGTCGTCGTCTACCTGTTGGCCGACCGCTTCCGGCCGCAGCGCCCGCTGCTGTGGTATCTCAGCCTGGGCTGGGGTGCGGCGGTGGCCATCTTCTTGTCGATGTACATCAACACCTGGGCCGCCTCCCACCTCGGCATCGCCGGCGACGGCGACCCGGCCACGGCCACCCGGGCGGCCGTCTTCATCGCCCCGTTCGTCGAGGAGGCCTGCAAGGCCACCGTGCTGTTCTGGCTGGCCGTGCTGGTCCGCTACCGGCTGGTGTCGAAAGTCTCGATGGTGGTGCTGGCGGGCCTGTCGGCGGCCGGCTTCGCCTGCGTGGAGAACATCGTCTACTACGCCCGCGCCATCTTCTACGCCTCGCGCGAGATCAACGTCGGCGACGCCCAGGCCGCCATCGACCAAACCGTCATGATGCGCGGCGTCTTCACCTGCTTCGGACACCCCCTGTTCACCACCATGACGGGCCTGGGAGTGGCCGTCGCGCTGCGCGCCCACTCCAAAGTGGTGCGCGTCCTGGCGCCGCTGACTGGCTACCTGTTCGCCGCCTTCGGCCACATGCTGTTCAACTCCCAAGCCTCCATGAACCAGCCGCCGGGGCTCTACATCATGTACTGGACGATCGCCGTGCCGATGTTCCTGGCGGTGGTCGTGTACGTCGTGCGCTCGGAGTTCGTCAACGGCCGGTTGATTCGCGCCCGCCTGGGCGACTACGTCCAAATGGGCTGGCTGCACCCGTCCGACCCGGAAGTCTTCAGCCGCCTGCGCAAACGCTTCGCGGCCGGCTGGATCGCCCTGGGACGCGGCCTGGCCTGCTGGCTGGACACGATGCGCCTGCAGCGGGCCATGACGGAGCTGGCGTTCCTGCGCGACGCCGAGGCGCGCGGCCTGGTGGATGCCGCCGACCAGCGCGCCGAAGAACTGCTCGTGACGATCCGCGACCTGCGGTCTGGGGCCATCAGCGATCCACGCGGGCTGAAATTCTTCCGGCGCCGCACACCGCGCCGAAATCGGGTATATGTTCCAGTTGGACGCCAGGCTGGGTATTCTAGTGTCGATCCCAACTGGGGGCCCCCTTCGTGATAGGAGTGAGCGAATGGCAGAACCGCCTCTCGACGCGGCTCTGCAAAGGGTTCGCGACGGGCTTGAGGCTGTCTACGTGCCGCTGCCCCTGCCCTCGGCCCAGCCGGCCGTCGACCTGGCCAAACGCCTCACCGCCCAACTCGACGGCTACATCATGCCGCGCCTGGAGTCGATGGGCGCGCCGCTGCTGGTGGTCGTCGGCGGTTCGACCGGCGCCGGCAAGTCGACGCTGGTCAACTCGCTGATCCGTCACCCGGTCAGCCCCTCGTCGGTGCTGCGCCCGACCACCCGCGTGCCCCATCTGGTCCACCACCCCGGCGACGCCGGCTGGTTTTCCGGTACGCGCGTCCTGCCCGACTTGAAGCGCGTCGCCAAAGCCGGCGACCAGTCGCGCGCCCTGCTGCTGGTGGCCGACGACGCCGTCGGCGAGGGCCTGGCCATTCTCGACGCCCCGGACATCGACTCGGTCGTCGCCGAGAACCGCCAGCTCGCCCAAGAGCTGCTCGACGCCGCCGACCTGTGGCTGTTCGTCACCACCGCCGACCGCTACGCCGACGCCGTGCCGTGGGACCACCTGCGCCAGGCGGCCGGGCGCAACGCCACCGTGGCCGTCGTCTTAGACCGCGTCACGCCCAAAGCCCGCAAGGAGGTCGAGGGCTATCTGCGCGCCATGATGGAGGACGCCAAGCTGGGCGCGGTCAAACTGTTCACCATTCCCGAGACGGACGTCGACGACGAGGGTCTGCTGCCCGTCCCGGTCGTCGCCGAGGTGCTGGCCTGGCTCAAAGAGTTGGCCGCCGACGCCGCCCGCCGCCAAGCCGTCATCGCCCGGACGCTGGCCGGGGCCATCCGCCAGCTCACCCGTCAAGCCCCCGCCGTCGCCCGCGCCATGGACGACCAGCACAACGCCTTGGAGGACTTGCGGGCCGAGGTCGTCAAGGCCTATCAGAGCGCCGAGGATGCCGTGGCCTCCCAGACCGCCGACGGCTCGCTGCTGCGCGGCGAGGTGCTGGCCAGTTGGCAGGAGTTCGTCGGCACCGGCGAGTTCTTCCGGGCCGTCGAGCGCGGCATCGGCTCGCTGCGCGACCGCGTCGCCGGGGCCCTGCGCGGCTCGCCCAAACAGGCCGACGAGGTCGGCGCGGCCATCGAGCACGGCCTCGACTTCCTGATCCGCGAGCGCGCCGAGGCGGCCGCCGCCCGCATCCTGGAGCTTTGGGGGGCGCACGCCGCCGGCAAGACGTTGATCGCCGCCGCCGATTGGCCCGTCGGGCGCGGCTCGGGCAATCTGTCGGCGACGGCGGCCGAACTGGTGCGGCTGTGGCAGGCCGACATTTTGCGCGTCGTCTCCACCGAGGGCCAGGCCAAACGGGCACGGGCCCGCTTCCTGGCGTTGGGCGTCAACGGCGTCGGCGTGGCCTTGATGATCGTCGCCTTCTCCCAAACCGGCGGGCTGGTCGGGGCCGAGGTCGGCGTGGCGGGAGGCACGGCGCTGCTGGCCCAGCGGGTCTTGGAGGCTGTTTTCGGGGAGGACGCCGTCCGCAAGATCGCCAAGCAGTGCCGCGACGACCTGCTACGGCGCGTCCACGAGTTGATGGCCGCCGAGCAGGAGCGCTACTTCGCCCTGATCGACGCCCAACACGTCGACCAGTCCCGGCCGACGGCGCTGCGCGCGGCGGTGGCCGATGTCAACCGCGCCCGCGAGGACGACCGCCGCCTGATGGCGGTGGTCGGCGGCGGGTCCGTCGACGCCGGACGCCAGGCCAAGGCGGACGCCGGCCAAGACGGGTCGCCCAAGACGGGCGCGTCCAAGGCCGAGCCTCCCAATGGCGCAACTCGATCCGTACCGGTCGAGGGCCCCTCCCAGTCGGGCGGGGCGGCCCGCGGCGGGGAGAGCGACGGCGCGGGTCCGTCCAAAGGAGTCGGTGCCGCCTCGAAGCCTGTCGCCGCTGAAGACGTCTCCTCCGGTGGGGCCGCCCGGCCGTTGAAGGCGGGGGGTGCCAGGTGAACGGCTTGGCAGACCGCTTGGAGGCGCTCGGCAAGGTCGTCGAGTTGGGCGAGGGGCGCCTCGGCGAGCCCGTCTTGCGGCAGGCCAGGCGGGTCGTCAAACAGGCCGGGGAGCGGATGGCGCTCAGCGGCGAGCTGACCGTCGTCGCCCTGGTCGGTCCGACCGGCGCTGGCAAGTCGAGCCTGTTCAACGCTTTGACGAAAGCCGACCACGCCGAAGTTTCGGTCCGCCGTCCCACAACATCGGCGGTCAGGGCCGCCACCTGGGGTGGCGAGTCGCCGGCCAAGTTGCTCGATTGGCTGGACGTCGGCCAGCGCCACCGCTTGGAGGGAGGCGACGCCGGTTTCTCGTCGCTGGTGCTGCTGGACATGCCCGACTACGACTCGGTCGAGTCGAAGCACCGCCAGGCCGTCGACCGGCTGGTCGGCGTGGTGGACGCCATGATCTGGGTGGTCGACCCGGAGAAGTACGCCGACTCGTCCCTGCACGACGACTACATCAAGGCGATGGCCGGCTATTCCGAGGTCATGATGGTGGCGTTCAACAAGTCCGACCAGCTCTCGGAGGCCGACGCCAGCCGCTGCGTCAAGGACCTGCGCCGCTTGCTCGACGCCAACGCCGCCCAGAACACGCCGATCATCGCCACCTCGACGCTGACCGGGGCCGGGGTGGACGCGCTGCGCGAGGTGTTGGCCCGCGTCGTCGGCGCCAAAGTGGCGATGGCCAGGCGTTTGGGCGGCGACGTCAGCGCCGTCCGCAAAGCTTTGGACGCCGATCTCGGACCGATCGCCAACGCCGCCATGAACCGCCGGGTGGTGGCCGAACTGCACGAGTCTATGAAGGGCGCGGCGTACGTCCCCGTCATCGCCGCCCAAATCGAGGAGGCGGTCCGCAAACGCGGTTTCGCGGTGACGGGCTGGCCGTTCACGTCGCGGCGGGCGGTCTCGTCGGCGGCGATCTTGAAGAAGCTGGCCAAACGCCAGTCGATTCCGTTGGAGGCCGGCGACGCGCCGACCTTCAGCGGCTCCGTCCAACGGGCCAGGGTCGACCAGTGCCTGCGCGACTTCACCAACGCCACCACCGGCGAGCTGTCCGACGGCTGGGCGCGCTCGGTGCGGGCGGCGGCGACGTCCGGCGAGGACGAGCTGATCGCCGGGCTGAACAAGGTGGCGGCGACACAGCTCGCCCCGCAGCAGGACGCCTGGTGGTGGCACATCTTCCAAGCCGTTCAGTGGCTGTGCGCCCTGGCCTGCCTGGCCGGACTGCTGTGGGCCGTCGGCGGTCTGTTCTTGCCGATGCTGGGCTATCCCGGCTTGCCGGCCGTGACGTGGCTGGGGTGGCCGGCCGCCGCCTGGCTGTTCGTCGGCGGCTTGGTCGTCGGCACGCTGTCGGGCCTGCTGGGACGCGCCCTTGTCGCCCCGGTCGCCCGCCGCGCCGCCAAACACGCCACCGACGCCCTGGAAACCGAAGTCCACAAACTTGTCTCCGACCGCGTTCTGACGCCGGTCCAAGCCGAGTTCGACCGCTACCTGGAGCTGGTCACAGCCGTCAAAGCCGTCTGAGGGCGTCTGTCGCTCAGCCAGCTGGTTGTTGCCAAAGCGCGGGCGAGTCGCCCTGCGCTAGCATCGACGCCATGAAACGTTGGCTGCCACTGGTTGTGGGCATGACGTTGTTGGTCGGCGTGGTGGGCGCGCCAGCGGCGTCCGCGCTGCCCACCGAGTCCGAGGAAGACGGCGGGACTTACCTGACCTTGACGCAACGAGTCGGTGCTGTGGAGCTGTCTTGGCGTCAGGACGCCGAGGAGGCCGCTGCGGTGACGAAGTTCGAGCTGGTGCGCGAAACCTGCGTCAATTACTCGGACTGCGTCAAGAAGACGTTGTACACCGGACTTGACACCAGCTATGTGGATGTTGAGCCGATATGGTACGGCGAGAGTGCGACTTATAGCCTGAGCGCCTATTTTGGAGAGGGTGGCGTTGATCGGCCAAGCATCGAGGTCGAAGGTCAGGCATTGCGGGATCTCAAACTCACGCAGGGGGACGTCAGGCTGAACATTGGCGACAGCTATTCACTTGCTATTGTTGAGGCGGCAACCCCAAGTTTTGAACTCCAGGGGTGGGAGTTGGGCGATGGTCTTCTCGCCTACGGCGTCTGGAGCACGTCCGATTCCGCTGTCGCAACCGTCTCCGCGAAGGGAAAAGTGAAAGCGGTCGGGGGCGGCGACGCAACGATCACATTCACCTCTTGGAGCGGGGCTACGGCCAGCAAGCCGGTCGCCGTGGCTTCCGCGTTCGATGTCAACTATTCGGTCAGGGCCAGCTTGGATCCCGTGCTGAAGCAGTTGAAAGGTCGGCCGAATGTGGTCACCGGCACCATCGTCTCAAGCCTGCCCATCAAGAAGATCGTCATTCGAGTGCTGAAGGGCTCCAAGGTGGAGAAGTCCTACAGCAAGAAGGTGGTCGGCGGGCCCAAGAAGTACGACCTGTCGGCCGTCAAGTACAAGTTTCCCTTCGACAAGCTGAGCAAGGGCAAGAAGACGCTGAAGGTGTACGTCGTCAACTCGAAGGGAACCGCTCTCGCGCACACGGCGAACTTCTCGGTTGTGAACTCCATACCCAAGGGGGAGCGGGCGGCGTTGGCCGCCGAGTGGGCGCTCAGAAGGATTGGCGATAAGTATTCGCAATCCAAACGCATGAAGCTGGGATATGCCGACTGCTCGTCATTGGTGTATTGGGCGTACAAGCAAGTGGGGGTCGACCTTCCAGCTTCTTCCAAGTCGCAGGCCAAGTGGGTAAAGAGCAAGAAGAAGGCTGTCAAACTGAGCAAGAAGCAACTTGCCAGCGGCGAGAAGTTCAAGCCGGGCGACTTGCTCTTTTACGATTACCCAAAGGGGCGCGCCAATCTCAAGTATGTGAATCATGTGGATATATATGTGGGCGGGGGAATGATAGTGACGGCCAGCTCTGGATTCAATCAGGTGGTGCTGGCCTGGTACGGCTACAACGGCGCGGCGATCGAGGTGGGCAGGCTCGCCTGATCGTCGCCCCGGCTCGACCGGCGGCGCGTCGGACCTGGGTGTGGCGTCCATTGCCGGGGCCGACCAGGCGCGGCGAAATCGCGGACTTCCGCTGGCTTCTGCTCGGGTGGAGTGGCAAATCTGTTCAGGCGCGCCTGTGGATAAGACCAGCTCTGCGGGCGGGGCAGTCGGAAGTTTTCCACAGATTCGGTCGGG
>JAISUF010000058.1 GCA_031272195.1 Propionibacteriaceae bacterium
AACCTCGTTTCTACCGAATACTGATAGAAACTATATCAGATTGACACCTATGCGTCTCGCAAGACGACGCAGAGCTAGGACAGGGTTGGAACAACACACTTTGGGTGGAGCATAGGGGATTCGAACCCCTGACCTTCGCATTGCGAACGCGACGCGCTACCAACTGCGCTAATGCCCCGTGAGCCAGCGTCTAGGATAGCACTGGGGGTGTGAGGTTGCGCAACGCGTGGTGGCCGCGACGGGCCGCCGCCGAATCAGGCCAGGCTGGCCGACAACCCGCAGGCGCCACTCGGACTCGGATGAAAGGATTGAACGTGGTCGAATTGGTTGCGGAGGCGGCCGACGAAGGGGTCGTTGTCGTCGGGCTCGCGGGCAGCGGTGACGACGCCGCCCTGGTCGGTGTGCCCGAGTGCTTGCGAGCCGAATGGGAGGAGGCCTTCGGGCGGCCTCTGTCAGACGTCTTGCGCGGCGTCGGAGCCAGTTCCAAACCGGGGACCTGCGTCGTCGTGCCGACTCGCGGAGCGCTGCTGGCCGCCAGCGGGCTGGGCGCGTCGCCCGACGCCGAGGCGGTCCGCCGGGCCTGTGGCGCCGCCCTGGCTAAACTGACATCGCTGCCGGGCGTCTCGCCTCTGGACGTGACGCTGTCGCTGTCCGACGCTGTGGCGTCAAGCGAAATCCTCAGGGCCGCCGTCGAGGGGGCGCTGCTGGGGGCCTACCGCTTCCGCCGGCAGGACGCCGTCAGCCCGCTGCGCGAGCTTCGCGTCGTCGCCGATCCGACCAACGCCGCCGCCGCGCGAGCGGTCGAAGAGGCCGAGACGGTGGCCCGGAGCGTCTGTCTGGCCCGCGACTGGGTGAACACCTCGGCCAACATCCTGTATCCGCAAACTTTCGCCGAAGCGGTCGCGGACCAAGCCTCCACCTGCGACGACCTGGCCGTCGAAATCTGGGACGACGAGGCCCTGCGCCGCGACGGCTTCGGCGGCATCCTGGCCGTCGGCGGCGGCTCGCAGCGCCCGCCGCGGCTCGTCAAACTGTCCTACTCCCCCGCCGGCGCGGCCAAACACCTGGCGCTGGTCGGCAAGGGGATCACGTTCGACTCGGGCGGCCTCAACCTCAAACCGTCCGACTCGATGTACACCATGAAGCACGACATGACCGGCGCCGCGTCGGTCTTCGCCGCCACGCTGGCGATCGCCGAGCTGGGCCTGCCGGTGAAAGTGACGGCTTGGGGCGCCATGGCCGAGAACATGCCCTCCGGCAGCGCCTACCGACCCTCCGACGTGTTGACGATGTACAACCGCTTGACGGTCGAGAACGCCAACTCCGACGCCGAGGGACGCCTCGTCCTGGCCGACGCCATCGCCAAAGCCGCCGAGGACTCCCCCGACCTGCTGGTCGACGTCGCCACGCTCACCGGGGCCTGCATCGTCGCCTTGGGCGAGCGCACCGCCGGGCTGATGTCCGACGACGACCAGGCCGCCCAACTCGTCCTCGCCGCGGCCCGCGCCGCCCGGGAGGAGTTCTGGCGGCTGCCGATCCCCGAGGAGGCGTCCGACAAGCTGAAATCACAGGTTGCCGACTTGAAATCGTCCGGCGACCGCCACGGCGGCGCGCTGACGGCCGCCGCCTTCCTGCGCGAATTCGTGCCCGACGGCGTCGGGTGGGTTCATTTGGACATCGCGGGGACGGCGTTCAACACCCACTCGCCGTACTATTACATAGGTGAGGGCGCCACGGGCATGTCAATCCGGACTCTGATCGCGTTGGCGTCGTCACTAGCGAGTTGACATGAAATCGGAATACGACTTGGTGGTGGCCGGCGCCGGCGCCGCCGGACTGTTGGCGGCCGCCGCCGCGACCCGGCTGGGCTACGACGTGCTGGTGGTGGAGGCCTCGGACTTGGTCGGGGGTACGAACGCGGGGGCACGCGGGGCGATGTGGCTGCCCGGCAACAGCCTGCAAGAGAAGGCCCAACTGGCCGACTCCTCCGCCGACGCGCTGGACTACCTCAACGAGGTGCTGGGCGAGCCGACCGAGATCTCCACGCCCGCCCGGCGGGCGGCCTTCGTCGAGACGGCCCCCAAACTGGCCGCCTGGCTTCTCAACTCCCGCCTGCCGTTGACGATCATGCGCGGCCTGCCCGACCACTATCCCAACTGCGCCAACGCCCGCGACCAGGGCCGGGTGCTGGCCATGCACCACATCGACCGCTCCACCCTGGGGCCCGACGCCGACCGCCTGCGCACCGCCGACGTCGTCAACTCCAGCCCGCTGGACTCGCTGCCACTGCTGTCGCGCGTCAAAGGCGCCAAAGCCTCGCTCAGCCGCGGCGAGTCGCTGGTGGCCGAATTGTTCCGGCGCACCCAGGCCAACGGCGTCGAGGTCCGCTACCACAGCCCGGTGTGCGACCTGGTCGTCGAGGACGGCCGCGCCACCGGCGGGGTCGTCGACTGCGACGGCGCCAAGACGCGCATCGCCGCGCGGGGCGGGGTCCTGCTGGCCTGCGGCGGCTTCGAGGGCGACCAGCGGCTGCGCGAGGAGCACCTGCCGCTGCCCACGAGCGTCGAATGGTCGTTGAACAACGGCGTCAACCACGGCGCGGCCCTGGCTTTGGCGCAGGCCCACGACTTGGCCACCGCCAATTTGGACGACGCCTGGTGGGTGCCCGTCATCATGGTGGACCACCGCCCCTACCGCATCGACCACGCCCGCCGAGCCGCCCACAGCCTGCTGGTTGACCAAGTCGGCGACCGCTTCTACAACGAGACGGCCCCAGCCGCCGTCCTCGGCCAGCACCTTTACGCCCGCTCCCGCTCGGTGCGGGCGGTGCCGTCATATCTGATCATGGACGCCCGCCACCGCCAGGCGCAGGCGCTCGGACCGTGGAAGGCGGGCTCCAATCTGCGCAGGGCCCTCGAAGGCCAAGACATCCACAAGGCGAGCACGCTCAACGAGTTGGCCGCCGAGATCGGCGTCGACCCGCCCGGCCTGCTCGGGTCGGTGGTGCGTTTCAACGGTTTCGCGGCCAAGGGGCGCGACGCCGATTTCAGCCGGGGCGAGTCGAGTTGGGACCGCTACGGCCTGGGCGGCTCGCGCAAGAAGAACCCGTCGCTGGGCAAGGTCGACAAGGCGCCCTATTGGGCGGTCGCCGTCTATCCGGGAGACACCGGCACCAAGGGCGGTCTGGTGGTCGACGCCGACGCCGTCGTGCGGCGCGTCGACGGCTCGCCGGTGACGGGGCTTTACGCCTGTGGCGGGGCCGCCGCCTCACTCAGCGAGCACACCGCGCCGGGGCCGGGCGCCGGCTTGGCCGAGGCGATGGTGCAGGCCTATCGGGCCGTGCTCGACATCCACGCCCGCCGCTAGCGCAACCCGCCGAGGCGGCGCGCACCCGACGGCGAGCATGCTCCTCGCGCGAGCATGCTCAGACCTGTCGGCGGCCCGGCTCAGGCTCCCAGCTCGCCGGCGAAATCGCCGGCTTCCAAGCGGGCCTTGAGATGGGCCAGGAAGCGGGCGGCGTCGGATTGGTCGACCAGCCGGTTGTCGTAACCCAGCGAGAAATAGACCATGTCGCGCACGGTGACGATGTCGCCCAGATCGGGATCGGCGAGGACGACTGCTCGCCGCACCACCGCGCCGACGCCCAAGATGGCGACCTGCGGTTGGACGATCACGGGGGTGTCGATCAACGTGCCGTTGGCGCCGTAGTTGGAGATCGAGAACGTCGCGCCGGACAGTTGGTCCGGGGCGATGCTGCCGTCCTTGGCGCGGGCTGCGACTTCGGCGATCTTCTTGGCCAAACCGGTGACGTTGAGGTCGCCGGCCTGGGCGACCACCGGCATGATCGGCCCCTCGTCGGTGTCGACGGCGATGCCCAGATTCTCCGCCGCCGCGTAGGCGACCGTGCCGGCATCGGCGTCGATGCTGGCGTTCAGCTTGGGGAAGGCCTTCAACGACTCGGCGGCGGCCTTGGCGATGAACGGCAGATAGCCCAAGTCGACGCCCTCCTCGGCCTGGAAGGCGTCCTTCACCTTGAGGCACAGCTTGGAGATCTCGGTCATGTCGACCTCGACGGTGGCGGTCAGCTGGGCGGTGGCGCGCAGCGACTCGACCATCTGCTTGGCCAGGATGGTGCGCAGCTTGCCCAGCGGCTGGGTGGTGCCGCGCAGCTTGGTGGCGCCGGCGGGGACGGCCGGCGGCTCGGGCGCGGCCTCTGCCGCCGGGGCCTTGGCGGCCTCGATGGCGGCCTCGACGTCGGCTTTGCGGATGCGTCCGCCGACGCCGGAACCCGAGATCTCGCTCAGGTCGACGCCGTTGTCGGCGGCGATCTTGCGGACCACCGGCGTCACATACGCCTCCTCCGGCAGGCCGGAGAAGGCGCGGCGGGCGGCGGGAGCGGGGGCCTCGGACTCCTCGGCGGGCTCGGACGGGGCTTCTTCGGCGACCGCGGGCTGGAGCGCGACGGGCTCCGTCGCGACAGGCTCTGCCACAACGGCGGCGGGCGCGGGCGGCTCGGCAAGCGAGGCTGTGGGGCTCGCCGCAGGCTCGTAGGCGGGCGCCGGTTCGCTGGCAGCAGGCGCGGGGACCTCGGCGGCAGCAGGTTCGCTGGCAGCAGGCGCGGTCGCCTCGGCGGGCGCGGGCGCTTCTGGAGCAGCGGCCGGGGCGGCCGACGGCGCGCCGACCACCGCCAGGACGGCGCCGACCGCGACGGTCTCGTCCTCGGCGACACGGATCTCCAACAGCGTTCCGGCCACGGGCGAGGGGATCTCGGTGTCGACCTTGTCGGTGGACACCTCGACCAGCGGCTCGTCGGCGGCGATCTCGTCGCCGACCTGCTTCAACCAGCGCGACACCGTTCCCTCGGTGACGCTCTCGCCCAACACCGGTAAGACCACTTCCGTGCCCTGGGCGGGACTGACGGAGGCGGGTGCGGAAGGCTCGGGAGCGGGGGCCTCGGGAGCAGGGGCGGCGGTCGGCGGCGGGGTGAAAACCGGCGCGGCGGAGGCGGCGGGCGGCGCGGCGGCGGGAGCCTCGACGGCCGGGAAGATCGACGAGATGCGCTCCGAAGTCGGATACAGCGCGGAAGCCGGTTCGCCAGAGGAGAACAACGACGAGGCAGCGGACGACGCGCTGCCCGACGGCTGAGCCGAGGCGGCGGACTCGACGGCGGAGTCGGCGGCAGAGGCCGGCGAGGCGGGGGCGGCGCCAGCGGGCTCCCCGACGGTGGCCAAGACCGCGCCGACGGGCACTGTGTCGTCCTCTTGGTAGAAGATCTCCAAGACCACTCCGGCCACCGGCGAGGGGATCTCGGTGTCCACCTTGTCGGTGGAGACCTCGACCAGCGGCTCGTCCACCGCCACCGTGTCGCCGACGCGCTTCAGCCAACGTGAAATCGTGCCTTCGGTGACGCTCTCGCCCAAAACTGGCAGTGGAACTTGAGTGGACATCTGTTTCTCCTTCGGACTCGTCCATCTGAGGGTAATTGTAAGCGTAACCCACCTGCCGCTGCGCCGAACACCCCGCCGGGAGTCAGGCCGGCCGCGCCGCGCCACCGCGGAGTTCGCCCGATGGGCAATAATAGGCAAGTGGGTTTGTTCGACCGTTTTCGCAAGCGCTCCAAAGGCCAGCCGACCGCCGACGAATTGTCGTCGGCCGCCGTCGACCACCTGGCGGCGTTCATCGAGACGCGCCGCGGCGTCGAGGCTTTCATCGAACTGCCGACGACCGTCACCAAAGCCACCTTGCTGCTGATCGCCCACGACGGCGAGTGGACGCGCCGCAGCGTCGACTCGGTCGAATGGGCCAGGACGTTCGCCGCCCAATACAACCTGCCCACCTACGACGCCGGCGTCGTCGGCTACCCGCAGCGGATGCGCGACTACAACGCCCGCCAACGCGCCGCGCAGCGCCGGGCCCAGCCGCCAGCCGCCTGAGTCCGAACGGCGCGCCTGGTGGCCGCCGACCGCGGGCCGGCCGGACCGAGCCGCCCCGACGCCGCCAAGCGGACGCCAACCAGCGGACGCCCAGGTATGGCCAACCCGCCTCATCGCTGGGTAGACTGTGGCTCACAAGCCGCGTTGTCGTCTTTGCCGTGTCTTCGCGCAACGCCGGTCCACAGGAGGTCGCAATGCTGCGCATCGGCAAGCTCAAAGTCTCACAGTTGTGCCTGGGTGGAAACGTTTTCGGCTGGACGGCCAGCCCGGAAACCTCCGACCAGATCCTGGACGCCTTCACCGACGGCGGCGGCAACTTCATCGACACCGCCGACTCGTACTCGGCGTGGGTGCCCGGCCACAGCGGCGGCGAGTCGGAGCGCACCATCGGGGTTTGGCTGCGCCGTCGCGGCCGCCACGACGACCTCGTCATCGCCACGAAAGTCGCCAAACACCCCCGCAACCGGGGCCTCAAACCGTCCAACATCAAAGTCGCCCTGGACGGTTCGCGGCGGCGCCTCGGCTTGGACACCGTCGACCTCTACTACGCCCACGCCGACGACCCGAGCCTGCCGGTGGCCGAGTGGGTGGGCGCCTTCAACGACCTCATCAAGCAGGGCGCGATCCGGCATTACGGGCTGTCCAACTTCAGCGTCGCCCGCATCGAGGAGGTCCTCCAAACCGCCGCCGCCAACGGCTTGCAACCGCCGGTCGCCGTCCAGCCGGAGTACAACCTGGTCCACCGCCGCGACGTCGAGGCCTCCGGCCTGCTCGACGTCGTCGCCTCGCACAAGCTGGCCGTCGTCCCCTACTACGGCCTGGCGGGCGGCTTCCTGACCGGCAAGTACCTGCCCGGCGAGCCGCTGCGCGGGCCGCGGGCGGCCACCGTCAAACGTTACGCCACCGAAGACGGCTACCGCGTCGTCGAGGAGCTGCTGGCCGTGGCCGAGGCGGCCGAAGTCGAGCCGGCGACCGCCGCCTTGTCGTGGCTGCGCCAACAGCCCGGCGTCACCGCGCCCATCGCCTCGGCGTCCTCGCCCGAGCAGGTCGAGCCGCTGCTGCAGGCGATGACGGTCAAGCTGGGACGCGCCCGACTCAACCGCCTGACCCGCGCCAGCCAGCCTTTCGCCTGACGCCCGCCGCAGGCGGGTGCTACTTGACGACTTTGACCTTCTTGACGGCCGAGGTTTGCGTGCTGTAGAAATCGGCGAACTCGGCGGTGGCGGTGAAGACGACCGTGATCTTGTGGACGCCCGTCTTCAGCTTCTTGGGCAGGCTGCACGAAGCCTTGCCGGAGGTCACCTTGACGGTTTTGAGCAGGGTGTCGCCGTCATAGATCGCGGCGCTGCCCTTGTATGCCTTGGAGGTGGTGATGGACAAGGCGACGGGCGTCTTCTTGTAGTGCTGGGTCTTCTTGGAGTACTTGACCTTCAACCCCGGGGTCTGCAATTCCCCGCTGATCTGGAAGGTCTCGCTGACACCGCCGGTCACCGCAGCGCTGGCGTCGACGGCGAAACGGTATTGGACGGGATCGGGCGTGTCCTGCATGATCTTCCAGGCGTACGACACGCTCGTCTCGCCCGCCTCCAGGAAGGCGATGCGCGGCTTGCCGACCGGCACCCACTGGCCGTCGTCGGCCAGCTTCTCCAGTCGGACGTACGACGTCTCGTCCACCCCGCCGGGCCACTGCACCGTGACGTGTTTGGTCACCTGATACCACAAGTCGTTGCGGATCTTCTTGAAATCGGTCGAGTGGAACTGCCCGACGTCGGCCAGCGAGTCCAAAGCGAAAGCCGTCGTCTGGGGGGCGACCAGAAGATCGACGCCCTCGTTGGCGCGGGCCGGGCTTGGCGCGGCTCCTGCCAACAGGGCCAACGCGACAATCGCGCTGGCCGCCAGGCGCATCATGCGGTTCATCGAAATCTCCTCCACCTGCCGGTCGGGCCGACGCCTTGGAGCATAGCCAGCGGGCTTGTGAGGCTGCTGTGCGAAAGCGGGCAGACCCATTTGAGGCCCCGCTGGGACGGGCGATAGCATTGGGGCACACCACCCGACAAGGAGGTCCCCCATGACTGTGGCAATCAGGCGTTCCGCCGCCATCCTGGCCGGTTTGGCAGTCGCGCTGGGCGGTTTGTGCGCCGCCCCCGACGCCCGCGCCGACGACGTCATAACCCTCGGCTCGCAGACCGCCTACCAGTCCTCGGCCGTCGCGCCGCAGGCGACGGTGGCCTACCAACTCCCCGCCAGCGCCGACGATTCGTGGCACACCGTCTACATCGAACGCCAGGTCAACGGCATTTGGACGCAGTACGACAGCGCTTGGAACAGGGGCCGGTCCGGCACCGTCCAGACCTTCGGATCGAGCCACAAGAAGGAGGCCGCCGGGACGTGGCAGTTCCGGCTGCGGATCGAAGACCCCGTCGCCGTCTCCGCGCCCTACACCGTCCAGCTCGACGCCGCCCCCACCACCATCGGACTAGGCTCGACGGCGCTGTCCGGCAGCGACGTCGTGTTCAAGTCCTACCACTTCGACTTCACTTTCAACGACCCCTATTACGAGGCCAAGAAGTCGTTCAGCGTCGAATTCCCAACCGCCGTCGGCGAATACGCCAACATCTCCCTACAGCGGCTCGACGCCGGCCAATGGCTGGAGGTCTCAAGCTATAGGTCCTACGTATCCACCGGCTCGAGCGGCGTGTCCCTCGAGGCGACGATCACACAGAACACCCCGGCCAAAACCAGCTACCGCTTCGTCGTCCCGGCCACCGATTGGACGACCGGCGCCACCTCCGACACGTTCACCGTCACCGGCCAGAAGCAAAGCCCCAGCTTGTCGGTCAGTTACAGCGCCAGCAAACAGAAGTACAAGAAGTCGGCCGTCACGCTGACCGCCACCACCAAGATCGCCCACACCGGCAAGATCACCGTCTACGACGGCAAGAAGAAGCTGCGCAGCGTCACCGTCAACTACAGCAAGGCGAAGTACACCCTGAGCAAGAAGCTGAAGAAGGGCACGCACAAGATCAAGGTGAAGTTCACCCCGAGCGCGGATTACGCGCCGTTCTTCAACTCCGCCACCTCGAAGGTCAAGAAGATCAAGGTCAAGTAGCCGGAGATTTCGGGCGTCGCCGGCCGTCCCCAAACCGTCTCTGGCGTCGCTGTCCAAGGCCCGCCAGACGCCTGGCTGCGCTCAGACTTGCCACAGCGGGTACGACAGGTAGCGGGCGCCCGAGTCGGACAGGATCGTGACGATCACCGAGCCGGGCGGCGACTGCCTGGCCAGCTTCATGGCGGCCGCCACGTTCGCCCCGCTGGAGACGCCGACGTACAGCCCGGAGCGGCGGGCCAGTTTGCGCGTCGTCTCGTAGGCCTCCTGGGTGGTCACACTGATCGAGCCGTCGACCAACGACTCGTCGAGGATGCCCGGCTTGATCGACGTCTCCAAGTGTTTGGTGCCCTCGATGCCGTGGATCGGCGTGGCCGGCTGCACCAGCAGGGTGCGGATCGCCGGGTTTTCCGATTTCAGGCGTTTCGACGCGCCGGTGAACGTGCCGGACGTGCCGGCGCTGGCCAGGAAATGGGTCACCTGTCCGCCGGTCTGCTCCCAAATCTCGCGCCCAGTGCCGACGAAGTGGGCGAAGGCGTTGGCGTGGTTGTTGAACTGGTCGGGATAGAAATAGCGCTCCGGATCGGCCGCCACCGACTGCCGGGCGGCCAAGTATGCCCCGTCGGGCCCGGACAGCGGATCGGTTTCGACCAATTTCGCGCCGAACGAGCGCATGATCGACTTGCGCTCCAGCCCGGTGTCGGCCGGCAGGAACAGCTTGACTGGGAAGCCCAGCTCGGCGCCGATCATCGACAAGGCGATGCCGGTGTTGCCGCTGGTGGCGTCGACGATCGTCTTGCCCAGCGTCAACTCCTG
>JAISUF010000012.1 GCA_031272195.1 Propionibacteriaceae bacterium
GCTCAGCTACGGCCTGACGTCTTGCTGGGACGCCGCCCGGAAGCGGCCCGACGTGGCGCTGGTTTTCAATGTGGCCAACGGCTTCTGGCTGCCGCTGTTGCGGGCCCGCCAGGTGCCGACGGTCGTCAACGTGGACGGCATCGAGTGGCGGCGGGCGAAGTGGAACCGCCTGGCCAAGACCGTCTTCCGGCTGGGCGCGCGGGCCAGCGCCAAGTGGGCCACCCGGCTGGTTTGCGACTCGTCGGCGATCGCCGATTTCTGGGCCGCCGAGCTGGGCAGGGGCGGCGAGGTGATCGCCTACGGCGCAGACTCCCCCGAAACCGACCTGCCCGTCGAGCCGGGCTTGGCCCACCGCGCCTACGCCCTGGTGGTGGCCAGGTTCGTGCCGGAGAACTCGATTCCGGAGTTTTTCGAGGCCGCGCCGGCCATCGCCCGCCAGCACGACGTCGTCATCGTCGGATCGGGCGCCGGCGAGCTGGACGCCCAAGCCGCGGCCTTGGCAGACGCCAACCCCCGCATCCGCTGGCTGGGCCACATCGCCGACGACCGGCGGCTGTTCTCCCTGTGGCAGCACGCCGGGGCGTATTTCCACGGGCACTCCGTCGGCGGCACCAACCCCGCCCTGGTCCAGGCGATGGCCTGCGGCGCGCCGACCGTCGCCCGCGACACCGTCTTCACCCGCGAGGTGCTGGCCGACGCCGGACGCTTCACCAGCCCCGAGCCGACCGCCATCGCCCAGGCCGTCACGGCCCTGCTGTCGGACCCGGATGCCCAAGACCAGCTCTCAGCACGGGCGGTCCGCCGCGCCCACGAGGCCTACTCCTGGGCCCGCATCAACAGCCAATACGACCAGTTGCTGCGCCAGGCGCTGGACAGCTAATCCATAGCCGCCGGATGACGCCTGCGCCATTGCGGTTAGCCGCCACTCCAGCAGAACTCACCGCAACGCCCAGGCCGGTCTCCGCGCACTTTCTGGACTGGTCGCAAAAGGACCTGGGATGGCGTATACAATCGTCTTTGAAGGCACCCCCAACGGAAGGCGAAGCCAATGTCCAACAGACTCGTCCAAATCGCGCTGTCAACCCTTGCGGCAACGCTTGTCACGACGTTCATCGGCACCACAGCCGCGCACGCGGCAGCGCAAAGCGAGGTCGAACCGAACTACAGCCCAGGCAAAGCCACGGCTCTCACGGCGGGGACGGCCATGACTGGCTCAACATCAGGCGGCCTCACCTATACAGACGGAAAGACCAAGGACTACGACTACTTCTCCTTGAGCGTTTCACAGCCAAGCCAGCTTGCGTTGAATTTCACATTCGAGTCATTGAGCGGCTCTGCTCAAGCATACACCCTCACGGTGTGCCAATCGAATTCAACCGATCCCGAGGTCAATAACACGACCGCGCGGTACACATTCACTGTCACAGCCAACCAGTCGAATGGAGCTTGGCTGAATGATACCTTCATGACGCTTCCATCCGGCAACTGGTACATCCTAGTTATGGCCGAGAGCACGTGGCCGTCTTGGGGCAAACAGTATTCCCTGACGGCGACGTTGCCCTCCGGCAACGTCGAGGTAGAACAGAACGGCAACCCCGCCGGCGCCACCCCCATGACGGCCTCCGGCTACTACAGTGGCACATCGCAGCCCTTGTACTTCGTCACGGATCAAACTGTCGATCAGGACTACTACTCATTCCAAGTCGACCAACCCGCCGCCTTGGCGATCGACTTCACGGTGCCCAGCGGCCTGTCTAGTTCAGCCAACGCCTACACAGTGTCCATCGTGAAATCCACTGGCTCCAACTCAATCTCCTACTTGTACCGCTACCAGGTCAAGGGAGACGGCTCCGGCATCGCCGGCAACAACATGACCATCGGCACCGGCACGTGGTACCTGGTCGTCGAGGGCCAGTCGTCATCCCCCGCATGGGGCAAGAAGTATCAGGTCAAGTTGTCACTGACCAGGCAATCCGGCGTCAGCTACGAGTCCGAGGACAACAACTCGATGCAGACGGCCACCACACTGCCCCTCGGCCAGACCATGCAAGGCACCAGCAACGCCCTCTACACCCTCAACTCCACCTACTACGACGACGATTGGTACAAGCTGACCATCCCGAACGGCGGCCTGTTGGGCCTGTCGCTGACCTGGACCCCCCGCACCTCGACGGCAGAGGCCTATTACGTCGACCTGCAGGATTCCAGCGGCAATATTCTTTACCAATACAACTACGATCAGTTGACCGGCGACAAGGGAGACGGCACATGGCTGTCGCAGAGGGGCATCACGGTGCCAAGCGGAACTTTGTACTTGCGCATCAGATCGCAATCGGACAAGTACGGCTGGGGCAAGACATACACGCTCAAGGCAACCATGACAAACACCTCGGGAAACTGGGAGTCCGAGCCCAATGGCACCACCGCCACCGCAGACTCCTTGAGTCTCGGATCAACCATTCAGGGAACCAGCGCCGCGGCCGAACAGTACGCTGACCGCGACCAGGACTATTACACCTTCACCGCCGCCAGCGCGGGCAACTACAAGTTGAATTTTACTTTCCCTGCGACAAGCGGAACCGCATCCGCCTATATTATCAAGGTCACCAATGCTCAAAATACGTCTGTCAAGGACTACCAACTCACTGCCAACCAATCAGACGGGACTTGGGCCGACACGAATCCAATCGCCATTCCGGCCAGCGGAACGTACTACATCAACGTTACCGGGCTCACCAGCTATCCCACTTGGACCAAGACCTACAATCTCGGCGTGGAGAAGCAGGCTGACCACCCCCACGACCCGGTGGGGGCATTCGAGGACGCCTCGGTGTCCGGACAGACCACCATCAATGTCAAGGGCTGGGCGGCCGACTGGGACAGCGCGTCCCAGGCCGTGACCGTGAGAGCCTGCGTGGGCGGCGACCTGAGCACGGGCGAGTGCCACGACTTGACAGCCAACACGACCCGGACCGACATCGGCAGCCAGAATCCTGGCCTGGGCAACAACCACGGCTTCCAAGGCTCGTTCACAACCGCCAAACTCGGCTCGCAGCAAGTCAAGGTCTATGCGATCAACATCAATGGGACCACGGGGTCCAATGTGCTCCTGGGCACCAAGACAGTCGGCGTCGCCCCGCTGCCAGTCGGATCGTTCGAAATCGCCCAAGTCGTCCCGCAAACCACCATCTCGGTGCGCGGCTGGGCCGCCGACTGGGACGACCCGACCAGGGCTGTCCAAGTCACCCTGTGCGTCGGCGGCGACCTGCAAACCGGCGAATGCCACACCATGACGGCCAACCAGACCCGCGCCGACATCGGCGCCAAGTTCCCCGGCCTGGGCAACAACCACGGCTTCCAAGGCTCGTTCACCACCGCCAAACTCGGCTCCCAAGCCATCAAGCTCTACGGAATCAACCTCTCCGGCACCGCCGGAGCAGACGGACTCCTAGGCACCAAGACAGTCGGCGTCGCCCCGCTGCCAGTCGGATCGCTGGAATTGGCGACCAGTCCCTCTGCTGGAACCCTGTCCGTGCGAGGCTGGGCCGCCGACTGGGATTCGCCGAGCACGTCGATCCAGGTGAAAGCCTGTGTCGGCGGGACTCTGACGACCGGCGAGTGCCACACTCTGACGGCCAACCAGACCCGCGCCGACATCGGCACCAAGTTCCCCGGCCTGGGCAACAACCACGGCTTCCAAAGCTCGTTCACCACCGCCAAGACCGGCGCCCAGTCGGTTAACTTGTACGGCGTCAACGCTCCGGGAACGGCCGGCGCCGACGGCTTGCTCAAGACGGTGACGGTCAACATTTCATCGACTGCGGCCAACGTGCCATCTGTTCAGCAGGCCGATGCGACCTCGACGCCTGCGACGACGTTCTCCGAGCGGTGATTCCGGCCCGAAGCTGAACCGCCGTGATTTCGGCTGTGAGCCCAATCGGCCCACAGCCGAAGTCACGCGGCAGCGTCGGCAGCTGAGCTAGGGCCGGATACCGCCTGTCGGATCACCTCGCCCACGCTGCATTGACCGTCGTTCAGCTCGTCGTGAAGCAGCCGGTCGAAGGTCGCCTCGAAGTCACGCGTCGGCAGTGCGGCGACAGCGTCGCGCAGACCAGCTGCCGTCGCAGCCATTGGCAGGACATCGCGATAGGGCTCGAAACAAGGCCCGGATTCGTCGAAAATGACGAACTTCTTCCGCATCGCGACAAAGTCCAGGACGACTGTGGAATTCTCTAGTACTCCGTAGTCGAACACCAGTTCAGAAAGGTTCTCGTCCTTGTATGACTGGACGCGGTCGGGCAACGCCTCGGCCAGGTCCGCCATGTTGCTCAGGCTGCCCGGATGCCATTTGACGGCCAACGACAAGTTCAACTCGTCGCACAGGGACAACAACACGTCCAGCTTGCGCTTCACGACCGTTGGCTCCAATGATGAGACGCAATACAGCAGCGTGGGCCGACCAAGCGCTGCCGCAACAGGCCCATCCGTCAGCCGCTCGTCCAGTGGCTTGCCGGCGACCACCACGCGCGGGTCGTGGCGCATGCGCGCCAGGCTCCCGCGACCCCAGGCCAGGAAGTGGTCGGCCTTGGGCGGGTAGTAGAGCCGATCATCCAACACCAAGCCGTGCTGGGCCACGAACGTGGGACGGTCCAGCAGCCTGGCCGTCGCCGTGCCGAAGAATGTGTAATCAGACATCATCAAGCACCCGCGGCAGGTGCGGCCCAGCCGGGCCAAGGCATCGCCATAAAGTCGCAGAACAACCCTCATGCTGGCACGGTCGGAGCGCTCATGGCGCGGAAACCTCGTCAGCTGGGCGGCGACTATACAAGCCCACAGTTTGATTGTCATCGCCAGCGGCCAAACCAGGCCCAATCGGGCATGCCCTTTCCGTCCGATCCCGGACAGCCGGACGAAGCGCGGCCTGAGACCCGCGTCGAGCAAAGCCGATAGCTGGGCCAACGACCGCTGCACATGGGACGCCTTGGTCTCGTCCAACAACAGGAGCTGGCCCGACGCGGCTTCAGGCCTTCCGACGCTGTTGGCCATCAAGAACGTGAACTTGAACGCCAGATCGAGGCCGTGACGCTTGACGAAGCCAAGCCGTGTGGCTCGATACGAGTAGTCGCGATCAGCGACGCACTCGTCGAGAAGGGCCGCTAGTTGGCCGACTCCCACAAGACCTCCCACTTCCGAACACTGTCACCTGCTCCCTTACGCCCATCCTCATCAATCCCAGCTGAACAGCGGGTCGGGCAGCGGCTCCCACCGCGGCGCAACTCGTCTGACACGGGAGACCGACCTGCCGGGCGACGAGCGCCGCCCCAATGTCGATTTGTTGACCACGACCACAAGGGCATAGGCCGCCATCACAGGAATGTAGCTGTTGATCAAGATGGGCACCAGACTAGTGGTCGCCAACCCAGCAAGGGCGAAGCCCAACAGGTAATACATCCTGGAATCGACATGTCGGGCATGGATTCGATCCAGCACACCCACCAACACCAGCACCAGCAGCGGTCCCACCAGGCTTCCGACCAAGCCGAAGTTGACGTACCACTCGCCGAACACGCTGGGCGTGACCGACCCACCGTCAAAATTCATGCCCAAGACATACTTCAGCTTCATCATCGACGATTCCTGCGGGCCGGGCAGCAGCACAACGAGATCATCCAAGAACGTCCCGCCATAGCGAAATTGCGTGTCGGGATATAGACGAACAACCGCATCCAAGTTGCTCGTGTTGACATACAGCCGCCACAAGAACGGCTTGTAGATGCTGCTCCAAGCCCAAGTGTCGAGCCCGGCCCTCGCGACACCCACCAAGCCGTAGCCAACCACGAGGATCGTCCCTATCACACCGCCGGCCAACAAGAACCGCTTCCCACGACCCACCCAATAAGTGACGAAGACTATCAGCACCATCGTCATGGCTTGCGACCTGACCCCGCTGCCTAAGAGCAGCGGACAGGCGATTGCCAGCCATAGGAGCCGTCGAGAAGCCTTCGGCTGCAGCAAGATGGCCACCGAGAAACAGGTCGAGGCCAGGATGACGTTGCTGGCGCGCCCCGCCAACGCCTCAATGCGGAAGTTCTCGGCGTCCGGAGCCAACAGCGGCACAGTGCCAACCTGGGCGTAGAACGCGAACACCGACACCAGGCCGATGACGAACAGCAGGGCGGGAACTCCGCTGGGCGGCTGGTTTCCGGTGTTCGCCAGCGTCTTGTGTTTGCCGGGTCGCCGCAAAAGGAAGACAACAAACGGCGACAGAACCATGTAGCCGAGGAGAATGTAGACCACCGACCGCGAAATCGGCTGATAGAGGCCTTGCAACAGCACACCGAGCTGAACGAAGAAAAACAAGTAGAAGACATACATTCCTAGCCCTGAGAACGCCGGAACGCGCAGGACGAAGAAGATGACCAGGAGGTACACGCACAACGTGACGGCATAAACCTGGGACAGCAAGTCTGCGCCGCCGAAGCTGACTTGGCAGACCAACGTGAGGCACACCAGGCTGATTATCAGGGCTTTCGCAGAAGCGGGCGTGCCCAGCTCGAGGCCCTCTTCTGAGCAATCGGGCGCAGCGGTTCTCGGCCTTGAGGCCAGTCTGCGCCGCCCGCTCATGCCGACGTCTCGCTGGCCGCATCGCAAGCGGCGTCCGACAGACTCTTGACGAACCGAGCTGGCACTCCGGCCACCACACTACGGGACGGCACGTCTCTGGTCACCACTGCTCCCGCTGCAACCACAGCTCCATCGCCGATGGTGACGCCGTCCAAAACGGTCACCCTGGCGCCCAACCAGCAGCCGCGGCCAATCCGAACGCCCCGCCGCGTCTCGCCCTGCAACCGAATCGGCTCGTCGCCGGACCCGAATCGGTGATTCTCCGCCTGAATCGACAGCCCTTCGCCAACGATGGTGTCAGAGCCGATGGCGACCGGCCCCCGGACCGCGATAAATGCGTTCGCCGATATTCCAACATGGTCGCCGATGACGATGCCATCACCCAAGTTGCGTAAAACACCCGTGCATTCTATCGTGCTGTTTCGGCCCAAAGTAAACGAATCTCCGGCAACTATTCCATTGTGAGACAGCGCGTCGAGATAACAATAGTCTCCGATGGTGGTGGAACGCCCGAGCGAAATCAGGCGTTTGGATTTCAACACCACCCGCCGCCCCAAGAACAGCGGCCCGGACGAGGCTCGCAGCAGCGGCCGAACCGCCATGCCGCGTCCGAGCATCAGACAGCGCCGCAAGCCAAGTTTGACCAGCTCGCCCTCTGAAATGCCAGAGTCAAGCGCATACTCCTCGGATTTCAGTCGGCTGATGACCGCCGACAGGACCCGCGCAAGCATGCCGCCTCCCAGACAGCTAGAGAACTTTCAACAACACATTACCCCACCCACGACAGCGTCAGGACCGCAACACCCTTGGGGCCAACGCTGCGGCGAGTGCCACCACAGTCGCCAACCCATCGTGCTGTAGTATGAGCTAGACACTCTCGGATTAGGGGTTTAGAAGTGGAATTGACCGACTACATCGCGATCCTGCGACGCTTCTGGCGCAGCATAGTCGTCATCCTTCTGACTTGCGTGGCAGTTTCCATCGTCTCAATGTTCTTGCTGCCGCGCGTGTACACAGCCCAAGTGCAAGTGTTCTTGACCGTTCTGACGGGCAATTCCGGCTCCGACCTGGCCTCCGGCTCGAACTATTCGCAGAACCAAGTGGACTCTTTCGCCAAGGTGGCCACCACACCCATGGTTTTGACCCCGGTCATAACCAAGCTCGGCCTTGAAACAACTCCAGACATGCTCGCCAGAAGCATTTCCGTCACTGTACCCACCGGCACAGCCATAATGTCGATCAGCGCGTCCTCGTCAAGTGCCCAGACCGCATCCGACATTGCCAACGCCGTCGGCGAGAGCCTCGTGGCCGCCGTCGAAACCCTCACACCGGTCGGCTCCGACGGCAAAGAGATCGTGCGGGCGACCGTCGTCGCTCCGGCCACGCCGCCCACGGACCACTCCTCACCGTCCGAACGAAATACTTTGTTCCTGGGCCTGCTGGCGGGCCTCGTCTTGGGCCTGGGACAGGCTGCTTTGCGGTTCTTGCTGGACAAGCGGATCACCAGCGAGGACCAGGTCAAGGACTTGACCGACGTGCCGATCATGGGACGGCTGGCGGTCGACGACAAGCTGGAGGACGACGGCACCGCCCGCACCACCCTGTCGCGGGCCAGCGCGGAGGACTACCGCCGGCTGCGGACCAACCTGGCCTTCGTCGGCTCGGACAACGAGGGCCGCGGGCAGGCGTTCGTCGTCACATCCGCGCTGCCCGGCGAGGGCAAGACGACCATCTCCATGAACTTGGCCGCGGTGCTGGCCACGGCGGGCGAGTCGGTGCTGCTGATCGACGCCGACCTGCGCCGACCGCGCATCGCCAAGTACATCGGCATCGAGGAGAAGGTCGGCCTGACGACCGTCCTAGTCGGCCGGGCCAAGCCCGCCGACGTGCTTCAGCGCACGCAGGTGCAGAACCTCGTCGTCATGGCCTCCGGGGCGATCCCGCCCAACCCGTCGGAGCTGCTCAGCTCGGCCAGGATGAAGCAGGTCATCGATTCGGCCACCAGGCAGTTCCGCTACGTCATCATCGACTGCGCGCCGCTGCTGCCCGTCACCGACTCGGCCATTCTGTCGCGCGAGACCGACGGGGCGCTGCTCGTCATCAACGCCAACCGCACCACCTCGCCGCAACTGGAGGAGTCCCTGGAAGCCATCGACACCGCCAACGGGCAGACCGTCGGCATCATCGTCAACCGGCTGCGCCGAGACCGGCGCGGGTCGGGCTCCAAGTACGGCTACTACTATCAGTACGGCTACTACGAGGACGCGATCGGCGAGAAGAAGCGCCGCAAGCACTCGTCCTAGACCGCCGCGGAAAGGAGCCCGCCATGGCCACCAGACCGTTCCAGGTGCTGACGATTTGCCACGGCAACATCTGCCGCTCGCCCGCCGCCCAATACCTGCTGCGCGAGGCCCTCGACGAGCGTTACGCGGTGTCCAGCGCCGGCACGGCGGCCGTCGTCGGCTGGCCCGTCCACGAGACCATCGCCGCGCTGCTGGCT
>JAISUF010000081.1 GCA_031272195.1 Propionibacteriaceae bacterium
CTTGGCCGGCCCGGTCGCCAACTGGCCGTTCCCGGCCACCTGGAGGGTTTGGACCGCGCCGACGACCAGGCCGGTCGTCGAGGCGGAGATGGCGTCCACCCACGATTTGGCGGCGATCGACGAGCAGTCGCCGGACTCGGGGATCGGCAGCGGGCCGCGCAGGGCGGCCTCGATCTGTGCGCCGGGCGGCGCCCCGGCCGGGTCGAACCCGGACACCTCGATCGCGTCGGTCAGCGACGCGCCGACGCCGGCGGTTTGGGCCGAGGTTTGCGTGCGCATCGTCGGCGGGGCGACGAGGGTGGTCTCGAACTCCTCCCCCGGCGGGGTCTCCGCGATCGGCTGGTCCGGCCGCTCGGGGGCCTCCATGCGCTCGGTCCAGGTGTAGCAGCCGGCCGCCTGCACGAGCACCGGGCCGGTGCGGACGGTCCCGTTGCCCTTGGCGTCGAGGCGCTGCTCTGATCCGACCACCAGCCCGGCCGGGTCGGCGGCTATCGCCTCAGCCCAGGCGGCCGCCGTGATCGCCTGGCAGCCGCCAGGCGCGGGCGCGGGCAGCGGGCCGCGCAGCGCCGCCACGATCACGGTGCCGGGCGAGGCCCCGGCCGGGTCGAACCCGGACACCTCGATCGTGTCGGTCAGCGACGCGCCGACGCCGGCGGTTTGGGCCGAGGTTTGCGTGCGCATCGTCGGCGGGGCGACCAGCGTCGTCTCGGACGCCTCGCCGGGGCTGGTCCTCGACAACTCGTCGCCGTCGGCGTTCGCCATCGCCTCGACCCAGGTGTAGCAGCCCGGCGCGGCGACCCTGAACGGGGCCGTCGCCAGCTCGCCGTTCCCGGCCACCGGCAGCGACTGCGGCGGGCCGGCCCGCAAGCCGCCCTCGTCGCCGTCCACGGCCTTCTGCCAGTCCTCGGCCGACAGGTCGGCGCAGGTTCCGCCGTCCGGGGCGGCCAGCGGCCCCAGGGGCGTGGCCGTCACCGTTGTGCCGTCGGGCGCGCCGGCCTTGTCGAACCCGGACACCTCGATCGCGTCGGAGATGGCCGCGCCCACCCCGGCGGTCTGGGCCGACGTCTGGGTGCGCATCGCGGGCGGGGCGACCAGCACGGTCTGCGACGGCTGGCCGGGCTCGTGGACGGTCTCCCAGACCGCCTCGTCCTGGGAGACGGCCTTGAACGTGTAGGTGTACGTGTAGCAGCCCGGCGCGCGCAGCAGGTGGGCGCCCAGGCCGTCAAGCTCCACGTCGCCGACGACCGAGATCTCGGCGATCTCCGCCGCCACGGGGGCGCCGTCCCAGTCGGCGCCGTCGCAGCCGCCGCCGACGGCCTTGGCCGGGCCCAGCAGCTTGCCCGACAGCGTGACGGCGGCCCGCTGGTCGGCCTCCAACACCGCCGCCGCGCCGGACAGCGCCACCGCGTCGGACACGGTCGCGCCGACCCCCGCCTCGGACGCCGACGCCTTCGACACGACCGCGCCCCTCGGCACCACCCGCAACGTCTCCGAGGCCCGGCCGAACGCGCCGGTTGCCACCTCGGCGTACGGCTGCGCCGCGGGCGACGCTCCCCCGGCGGCTCCCGCCGAGGCGGGCACGGCCGCGGACTCGGCCGAATCCGCGGCGGGCGTCGACGACCCCGTCCCCTCGACGCCACCGGCGGCGGCCGCCGACTCGGCGCCGGTGGCAGCAATGGCGGGGGTTGCGGCGCCCTCAGCCGCCGAAACCGCCGACTCGGCGGGTTGCTCCCCCGCCGCCTGTCCGGACGCTTGCGCGGCCTCGTCCGCGCCGCCCTCTGGTGTTGGCGCGGCCGCCTCTCCCGCCGCGTCCTGCCCGATCCTGGCCGCCCTCGCCAACCCGTCGGCGGCTTGGGCCGGCGCGCTGTCGGAAGCCTGCTGGGGCTCCCCCGCCGCCTGGTCCGCGGCCGGGTCGGTCGCGGCCTCTCCCGCAGCCGGGTCCGGGGCCCGCGGGGCCGCTTGTGGCGCGGTTTCCGCCGCGGCGGACGCGGCCACCTGGGCGGCGCTCGCGGCCGGGGTGTCTGTCGGAGCGGCCGCGGTCTCGACGGGTGTGGGCACTGCCCCGCGCGTGTCGTAGAGCGTCTCGACCCACACGTAGTCGCCGGCCGCCCCGTCGGCAGGGATGGTGAAGCTGAACGTCGCAGAGAAGTTCCCGTCCGCGTCCGTCACGCCGTCGCTGGCCTGCTCGGCGACCAGCCTCGCGCCCTCCGGCACGGCGGCTCCCTCCGGCAGCTTGCCCGGCTCGAACGGCCCGTAGAGCCGGTCGACGAGCCGCACGGCCGTGTTCGGATACCACCCGGCGCTGACCGCGTCGACCAGGACCGCTCCGCCGGCCACGACCTTCCGCTCGACCTGCGACACCACGCTGCGCTTCGGCGCGGCCAGCGCGGTCTGCGACGCCTGCCCCTTGGGGTGGTCCACCTCGAACAGCTTCTGCCCGGACTGGCTCGCCGCCGACAGGCGCCAGGCCCACGTGTAGCAGCCGACCTTGGCCGGGGCGAACCGGCCGACGCCCTCCAGGGTCGCGTTGCCGGAGACCTCCAGCGGGCCGATGTCGGCCGCCAGCGGCGCGCCGTCCCAGGACACCGCCGAGCAGTCGTAGACCGCCGGGGCGGCCGGGTCGTCCGGGTAGACCGCCCTCGGCGCGACCGGGCCGAACACCTGCCCGGTCAACACCAGTTTCGCCGCCGCCGCGCCCGCGACCTGCTGGAAGCCGGACACGACCACCGTGTCGCTCAGCTCCTCGCCGACCACGACCTCCTGGGCCGACACCTGCGAGGACAGCCGGGCGGTCGGTATCGAGGCCGTCTCGGAGGCGCGGCCGAACGTCGACGTGGCGGCCGCCATGCCGCCGCCCGCCTTCGAGGACTCGCGCCACACGTAGTAGCCCGTCCCGGACAGCGGCCCGGTCGTGAACGTGGCGCTCCCCCTGCCGTTGTTGTCCAACCGGATCGTCTGCTCGAACTCGGCGGCCTTCGCCGCCCCGGCGGGCGGCTGCTCCAGCTCGCCGGCCGGCTGGGAGTCCAGCGGCCCCCAGACCGCCGCCACAACCGTCAGATCCGCGCCGGGGCGGCCGTCGGCCACCGACACCGTGTCCGACAGGGTCCCGCCCGCGGGCGTGTAGGCGTCCGCCACCTGCGACGACAACGACACCCGCGACACCCGCGACATCTCCGAGGCCCGCCCGAACGACGTCTCGACCGCCGGCGCGCCGCCCTGCGCGGCGGCCCGCTCCTGCCACACGTACCAGCCCGGCTGGGCGATCGCCGCCGACGTGAACACCGCCTGGCCCGAGCCCGAGGCGTCCAGCCGGACCGTCTGCTCCAACTCCTGGAACAGCACCGCGCCCTCCGGGGCTGTCGCGGACTCCCCCGGCTTGTCGGCGAACGGCCCCCACAGCCTGGTCGAGACCGTGTAGTCGGCGTTCGCGACTCCGTCCTCCACCATTACGGTGTCGACCAGCGGCGAGCCGACCCACTCCAGCGCCTCCGACACCTCCGACGACAGCCTCGGCGCCCACGCGAACTGCGACTCCTCGGGCCTGCCGAACATCGACGAGGCGGCCGCCATGTCGTTCATCGCGACCGACGACTCCTGCCACACGTAATAGCCCGTCGAGACCGTCGCGCGGGCCGTGGTGAACACCACGTCGGCCGCGCCGTTGCCGTCCAGGGTCACCGTCGTCGCCTCCTGCTCGAACACCGGGGCGTCCGCCGGCGCCGCGTCCGACGCGGCCGGCCAGTCCGCGAACGGCCCGTAGGCCGTCGCCAAGACGGTCAGCTGCGCGCCCGGCTTCCCGCCGCGCACCGTCACCTTGTCCGACAGCGGCTCCCCCACGGCGATCTTGGACGCCATCGCCTCCGAGCCCAGCCTCGGCGCCCACGCCCGCAGCGACACCTCGGTTGGCCTGCCCCACGCCGTCGTCGCGGCCAGCATCAGGCCCTGGGCGGCCGCCCGCTCCCGCCACACGAACCCGCCGGCCTCCTCGACCCGCCGCGTCGTCGCGAACTCCACCACCGCGCCGCCCGCGCCGTCCAGCCTGACGGTCTTCTCCAAGCTCTGGAACAGCGGCACCCCCGCTGGAGGGCCGGCCAGGGCGGCCGCCGGATTGTCGGCCAGCGGCCCCCACACATCGGTCTCGACCTTGTACGACGCGCCCGGCGTGCCACCGGACACCACCACCGAGTCCGCCAGGACCGAGCCCGCCTCCACGAGCTGGGAAGACACCTGCGAGGCCAGCTGCGGCTGGGTCGAGTACTGGAACACCGCGGCCGACTCGGTCTTCGCCGACGACCCGCCGGACGACCGCGACACCATGTCCTGCTTGCCCGCCGTCTTCGGCTTGTACTTCTTGTACGACACCGGCGGCAGGTCGGCGTCCGTCACCCCCGAGATCTTGATCTTCGACACGTCCTCGACCGTCATCGGCACCGCGAAGTCGTGCCCGTCGGTCGTGAAGTGGACGCTCTTCTTGCCGTTAGCCCAAACGGCCGGGCCGCTGATCGTGAGCGTCACGCCGACGCCCGACATGTGCGAGCCCTTGCCGCCCTTCGCGCGCAGCGAGCCGCGCACCGGCACCGTCCCCGTCGCCTTGTCCAGCTCCGACGCCCTCGGGTCCGCCACCGCCAGCTTGTACGGCCCCGCCCGCTTGCCGGCCTCGTCCTCCAAATCGGCCACCTTGCCCAACACCTTGGACTCGTCGTGCGACGCCTTGAAAGCCGACCACAGCGACGACCAGCCCGGATCGCCCAGCCGCGACTTGACGATGTACGCCAGCGCCGCGCCCTCCAAGTCGCTGCCCGTCTGGTCGACGTACTCCGCCAGAAGGTACGACAACTCGTCGCTCCCCCCCGACCCGTCGTCCTGCAACGACGAGTCGTCGTCCTTGTCCGAGTCCACACAGACCACCCGGCTCCCGCCCGAGCCCGTCCTCGGCGCCAGCGTGCCCAGCGTGTGGGACCCCACGGCGTAGCCCACCCTGTACGGCGCCGACGCCAAAGCCACCGCCGGCAACACCGACACCAACAACGCCAACACCGCGCCCGCCGCCAGCACCCGCCTCCGCGACCCGAACCCAGCGCTCACCCGGCGCGCCAACCCGCTCGGCCCACGTCCACTATCCGCGATCATCGCAAACCCCTCTCCCAGCGCCCGTCCGGACGCAAAATCCCTCACCCTTAATAGAAGCCATCGAGTCGCCCGAAACTGCCAGC
>JAISUF010000091.1 GCA_031272195.1 Propionibacteriaceae bacterium
AAATGCCATCGGGGAGGGGAATCCCCTTGTGGCGGCCGTTGGGGGAGGCCTCCATGACCTGCCCGAAATAGACGTGGCAAGTCGTCGGCAGGAACTCGACGATCGTCTTGGAGCCCTTCGGCGTCGGCCGACCGGCGATGGCCTCCTGGAGGGAGTCGGCGACCTGGCGCAGGATGGCGTCGGCGTAGTCGTCGTCGTTGCCGTACTTCGGCGTCTGGTTGGCCACGATGTCGAAGACGCGGTCGTAGCCGGAGAAGTCGCCCCGGCAGGCGGCCAGCAACTCATCCATCGACAGCGTCCGCTCCTCGAAGACGTGCTTCTTCAACACCGCCAGCGAGTCCGTCGCGGTGGCGATGCCGACGCACTGGATGTAGGAGGTGTTGTAGCGGGCCCCGCCGCAGTTGTAGTCGAGGCCGCGGGCGACGCAGTCGTCGGTGATGACGCTCAACAGCGGCACCGGCAGCGTGTCCATGAACAGCCGCTCGATCAAGTTGTTGCCGGCCACTTTGACGTCGGCGACGAAGCGCAACATCTCGGTGAAGGCGCCGTAAAGCTGCTCGTAAGACGCGAACTCGGCCGGATCGCCCAGATCGGGGGCGACAACCTGGCCGGTGTAGTGGTCGTAACCGCGGTTGAGCACCAGCTCCAACACCTTCGGGACGTTGAAATAGCCGGTCAACACGTAGGCCTCCTGCCCGGCCACGCCCGTCTCGACGCAACCGGAGGCGATGCCGCAAGCCCTGGCGTCGTCCAACGACTTGCCCATGTTGAGCAACTCTTGGATGATCGCCTCGGCGTTGTAGAAAGCGGGCTGGCCCCAGCCGCGGCGCGATATCTCCAAGGCCCGGCGCAGGAAATGCTCGGGCGACTTGCGGGAGATCTGCACATTCGAGCTGGGCTGCAACAGCCGCATTTCGTCCATGACGTCGAGGATCAGATAGCTGACCTCGCTGACGCCGGACGTGCCGTCGGGCCGCAGGGCGCCGGTGTTGATATTGCAGAAATCGGTGTAGGTGGCCGACTCCTTCAACGTGATGCCGACCTTCGGGGGCGCGGGCTGGTTGTTGAACTTCACCCACAGGCATTCCAGATACTCCCGGGCCTGCTCGCGGGTCAAGGAGCCGGCGGCGACCTCGGCGGCGTAGAACGGCTCCAGGTGCTGGTCGAGCTTGCCGGGGGAGTAGGCGTCCCAATTGTTCATCTCCGAGGTGACGCCGATGTGGGTGAACCAATACATCTGGACGGCCTCGCGGAAGGTGCGCGGGGCGCGCGCGGGCACGCGGTCGCAAACCTCGGCCAGCTCCAACAGCTCGCGCCGCCGGACGGGGTCGTCGCACAGCACGGCGCGGTCGCGGGCCAGCTGGGCGTAGCGCTCGCCCAGGACGACCATGCCCTCGCAGACCAGCCTCATGCCCTGCCACTCGGCCGCCTTGTGGGACGCCTCCATGTCGGCGCCGTAGTCGAGGGCGGCCAGGCGTGCGTCGATGGCGTCGATGAAATCGAGATAGCCCAAGCGGTAGATCTTGCCGTCCGCGACGGTGTGGCCGGGCCCGCGCTGGGCCATGAACTCGGTGAACAGCCCGGCGGCGAACAGGCGCTGCCAGGCGTCGGGCAGGGCGGCGTTCATCTTCGCCATCGAAGCCCGCTCGGCCCAGAACGGGATGATCACGTCGCGTTGAAGCTGTTTGTCGGCCTCGGTGACGGCGAACGAAACCCGCTCGCGTCGGCTCATGTTGTCGAGGTCTTCGATGGTGTGGCAGCACAGCTCCGGGAAGGTCGGCGCCGACTGCGGGGCGACGCCCTTCTCGCCGACGATCAGCTCGTCCTCGCCCAAGTAGAGGGTCCGCTCGGCCATCAGCCGTTTGAAGAACAGCCCGCGCAGCACCGGCGGGGGAACCTTCCCCTCGTGGTCGCGGTAGACCTCCGTCTCGATCAGGGCGCGCTCCAAGCTGATCGACGGCTTAGCCGTCTCGCTGATCTCGCGCAGCCGCTTGACGCGCGGCGTCGAGCCGCGCCGGTGGGTGGCGGCGGCGCCTTGGGCCTGGGGCATTGTGTCGGTGCTGGTCACCCACCAATTGTGACACTTGGATATGACAGTGCGACGACAGCGCGTATTGACGACAATTGCGCAGCGTCGGGGGCGGCGAATTCGACCGCCGGCAGACCGAGTCGGCGGCGCTTGTCGCGGCCCAGTTTGTGATAAGGCAGCAAGTCGACCTGGCGCAGGCGTATGGCGTTGTGGCGAAGCCATTCCATGGCCCGTCCGATCTGGTCCGGGGAGGTGTTGAGGCCGTCGATCAGGATCATCCGCAGATAGATCGCCGCGCCGGCGTCGGAAAGGGCCGACAAGTTGCGCAAGACCAGCTTGTTGTCGGCGCCGGTCCAGGACTTGTGGTCGTCCGGGTCGATGAATTTCAAGTCGTAGAGCCAGAAATCGACTTCGGGGGCCAGTTCGGCGAAGCGCTCGGTGGCCGCCACGCCACAGGTGTCGACGCCCACCCGCACGCCCCTGGCGGTCAGCTTGGCGACCAATTCCCGGATGTAGGCGAAGTCTTGGGCCATCGCCTCGCCGCCGGACAGCGTCACGCCGCCGCCCGACTGGTCGTAGAAGAGCTGGTCTTTGCAGGCCTCGGCGACCAGCTCGTCGACGCTGTATGCCCGCCCCACAAGCTCGGTCTTGCCGTCGGCGTCGGCCATCGTCTCGGGCTCGAAACTGACAGCCTCCGGGTTGTGGCACCACGGGCAGCGCAGCGGGCATCCCTTGAAGAAGATGGTGGTCCGCAAGCCGGGCCCGTCGTGCGTGGAGAAGCGCTGGATGTTGAACACGTACGGCTGCGCCATCACTCCTCCTCGGCAAGAAGTCTACGCAAGCCTGAAGCGGGAGTCGTTGACGCCTGGCGGCAGACTGTCGCGGCGCCGGGTGGCAACCGACAATGGCCCCGGCGCCCAAGCCGTCCTGGCGGCGACCGGCGGCGGGGAGAGTGCCGGGGTAGGCTTCTGGCGTGGTTATCTGCATTCCGGTGGACGAGGCGGGCCAGGTCGGGCCGCACTGGGGACGGGCCGCGCGGGTGGCGGTGGCAGCCGTCGCCGACGGGGCCGTCAGCGACTGGCAGGAGTTCGACGTCGGCTGGGACGCCTCGCACGACGACCCGGCGGGCCACGGCGCGCACCACGCCCGGATCGTCCGCTTCCTGCGCGAGCACGGCGTCGACACTGTGGTCGCCGGGGGGATGGGGCCGGGCATGGTCAACACTTTGGGGAAGATGGGAATCGACATCTACCACGGCGCGGCGGGCGATGCCCGCGCCGTCGTGGAGCAGGTGATCGGGCTGTCCGAAAATGGATGAGGACCTCTTCGGCAACACCGCG
>JAISUF010000230.1 GCA_031272195.1 Propionibacteriaceae bacterium
CGGCCGTCGCCTCGCAGGCCGCCGCCCTGTGAGCCTGGCCTGACTTTCGCGCCGCCGGTCTTCAACCACCGCGCCTCCTCGCCGTGCCCGCGGGCACGACTGCCCCTCAGATTGAAGCCTCGAACCCGAATAGTGGGGGCTACCCCATCGCTCGCCACCCCAGGCCCCGCCTTGTGCCCTCGCGCGCGTCGACAGGACACGCCACGCCCGCCGAGGCACACCCTGCCGGTGGGCCACAGCCGCCATCCATCACCTGGTCTGCACCGCTTTGCGCAGGGCGGCGACATCCATGACCATGCGCTCCAGCGCGTAGCCGGGATCGCTCTCGGCTCCCTTCGCCGCCGCGTCGGCGCTGGCGACGCAGGCCAGCGCCCGGCCCACGCCCACACCGTCCCATTGGGCGGCTTGGCGCGACAAGTCCTTCACCTTCCACGGCGGCACGCCGATCACCTGGGCAATGTCGGAATTGGCGTGATGCCTCGACTCGCTCAAGTACTTGCCCAGGCTGCGCAACCCGGAAGCCAAGGCGCTCGTCACCAAGACAGGGGCCACGCCCGTCGCCAGCGCCCAACGCAGCTTGCCAAGGGCCGCGCCGGTGCGCCCGTTGAGCACATCGTCGGCCACCGCGAAACTGGTCGACTCCGCCCGCCCGGAGAAATAGCGCCTGACAGACTCCGGCGTCATGGAGCGATCCTCGCTGTCGTCCAGCAGTTGGCGCACGGCCGACGCCAAAGCCCGCAGGTCGCTGCCGACGGCGTCCACCAGCGCGGCGGCTGCGGCCTGGTCACAGCGACCGTCTAGCCGATTGGCCTCCGCCAACACGAATCGCGGAGCCTCCCAGGCCTTCACCGACTGGCACTCCACCACTTCGATCCTGGCCTTCTTGAGCTTGTCGACCAGTCCCCTGCCCTTGGCGCCGCCGGGGTGGACCAAGACCAGCGCCAGGTCCGGGCCCGGATGAGCCGCCAGGCGCAGCACATCGTCGAACAACTCGGATGGCAACTCCGACAACTCCTCGACGACGACAATCGACGACGACGCCAGCAGAGACCCGCCCGCCGCCTCCATCAGCCGGGCCGCGTCCAAGTCGGCCGCCACCAGCGACTCCACCTGCGCGTCGGGACGCTCGCGCATGGCCGCCGCCACGGCCTGCTTGACCGTCCGCTCGGCCAACAACGCCTCCGGCCCGATAACCAACACAGCCTTGCCGAAACCACTCACGCCCCAAGTCTGCCACCCGCCGCCGACCAATTCGACGCCCCCGCGCCCAGTGACATTGGCACGCGAGGCTCACCCGCGAAGACCCCAGTCAGGGAGCGGCTTTCTGCGTCACCACCTCCAATCCGGCCTCGTTGAGGCCGACCGCGACCGAGCCGTTCTGGTCGGTGCGGAAGACTGGCAAACCGGCCAATTTGGCCAACAAGGACGGCGCCGGATGGCCGTACGGGTTGTCCTCGCCAACGCTGATCAGGGCCAACGCCGGGGAAGCCTCGGCCAGATAGTCGGCGTCCTGGTGGGCCGAGCCGTGGTGCGGCACCAAGATCACATCGGCGTCCAAGTCGGCGCTGTCGACGGCGTGGGACTGCCCGGACTCCTCGACATCTCCGCCGAGCAGCACCGTCAGGCCGCCCACGCTGGCCCTCATGACCAGCGAGGCGTCGTTCTCGTCGCTCGACTCGCCCTCGGCCTGCGAGGCGACCGGCCCCAGCGAACGCTGCGCGAGCACCTCCACACTGGCCGATCCGACGTGGAGGGTCGACCCGATCTGGGCTGTCGACATCGGCAGCCCCAGACCCGTCACGGAGCGCCAGGCGGCCTCGGGCACATGAACGTCCGACGTCACGATTTGCCCGACCCGATCGGCGACAGCGGGCAAACCGGTCACGTGGTCGGCGTGGAGGTGCGTCAAGACGACCAGGGGCAAGCTGGCGACGCCGAGGTCGGAGACGCACTTGACCAGCGCGTCTGGGTCCGGCCCAGCGTCGACCAGAATGGCCGAGTCCAGACCAGCCCGGATCAGCGTGGCGTCGCCCTGTCCCACGTCGCAGCTGACAACCAGCCAATCGCGCGGCGGCCAACCGGCCTGCGGCAGCGGCCTGACAAGCAGCAACCCGACCACACAGGCCAACCCGATCGCCAGCCATCGGCTGGCCCACACCCGTGGAAGCAGCAGCACCAGGGCCAGGCTTCCCAACCCGGCCAACGCCACCGACCAACCGTTGACCGGCCAGCCGAACTGCGCCCCAGGCAGCGAAGCCCCAACCGAGGCGATCCAGCACAAACCCTGCGCGAACAAACCCGACACCTGCGCCGGCAGGCGGGCCGCCCACAGCCAAACCGGGGCCAAGGCCGTGGCGGCGAAACCCGCGACGGTTGCCGGCGCCACCAGGGGCGCGGCCACGAGGTTGGCAGCCAGGCCCACCACCGAGACCTGTCCGGTGATCGCGGTGATGATCGGCTGCGTCGCCAACTGGGCCGCCAAGGGCACGCAGACCGCCTCCGCCAACCACGCGGGCAGCCAGCGCCCCAAGCTCTCGGCCCAAGGCCGGGCCCACATCACGATCCCAGCCGTGGCGGCGACCGACAGCGCGAAGCCGAGCGAGCGGCACAACCATGGATCGACCAGCAGCAAGAAAACGACCGACCAGCTAAGGAAGCGCAATCCCTGGCTCCGGCTGGCCAGGCCCATGGCCACCAGCCCGACCGACCCCATCGCCGCCGCCCGCAGCACGCTGGGCTCGCCGCGACACAGCAGCACGAAGAAGACGACCCCTCCGGCGGCCACCAGCCGCAGCCACCAGCCGCGAACGCCAGCCCGCGCGGCCGCCAGCAGCAGGCAGCCGAGCAGGATGGTCAGATTGGCCCCCGACACCGCCGTCAGATGGGTGAGCCCGGTGGTCTTGAAGTCCTCGCGCAACTGTTCGTCCAAATCGGCGGCGTCCCCCAAGACGAGCGCTGGCACCAGCGACCGGGGAACGGGCGCCAAGGGCCGGGCCGCATCCTTCAAGCCGGCGTGGAAACGTTCCACGATTTGGTCCAACGTTCCGGGCTCCCCGACCACCGTCGGCGGCTCCCTGGCCCTGGCCACCACCAAGTATTGGCCGCCGTCGTCGCCGGTGGCCAGCCGCGCCCCGACACGCACCAGGCTCCCCGGCTGGACGTCTCGCCACAGCGTCACGGAGTCGCCGGAGGCGATCAAGACCACGTCACTGTCAGTCGCCCACCGTTCGCCCCTGCCGGCAACCTCGCTGACCGACACGACGACCCGCCACCAGGCTTGGCCGAAGTTGCCCTCGCCGCCGCGTCCAGCCCCGACCCGCCCGACCAGCTCGACGTACGCGCCCTCGCCGGCCCATTCGCCCAGCGGCCCCGACTCGGCCAGCGCGACGCGCCCCCAACCCGCCAAGACGCAAGCCAGCAAGACCAGCCCCAGGCAGGCGACCAGCCAGTGCCGTGCCCGCCAAGCCGCCAGACACAGCAACCCGCCGACCGCCCCGACCGCCGCCGCGAGAGTTGGCGACCGGGCGGTGCAAAGCCACATCCCGCCCCACATCGCGCCCGCCACCACCACGGGGCGCCAGTCGACGCCGTCTGCGGCGGCATCGCCTTCGTCCAGCCGCTCCGGGCGGGGCCGGGAGGGACCCCGACGGAGCAGCCCAAGGCGGTCGAGCGGCGATTGGCGGCCACTGGCTTGGTCAGAGCTGGACATACGGCTCCATCTCGGCATACGTCTTTTCGCCGATGCCCGACACCTCCAGCAACTCCCTCGGGTCGGAGAACTTGCCGTGGGCCTGGCGCCACGCCAAGATCTTGGCCGCCGTGACCGGGCCGATGCCGGGAATGGTTTCCAACTCGGCCGCGGTGGCGCTGTTGAGACTGATTCGCGCCGGGGCCGACGCCGACCCGCCGGCGACGCCAGCTTGGGCCCCGCCTTGGTCGACGCGCACCTCCCCGGCCGGTTGGCGCTTGGTGCCGATGACGATCTGCGTCCCGTCCGCCACCTTGGCCGCGAGGTTCAACTCGGCGGGATCGGCGTCGGCGGCCAGCCCGCCGGCCTTGTCGATGGCGTCCTGGACGCGAGATCCCTCCACGACTTCCACCACGCCTGGCGACTTCACCGCGCCAAGGACGTGCACCATGACCATGGCGGGCTCCGCGCTGACCACCGGCGTTGCCGCCGCTGTCGAGGACTCGGCCCCGAGGGGGGTAGGTTGGGCCGACGCCGACCCTGGGGGCGCAGTCGTCGAAACCGACAGCGGCAACTGGCTGGAATGAGCCTGCGTCATCGAATAACCGGCCCACAGCACCCCGGCCAAGAGGACCGTCCCCACGGCCGCCAGGTGGCCCCGCGTGAACTCCCAGACTTGGCGGACCACCCCGCCAACCGCTGTGGAGCCGCCGACCCGCTGGCCGGGACGCCCAGGCTGGACGCCAGCCGTCGACACCGGGTCGGCGCGCGAGGACCGGCCTGAGCGGATCGCCGACATGTCGGCCGACGACACGCGGTCGGCGAACGCCGCCGGCCGTGCCGACGCGGCATCACCACCCAGAGCGGGCCCGGGCGATCCTGCGAACGGCCGAGAATCGACTTGGCGCTCGGCCCGGACTGATCGTCCCCCTCCTTCGGACACGACCTCTGAACCGAGAACCGGTCGCGACGGAATGTCGTCTTCGCCCAGTTCGGACTCCACGACCAGCGGCTGCGCCGGCCCCGGCTCGCCGAAGCGCCCGGACGGCGGCAGGTCGAGCCAGTCGTCCGCCCCAAAGTCGAACCGCTCGGACGCGATCCGCCGCGGCGACGGCCCCAGCACAGGGCCGAGCCGCTGGCGCAAGACCTCGTCTATCCTCTCCACGCCAGCAAGCATGTGGACGACCGCCGCCGCCGTCGCCCCAAACCCGAAGTTGTGGAAAACTTCCCTGTGGGCGACAGTTTGTCCACAATTCCGCGGCCGCCCTTGACAGCCCGCCCGTGCGTTCCGACACCCGGCGAGCAGCCCAGTAGCCGTAGGTCGAGTACGGAATGTCGGGCAGCGTTTCCAGGGCGGCGTCGGGCACGGTGTATGTGGCCGGCTGGTCGCCGGATGCGGGCAGGTCCACGGTGAAGCTGGCCGACCCGAGCCAGGTGTAGCTCGGGTCGGGGCCGTCGGCTGTGGCCGGGTCGATGTTGCTGGAGCCGATGTAGAAGTCGCCTTCGATGACGGCTTGCAGCGGGTTGCCTTGCCCGTCGGACAGCCACAGCGACCCGGAGCCCCCGTCGGCGAGGGACACGGTCACAGTGTCTCCGGCCGGTTTCTGGCCTGCGGCGAGTTCGCGGCGGTCTTCGGGGACTTGGGACGCGATTTGGAGCCCCATGGACACGGTTTGCGTCTCGTTGGAGTCCCACGCCATGTCGGACGGCTGGCCCTCCCAGTATTGCGACCCGTTCGGGTTGTCGGCGTCCAGCACTTGCCACACCCAGAAGCCGTAGGTGGAGTATGGGGCGGCGGGAAGGTCGTCGAACCGGGCGGTCACAGGGTCGGTGCCGGATGTGGGCAGGGTGATGGTTTTCTTGATGTCTG
>JAISUF010000080.1 GCA_031272195.1 Propionibacteriaceae bacterium
TGGACGCGGTCGCCGACGCCGACCGTCGTGGCCGGCTTGGCGCGCGTGTCGTTGACCCGGACGTGACCCGCCTTGCAGGCCGTCGAGGCCGCGGTCCGCGACGGGAACAGCCGGACGGACCACAGCCACGAGTCGACGCGGACCTTGTCCATGGCGGCCACGCTCAGCGGGCGGCCGTGCCCTCCGTGTAGTCGTCGTCCTTCGGCTTGACCCAGCTCATCAGCTGGCGCAGCTCGCGGCCGACGGCCTCGATCGGGTGGGCCTCCTCGGTCTTGCGGTGGTTCCAGAACTCCGGCGCGCCGGCGTCCTGGTCGGCGATGAACTTGGCGGCGAAGGCGCCGGACTGGATGTCGGCCAGGATGGCCTTCATATGGTCCTTGACGGCCTGGTCGACGACCCGCGGGCCGGACACGTAGTCGCCGTACTCGGCCGTGTCGGAGATCGACCAGCGCATCTTGGCCAGGCCGCCCTCGTAGATCAGGTCGACGATCAGCTTCATCTCGTGGAGGCACTCGAAGTACGCCACCTCGGGCTGGTAGCCGGCCGCCACGAGGGTCTCCCAGCCGGCCTGGATGAGGTGGGTGAGGCCGCCGCAGAGCACGGCCTGCTCGCCGAACAGGTCGGTCTCGGTCTCCTCCGTGAAGGTCGTCTCGATGCCGCCGGCGCGCAGCCCGCCGATGGCCTTGGCGTAGGCCAGGGCGAGCGGCCAGGCGCCGCCCGTCTCGTCCTTCTCGACCGCGACCACGACCGGCACGCCGCGGCCGGCCGAGTACTCGCGCCGGACCAGGTGGCCGGGGCCCTTGGGGGCGACCATGCAGACGTCGACACCGGCCGGGGGCTGGATGTAGCCGAAGCGGATGTTGAAGCCGTGGGCGAAGAACAGCGCCATGCCCGGGCGCAGGTAGGGGGCGATCTCGGCCGCGTAGAGGCCGCGCTGGACCTGGTCGGGGGCCAGGATCATGACCAGGTCGGCCTCCTGGACGGCCTGGGCCACGCTGACCACGCGCAGGCCCTCGGCCTCGGCCCGGGCGCGTGACTTGGAGCCTTCTTTCAGGCCGACGCGGACGTCGACGCCCGAGTCGCGCAGGCTGAGCGAGTGGGCGTGGCCCTGGGAGCCGTAGCCGATGACGGCGGCCTTGCGGCCCTGGATGACGGCGAGATCGGCGTCGTCGTCGTAGAACATGTGTGCCATGGTGGCCATTCTCCTCTAGTTGCGTTGGGTGCGGGGTGTCTTGTCGTATTTCGAGCGGTCGGTGATGGCGTGGGCGCCCCGGCCGACCGCGACCGAGCCCGACTGGACGAGTTCGCGGATGCCGTAGGGCTCCAGCATGTCTTTCAGCGCCCGGAGCTTGCCGTAGCCGCCGGTCGCCTCGATCGTCAGCGTGTCGGGGGCGACGTCGATGACGTGGCCGCGGAACATCTCGGCGATCTGGAGGATCTCGCCCCGGCTCGACGGGTCGGCCTTGACCTTGAGGAGGACGAGTTCGCGCCGCACGGCGTTGCCCTTCTCCATCTCCGTGATCTTGATGACCTCGACCAGCTTGTTGAGCTGTTTGACGATCTGTTCCGACTGGAGTTCGCGGTCGACCACGGCCACCAGCGTGATGCGCGAGTAGCCCGGCCGCTCGGTCGGCCCGACGGCCAGCGACTCGATGTTGAAACCGCGGCGGGCGAACAGCCCGGCGATCCGGGCCAAGACGCCCGGCTTGTCCTCCACCAGGACGGACAGGGTGTGGACCTGGCTCACAGGTCGTCCTCCTCCCAGGTCGGCGCCAGCTGTCTGGCGATCTTGATATCGAAGTTGCTCGCCCCGGCGGCCACCATCGGCCAGACCATGGCGTCCTTGGAGACGACGAATTCGACCACGACCGGCCGGTCGTTGATCGCCATGGCCTCGACGATCGCGGCGTCGACCTGGTCCGGCGTCTCGGCCCTGAGGCCGGCGCAGCCCATGGCCTCGGCCAGCTTGACGAAGTCGGGCACGCGGTCGGTGTGGAGGTCGGTGGCCGAGTAGCGCTCGTTGTAGAACAGGGTCTGCCACTGGCGCACCATGCCGAGCGCCTGGTTGTTGATGACGGCGATCTTGATCGGGATGCCGTTCAGCGCGCAGGTGACGATTTCTTGGTTGGTCATCTGGAAAGAGCCGTCGCCGTCGATGCCCCACACCTGCAGGTCTGGCCGCCCCACCTTTGCGCCGGTGGTGGCGGGCACGCAGTAGCCCATGGTGCCCGCGCCGCCAGAGGAGGCCCAGCGCTGGGGCTTCTCGTGGGGCAGGTATTGGCTCGACCACATCTGATGCTGGCCGACACCGGTGGTGTAGAAGGCATCCGGGCCGACCAGCTCGCCGAGGCGGCGGATGACGTAGTCGGGGGCGAGCATGCCGTCTTTGGTGGGAGCCAGCTCGCGGGTGTCGTATTTGCGGCGCAGCCTGTCGAGGTAGCGCACCCAACCAGCTAGGTCGGTCTGCTGCCCGTCTTGCAGGAATTCGACGAGCTTGTCGATGGTGAGCCCGACGTCGCCCACAATCGGGACGTCGGCCACCCGGTTCTTGGAAATCTCCGCCGGGTCGATGTCGGCGTGGATGACTTTCGCGCCGGTGGCGAACGAGGAGAGCTTGCCGGTGACCCGGTCGTCGAAGCGCACCCCGAGGGCGATCATCACATCGCAGCGCTGCAGCGCGCCGACGGCGGCCACCGTGCCGTGCATGCCGGGCATACCGTAGTTCAGCGGGTGGCTGTCGGGGAACGCGCCGCGGGCCATAAGGGTGGTGACGACCGGAATGCCGGTAATCTCGGCCAGTTTGGCCAACTGCTCCCACGCTTTGGCCCGGTTCACGCCGCCGCCGACGTAGAGCACCGGGCGCTCGGCGGCCGCGATGAGGTCGGCGGCCTGGCGCACCTGGCGGTTGTTGGGCTTGACAGTGGGCTTGTAGCCGGGCAACTGCACCTTGTCGGGCAGCCGGTACGGCGCCGAGCCGTTCTGCGCGTCTTTGGTGATGTCCACCAGCACCGGGCCGGGCCGGCCGCTCTTGGCGATGACGTAGCCGGCGGCGATGGCGCCGGGAATGTCCTCGGTCTTGGTGACCAGGAACGAGTGCTTGGTGATGGGGAAGGTGATGCCGCGGATGTCCGCCTCTTGGAAAGCGTCGGTGCCGATGGCGGTGCTGGCCACCTGCCCGGTGATCGCCAAAACGGGGACGGAGTCCATGAAAGCGTCCCCGATGGCGGTGACGAGGTTTGTCGCCCCCGGACCGGAGGTGGCGATGCACACGCCCACCTCGCCGGTGGCCAGCGCGTACCCCTCGGCCGCGTGGCCCGCGCCCTGCTCGTGGCGCATCAGGATGTGGCGCAGCTTCGAGTCGTAGAGCGGGTCGTAGGCGGGCAGGATGCCGCCTCCGGGAATCCCGAAGACTACTTCGACGCCGAGATCCTCCAAAGACCGCACGATCGCCTGCGCCCCGGTCAGTATCTCTTCTGCCACTTCGTCCTCCTTGCCGTTTGCCTTGCAATAAAAAACCCCCGCCGCTTGG
>JAISUF010000106.1 GCA_031272195.1 Propionibacteriaceae bacterium
CTGCTGGCCTACGCCATGGACGCCATCGCCATCGCCGCCCAGGCCATCGTCGGCCGCTATCTCGGAGCCTCCCAGCCCGGCGTGGTGCGGGCGCTGCTGCGCCGCATGCTGGCCTGGGGCGTCGGCATCGGCGTCGCCGCCGGACTAGTCGTCTGGCTGGCCCATCCGCTCTACCTGGGCTGGTTCACGCCCGATTCGGCCGTTCGCGCGCTGGCCGGGCAGGTGCTGGTCGTCTTCGCCCTGGTGACGCCCGTCAGCGGCGTCGTGTTCGTGCTTGACGGCGTCCTTATCGGCGCCGGCGACGCCCGCTACCTGGCGGCGGCCTCGTTGATCAACCTGGTGGTCTATCTGCCGCTGGCCATCGCCGTCGCACTCACCGGCGCGGGCCTGTGGTGGCTGTGGTTGGCCTACTGCGTCTTCATGGCCTCCCGCGGCACGACGCTGGCCCTGCGCGCCAAAGGCACCGCCTGGATGCGTTTGGGGGCCTGACGGGCTTGGCGAGTTCGGCGTTTGGTGTTTGTTTCCGATCACGACGATGGACGGCCACGGCATGACGACCTCCGATCCGTACAACGTGGATCATGGCCCGAGCAGGGCTAGCGGCACGACCGCCACGCCGTCGGAACTTCGGTAGGCGCGGGGACCCGTGGTCACGATCACCTTGTCGAGGAGGCGTGGGCCGATCTGCTCCCCGAGCCAGTGCAAGTGCTTGGCGTCCTGCGGGTCGGGGACGGTGGCCAGCTTCACCTCGATGGCGACGACGCCCCGGTCGGCCCGCTCGACGATCACATCGATCTCGTGGCGCCCGTCCTGCTGTCTGAGGTGCCCGACGCGGGCCTGGCAAGCCTCGGCGTATACCACTATGGATTGCACAGCCAGATGCTCGAACAATGGGCCCAACATCGAACCCGGCACGAGCGGGGAGCCGACGTGATCGGTGCCGGACAACACAGCCTCCCGGCCCAGCCCGAGCAAGCGGGCGGCCAGCGCGGGATCTGCGAGGAAGTGCTTGGGGGACACGGTCAGCCGCTTCAGAGCGTTCGCGGTGGGAACCCAGGCTTCGAGCGAATCCAGGACATACCCCCTGGCGAGGGTGTCACGATAGACCAAGGTGGTGTCTCGTCCCGGCTTCTCGGATACCCCTGCCGTGGCTGCGTCGAGAATGCTGCTATAGCTCGTCGTTGTCGCCGTGGCCGCAGCGAAAGCCCGCAGCCACGCCATCAGGCTCGCCGGGCGGCGGACCCTGATACCTTGCTCGGCGAACTCCCGCTCAACCGTGTTGGCGATGTACCCGTCCACAGCCTCCGCGCGGAAGCGCTCGGAGAGACTCCGCAAGCCGGGGAAGCCCGAAGCGAAGATCTCGTCCACATAGTCCGCCAGACCGACCCGAGTCTCACCATCCACCGCCGCACGGGAACCGGACAGGAACGCGCTGAGGGAAACGGACGCCTGGCCGATCCCGCGCTCGGCCACCGACAAGGGTCTCAGTCGCCTGGGAACGATTCTGCCCGCCCCCGAGTGGATCGTCGCCGACTTCGGCGCGGCCGAACCGGCCAGAATGAAGGAACCCGCGGGGGCGCCGGCGTCCACCGCTCGGCGCACTTGGTCCCAGCAGGGGGGATAGCGTTGCCACTCATCGATCAGAAGGGTGCCCTGCGGCTCCAGGTCGAAACCCGAAGCGGCGAACGCGGCCCTCTCCGCGTCCACGTCCAACCGAACCGTCCGATTCGCCCGTTGCGAGGCGGTGGCGGTCTTCCCCACCCCTTTCGCCCCGACCAGCGCGATGGCTGGAAGACCCGTCATGATGTCGTCCAACTCGTCGTCAATGATCCGCCGAACGTATCGCTGAGTGCTCGCCATGAGTCTTATCCTACAAGATCCACATCATTTAACCGTCACTCCCCACACATTCTAACCGGCAACTCACACATCATCTACCCGCCAATTTCCACATTCTGCGCGGCGTCGACGCCAGGCTCAGCCCTCCTCGCGGCGAACTCGGCCGGCGAATCAATGTGACAGAAGAACCGGGATGTCACGTCAAGATGGGTCCTTCTTCCCCCGAAGCGGGCCCTTCTTACTCAAGTTCGGGCCCTTTTCCCCTACCGTGCCGCCGCGCCGCGCTGGGAAGATGGCTGGCGTGAAGGGATATGGCAGACGCGCCCGCGAGTCAGGCGCCGCCGTCGTCGAATACGTCGGCGTGTGCGTTGTCGTGGTCGCGCTGGTCATAGCGGCGGCAGTCTCGGTTTCGGCAGGGGCGCCTTCTATCGCCGACAAGTTCACCTGTGCGATCATGCGGGCAATCGCCAACGTCGCCGGGCAGGCACCGCCGACCTGCGGCGATGGCACCGCGACGGAGACCACTGGGGATTCCCCCATTTCTGCAGCCGTGATCTCCGGCCCCGTCGAGGACGGCACATCGGATGTGACCGTCGCGGTGAACGTGCCGCCTGGCACATCGTGGACGGCCAGCGTCGACACCGGATACGCCTACACCACCAGTTTCGGGGATGGACCCGCCACCGCCACCATCCACCTGCCCGCCAATCCTGGCGACGACCGGACGACGAACGTCACGATCACCACCAGCGACGGGCAGCAGGTGACCGTCCCCATCGTCCAGCCCGGCGGAACTCAGAATTACGTGGCCCTCGGAGACTCCTACTCCGCCAGCCCAGGCGCGCTGATCGACGGGGAGCCGTGGTATTGGCCGTTCACGGGCGGGCTGCCCTACGACGACACGACCGGGGCCGAAGACTGTCTCCGCGCCGACGGAGCCTACCCCCGCCAACTGGCCGACGGGGCCATCGCCAGTACGTCGGGCTCGGTGCCGTCGTTGAGCATGTCGTCTGGCTTCTACTCCTGCACAGGGGCAACGTGGGACGGCGGAGACGGCCAAGGCGGCGTCCAGGCGCAACTCCAGCAAGGCGCGGCCGATCTCGCCAACGCGGACATCGTCTCGCTCAGCCTTGGCGGCAACGACATCGGGTTCTCCGGCACGGTCAAAGCCTGCATCTTCGACCCTGACGCGATCACCTTCGGCTCAACCAAGTGCGCGGACGCCATCGCGACAGCCAACGACAAGATCGCCCACGAGCTTCCAGATCGGCTGACTACGGCCTACAACGCCGCCCTTGACGCCGCGCCGAACGCCACCATCTACGTCACGGGTTATCCACCAGTGGTCGCCAAAGACGACCCCGTGGACAAGTTCGGCTTCGTGCCCCACGATGAAGAAGTCGAAGCTTCCGCCGATCTGATCGACAATCTCAACGACACCATCAAGGAGACGGTGGACGCGGTCAACGCGGAGAGGGAGGCCAACGGTGAGCCCGGGCGTCTGGTGTTTGTTCCGATCACAACGATGGATGGCCACGGCATTACGACTTCCGATCCGTATTACGTGGGCGTGACCGAGTCGGTGCTGAATATGCCGATCCCCCGGGTTCAGGATGCGGCCTACCACCCCGACGACGACGGTTCGCAGGCGCAGGGCGAGAGTTTGGCCGGCTATATGCTGGGTGAGACGCCGTAGCCGAGGAGACATCGTATGCGTTCCAAGCCAATTCTGTTCGGCGCTGTCGCGGTTGTTGTGGTGTTCGTCGCGGCGGCCGTCGTGTTGTCGTTCACGGTGCTTCGGGAACAGCCGGACGTCCCGACGGTGCCCGTGCAGACGGTGGCTGTCGTTCCGACGGCGACCCCTGGCAGCTACAAGGCGGCGCAGTGGGCGAATCCGATCAACATCGGGACGCCTATGTGGGAGGCGACCGCGGACGGCGTCACGGTGGCGTTGTTCTTCATGGGCGAAGACACATCCATCGCCGACTCCCACTCGGTTTCGGACGAGACCGGCAAGCCGATTGTGGAGAAGGGCGATCCGATCGCGTATCTCAACATGGTCGTGACCAACAACAGCGACAAGACCATCTATCCGGCAAGGACCGGGCCGGAGATGTGGGCTTCCACCGTCGACCCGGAGTATGCGCAAAGCCTCACCAACGTGGTGCCGTATTCTTCGAAGCAGTGGGCCGCCCACGGCATTTACGACGAGATCGAGCGCCGCGACGCCGGGAATGTCAACAAGGATGGTTTTGGTTTTCCGCTGGCCGCCGGCGAGTCGTTCTCCATCGGCGGGGCGGTGCCGTTGAAGTACGGGCGCGACTTCCAGTTCATGCCGAAGGTCGTGCTTTACCCCTCCGCAGACGCCTTGATGGGGTCGTACGTGGCGCCGTTCGACAAGATCCAGCTCTACACCTTCCCGCCCGCCTGACCGTCCCCATGTCACGTGCCCATGACACGTGGCGGGTGGGCGAAACCGTGTCAGTCTTCGGTCAGGGTTACCTCGACGCCGCCGATGGCGGTCGAGGAGAGGTTGTAGAGGAAGGCCAGGAGGGTGCCCAGGGCTGTGACAATGACTACGTTGATGACGCTGACCAGGGAGGTGATGCCGAGGACTTTGTTAGCCGAGACGTAGTCGCGGATGTCCCACTGCTGGGTGTCGGCGCTGCTGGTGATGATGTTGCGGACGAAATCGTTGACCGAGTCGAACAGGCCGGACGCCTCGATCACCTCCCAGGCGGCGTAGACCGCCACGAACATCATGATGCCGAAGGCGATGGAGAACAGGAACGTCACTTTCATCACCGACCACGGGTCGATGCGCGAGATCCGCAGGTGGGCGCGGCGCGGCCCGGAGCGGGAGCGCTTCTTGGCGGCCGGCAAGACTTCGACGGCCGGCCCGCCGGTGCGCGTCGGCTCCGGGTCGACGAAGACCGGGGCCGACTTGGGCGGTGTCGGAACGGCCTGCGGGACGGGCGTCGGCACCGGGGCGGGCGCGGGCGTCGGCACCAGCGCCTTGCCGGACGGCGCGGACGGCTTGACGGGTTGCTGGGCGGGAACGCCCGCAGGCCGCTTGGACGGCGCCTTGGCCGTCGGCGTCGAGGCCGGGGCGGGAGCCTTGGCGGGCGCGGCGGCGGGAGCTGAAGTCTTGGCGCTCGGGGCGGCCGGTGGCGGCGTCTGGGAACGGCCCAAGTCGACGGTTGGACGGCCGGCGCCCTGGCGCAGGAACTTGCTGACGAAACCACCCCGGCGGACCGGCGTCTCGACCACCGGGGCCAACTGGTCGGCAGTCGGCGCGGCGCCGGGGGCGCGCACCGCCGGCGGGGCCGGAAGGACGGGCTTCGGCTTGGGCGCGGGACTCTTCGGCACGACGGGTGTGGCGTCCAGTTCGGGCATCGGCCCCTCGGCCGGGATACGGGGCAGTTTGACGACTGTGTCAGCCCAGTCTTCGCTCACTGTCATCCTCCTCGTTGTGCGCCTCCCGCGAGGCTAGCGTAACGGTATCGGACTTGACTGAGAGAGTTATGAGACCCTCTCAGCCAAGTCTTCGGGTCATTCGGCCAAGTCCGAGCCCGTTTCCGGCCGTTGGTCGGCGTCCTCCGCAGAGGTCTCGGCAGAGCCTGTCGCAGACGCCTCCAGAACGTCGCCCTGGCCTGTCCCGGCCGCGCCCGCCGCGCCCGCCGCGCCGTCGTCCGGCGCCGAAACGACTTCGGCCTCGTCGTCATCGTCGGTCTCCGGGTTGAGGGCGATGACGGAGACGGCGTCGTCGTCGGCCACTGCGACGAACTTGACGCCCATCGTGTCGCGCCCCTTGGCCGGCACCTCGCCGACCGCCGAGCGGATCACCTGGCCGGAGGTCTTGATGGCGATCACCTCGTCCTCCTCGCGGACCACCAGCCCGCCGACCAGCGAGCCGCGGTCCTCGTTCAACTTCATCGCTTTGATGCCGAGGCCGCCTCGGCCCTGCAGGCGGTATTCGCTGACGGCTGTGCGCTTGGCGAAGCCGCCGTCGGTGACGGTGAAGACGAAGCGGTCGTCCTCGGGCATGTCGTCGCCGATCACCGACATCGACAGCAGCTCGTCGCCGGGGCGGAACTTCATGCCGGTGACGCCCGACGTCGCCCGCCCAATTGGCCGCAACTGCTCGTCGTCGGCCGAGAAGCGGATGGCCTGGCCTTTGCGCGAGATCAACAGCACGTCGTCCAGCGGTGAGCAGATCGCCGCCCCGATCAGCTCGTCGTCGTCGGAGCGGAAGTTGACGGCGATGACGCCGGCCTGGCGCGGCGAGTCGTAGGCCCGCAGCTCGGTCTTCTTGACCAGGCCGTGTTTGGTGGCCAGCAGCAGATAGGGGGCGTCGTCGTAGGAGTGCAGCGTCAGCACTTGGGCGATGCGCTCGTCGGGCTGGAACGACAGCAGCCCGGCGACGTGCCCGCCTTTGGCGTCGCGCCCGGCCTCCGGCAGCTGCCAGACTTTCGCGCGGTAGACCCGTCCCAGGTTGGTGAAGAACAGGATCCACTGGTGGTTGGTGGTGGCGAACAGGTGCTCCACCTCGTCGTCGGCCCGCAGCGCCGCCCCCTTGACGCCCTTGCCGCCGCGCTTCTGCGTGCGGTACTGGTCGGTGCGGGTGCGTTTGGCGTAACCGCCTCGGGTGATCGTGACGACCATGTCGTCGTCGGGTATGAGGTCTTCGTCGGACAGGTCTCCGTCGGCCGAGACGATCCGTGTGCGGCGGTCCTCGCCGTACTTCTCGACGATCTCGGCCAGCTCCTCGGAGATGATCCGGCGCTGGCGCTCCGGCTTGGCCAAGATGTCGTTCAACTCGGCGATGTCGGCCTCCAAAGCGGCCAGCCGGTCCATGATCTGCTGGATCTCCATGGCGGCCAGGCGGCGCAACTGGGTGTCGAGGATGTAGCGGGCCTGGACGTCGTCGATCCCGAGCAGCTCCATCAGGCCGACGCGGGCCACCTCGGCGTCGCGCGAGCCGCGGATCAGCGCGATCACCTCGTCGAGCATGTTGAGGGCTTTGGCCAGGCCGCGCAGCAGGTGGGCCGTCTTCTCCTTCTCGGCCAGCCGGTAGGCGGTGCGGCGCTGGATGACCGACACCTGGTGGCGCACCCAGTAGCGGATGAACTGGTCCAGCCGCAGCGTGCGCGGCACGTCGTCCACCAAGGCCAGCATGTTGCAGCCGAAGGTGTCCTGAAGGGCGGTGTGCTTGTAGAGGTTGTTGATGACGACGCGGGCCACGGCGTCGCGCTTCAACGTGATGACGAGGCGCTGGCCGGTGCGGCCCGACGAGTCGTCGCGGATGTCGGCGATGCCGCTCAGCTTGCCGGCTTTGACCAGCGAGGCGATGCGCTCGGCCAGGTTATCCGGGTTGCACATGTGCGGCAGCTCGGTGGCGACCAGCGTGGTGCGGCCTTTGGCGTCTTCCTCGATGTTGATGACGGCCCGCATGATGACCGACCCGCGCCCGGTGCGATAGGCGTCCTCGATGCCTTTGCGGCCGACGATCAGCGCGCCGTTGGGGAAGTCGGGGCCTTTGATCCGCTGCATGGCCGCCTCGAGCAGCTCCTCGCGGGTCGCCTCGGGGTTGTCGAGATACCACTGGACGGCGTCGGCCACCTCGCGCAGGTTGTGGGTCGGGATGTTGGTGGCCATGCCGACGGCGATGCCGGTCGAGCCGTTGACCAGCAGGTTCGGGAAGCGGGCCGGCAGGACGGTCGGCTCGACGTCCTTGTTGTCGTAGTTGGGCTGGAAGTCGACGGTGTCCTCGGCGATATCGCGGACCATCTCCATCGACAGCGGCGCCATCTTGCACTCGGTGTAGCGCATTGCGGCGGCCGGGTCGTTGCCGGGGGAGCCGAAGTTGCCCTGGCCGGACACCAGCGGCGCCCGCATCACCCACTTCTGGGCCAGCCTGACCAGGGTGTCGTAGATAGCCGAGTCGCCGTGCGGGTGGAAGCGGCCCATCACATCGCCGACGATGCGCGAGCACTTGTTCCAGCCCCGGTCGGGACGGTAGCCGCCGTCGTACATGGCGTACAGCACGCGCCGGTGCACGGGTTTGAGGCCGTCGCGCACATCGGGCAGGGCCCGGCCGACGATGACGCTCATCGCGTAGTCGAGGTAGGAGCGGGAGATCTCCTCCTTCAGCTCCACCTCCTCGACCTTGCCGATGGTCGGGGCCAGCGTCGTGACTTCGGCCTCGGCCTCGGCGGCCGTGTCCTCGGTGTCGTCGAATTCGCTCATTGTCTGCTCCACCTTCTCGTTTCGCGTCCGGCCGCGGCCTGGGCGGCGGCCCTCGCGCCACGGTTGTCCGCGTCCACCTCTTGCCCGGCGCTCCAAGCTTCGCCAGGCGATGCCGGGATGACGCCGCTGCCCGTCGTTCTAGATGTCAAGGAATCGCACATCCTTGGCGTTGCGCTGGATGAACTGTTTGCGCTGGTCGACGTCCTCGCCCATCAGAATCGTGAACATCTCGTCGGCCGCGGCGGCGTCCTCCAGCGTGACTTGCAGCAGGGTGCGCTTGGCCGGGTCCATCGTGGTGTCCCACAAGTCTTCCGGGTTCATCTCGCCCAGGCCTTTGTAGCGCTGGATCGGGTTCTCCTTCGGCAGCTTCTTGCCGGCCTGCAAGCCCTCGTCGCGCAGGGCGTCGCGCTCCTCGTCGGTGTAGGCCAGCTGGTGGGGTGAGTTCGACCAGCGCAGCCGGAACAGCGGCGGCTGGGCCAGATAGACGTAGCCGCCGTTGATCAGCGGCTTCATGAAGCGGAACAGCAGCGTCAACAGCAGCGTGCGGATGTGGGCGCCGTCGACGTCGGCGTCGGCCATCAGCACGATCTTGTGGTAGCGCAGCCGGTCGATGTCGAAATCGTCCTGGACGCCGGTGCCCAGCACGTTGAAGATCGCCGACACCTCCTTGTTCTGCAAGATGCGGTCCATGCGGGCCTTCTCGACGTTCAGGATCTTGCCGCGGATCGGCAAAATGGCCTGGATACGCGGGTCGCGCCCGCCTTTGGCCGAGCCGGAGGCCGAATCGCCCTCGACGATGAACACCTCGCACTCGGCCGGCTCGGTCGAGGAGCAGTCGGACAGTTTGCCGTACTCCCCGGCGCCGCTGAGCAGGCCCTTGCGGGAGCGCGCCAAGTCGCGGGCTTTGCGGGCGGCGATCCGGGCCGAGGCGGCCGCCTGGGCTTTGCGGATGATCAGCTTGCCCTCCGACGGGTTCTTCTCGAACCAGTCGCCGAGCAGGTCGTTGACGACCTTCTGGACGAACGAGCGGGCCTCGGTGTTGCCCAACTTCGTTTTCGTCTGGCCCTCGAACTGCGGCTCGCCCAACTTGACCGAGACGATCGCCGTCAGCCCCTCGCGGATGTCGTCGCCGGAGACTCGGTCGTCGCGCTTCTTGACCATCCCCCACGTCTCGCCCCATTTGTTGACGGTGTTGGTCAGGGCCGCTCGGAAGCCTTCCTCATGTGTGCCGCCCTCGTGGGTGTTGATGGTGTTGGCGAAGGTGTGCACCGACTCGTTGAACGACGTGTTCCACTGCATCGCCAACTCCAGCGAGATCTTGTGGACCGGGTCGACCGAGTCGATGGCGATGACGCTCGGGTTGATCGTCTCCTTGTTGCCGGTGAGGTATTTGACGTAGTCGATCAGGCCGTTGTCGTAGCGGAACGTCTTGGCGCGCACCAGGTCGGCGTCGGGCTCCTCGCCCTCCTCGTCGGTGCGCTGGGGGCGCTCGTCGGTGACCGAGATCGTCAAACCCTTGTTGAGGAAGGCCATTTCGCGGAAGCGCGTCGTCAACGTCTCGAAGGAGTAGTTCGTCGTCTCGAAAATCTCCGGCGAGGCGTAGAACGTGATGACGGTGCCGACCCGGTCGGTCGCCTCCAACTTCTGCAAGTCGTAGTCGGGCTCGCCCAGCGTGAAAGCCTGGCGCCAGTGGTGGCCGTCGCGGTAGACGTCGGCGGTCAGCGAGCTGGACAGCGCGTTGACGACCGACACGCCGACGCCGTGCAGGCCGCCGGACACTTTGTAGCCGCCCTCGCCGAACTTGCCGCCGGCGTGGAGCTTGGTCAGCGCCACCGTCAGGGCCGAGACGCCCTCGGTGGGGTGGATGTCGACGGGGATGCCGCGGCCGTTGTCGGTCACCTGGATGCCGCCTTCGGGCAGGATGCGCACCTCGATGGCGTCGGCGTAGCCGGCCAGCGCCTCGTCGACGGAGTTGTCGACGACCTCGTAAACCAGGTGGTGCAGGCCGCGCTCGCCGGTCGAGCCGATGTACATGCCGGGACGTTTGCGGACGGCCTCCAGGCCCTCCAGGACGCGGATCGAGCCGGCGTCGTACTCGCCGGCGGCGACGTGCGAGGCCTCGGCGACGTCGATGTGCTCGTCGTGGAATACCTCGTCGTCGGCTGGCTGTTGTGCTTCCAGGCCCGGATCTTGCGCCACGGGTTCTCCTCCCAGACAAGACGACGCCGCCTGGCGCGAGACGCGCAGGCGGCCCTTCGATGGAACCGCTCCATTCTACCGCACCGCCCGCCGAAACCCCGCCTCCAACACGGGCCAATGCCCGTCTAACGCCAGAAAACCCGGTTTGCGCCAGCGAAACCCCCCGCCCGCGACTCCCAACCCGCGAACCGGCCCCGTGCCGTCTCAAATCCGCGCCATTGGCTGCGGCCGTGGTTCGCACGCGGCGCCCTGGCCGGGCGGCGCGACGGCGTCAAGCGGCCTGTCATGCCCGCGGCCCCCTACGATGGTGGGCATGGACCCGATGGACTTGATGGTGGAGACCGAGGCTTTGGCGCGGATCGGGCTGGTGGTCGTGGTGGCGGTGGTCGGGCGGTGGCTGCTGGTGCGCGGCATCAACCTGGCCGTCAAGCGGGCCGTCAAACGCTCGGAGAAGGTGGCTTCCGGCTGGGCGGGCAAGGCGCTCGGCGTGCGCAGCCCCGAGCGCTACGAGCAGCGGCTGAAGACGATCGGCACGCTGTCCGGCTCGGTGGTCACTTTCACCATCGCCGTCATCGCGCTGATCACCATCCTGTCGCTGCTGTCGGTGCCGGTCGCCCCGCTGCTGGCCTCGGCCGGCATCGGCGGCGTCGCCCTTGGCTTCGGCGCCCAATCGCTGGTCAAGGACTTCCTGGCCGGCATCGCCATGATCATCGAAGACCAATACGGCGTCGGCGATCTGATCGACACCGGCTCGGCCACCGGCACCGTCGAGGATGTCGGCCTGCGGGTGACGCGCCTGCGCGACGCCACCGGCCAGGTGTGGTACGTCCGCAACGGCGAGATCCTGCGCGTCGGCAACCAGTCGCAAGGCTGGTCGACGGCCGTCGCCGATGTGCCGATCGCCCCCGACGAGGACACCGCCAAGGCGCTGGCCGCCCTTGAGCAGGCCGCCGACGAGGTGGCCGCCGAGGGCGAGTTCGCCGATGTGCTGCTGGAGCGTCCCAACGTCGTCGGTGTCAACGAGATGACGCCCTACGCGATGACGCTGCGGATCGTCGCGAAGACCGCCCCCAACAAACACTGGCCCGTCCAGCGGGCCCTCCTCGAACAAGCCCAAAACGCCCTGACGGCGGCCGGCATCCGCCAGCCCGCGCCCGGCGTCATCGCCGGGTGACGCCCGGCCCACCTGTCACTGCGACATGGGGTGGCGCGAGCCGACGCCAACCTTGCGACGCCCGCCGCACCTGTCACGGGGGCGCGGGGTGGCGCGAGCCGACGCCAGACAAGGATGTGACGCCCGACGCGCGTGACACGCTGCATGGGGCGCGACCCGTCGGAAAGCACGCCCAGGACGAGACGCCCGCCGCACGCGCCACGGGGACACGGGGTGGCGCGCGGTAGGCGGTAGTGTGGGCCAGGTGAAAATCGCATTCGTCTCCATGCACACCTCGCCGGCGATGCAGCCGGGTTCGGGTGACGCCGGGGGCATGAACGTCGTCGAGCGGGCCCAGGCCGAGGCGTTGGGACGACTAGGCCACCAGGTGGAGCTGATCACCCGCCGCAGCGACCCGGCCGATCCGGACGCCGTCGATTTGGCTCCTGCGGTGGTGTTGCGCCATCTGGACGCCGGGCCGCGCGCGCCACTGCCGAAGAGCGAGATCGACCGCCACATCGACCAGTTCCGCGACGGCCTGTCGAGGCTGGCCGGCTACGACCTGGTCCACTCCCACCATTGGATGTCGGGCGTGGCGGCCCTGCCGCTGGCCAACCAGTGGGGCGTGCCGCACGTGCAGAGTTTTCATTCGGTGGCCGCGCCGGTCGGCTCGCCGCTGTCGGAGGGCGAGCGTCCCGAGTCGCCGGCCCGCATCGACGGCGAGGCGATGCTGGCGCGGCGCTCGCAGGCGGTGGTGGCGATCAGCGCCGCCGAGGCCCACACCGTCATCGAGCGTTGCGGGGCCACCCCCGAGCGCGTCCACATCGTCTCGCCTGGGGTCGATCTGGAGTTGTTCCGGCCGCAGGGCGAGGGCTGTTGGGCCAAAGAGCGTGGTTACGCCAATGGCTACGTGCTGTTCGCGGCCCGGTTGGAGCCGCTGAAGGGCCCGCAGTTGGCGATCGAGGCGGTCGCCCAACTGCCCGCCGACATCCGCCCCCACCTGGTGGTGGCCGGCGATTCGCCCGCCGACTACGCCGGATTCCCCGAGAAGCTGCGCGAGTTGGCGAAGAGTTTCGGTTTGGAGCATGACGTGACGTTCGTCGGCCCGCAGTCGCGGGCGGCGCTGGCGGCCCTGATGCGCTGCGCCCGGGTGGTGTTGGTGCCGTCGTATTCGGAGACGTTCGGGCTGGTGGCGTTGGAGGCGGCGGCCAGCGGCACACCCGTTATCGCGTCGGCCTCGGGCGGTCTGCGGGAGGCGGTCGCCCACGGCGAGACCGGCCAGTTGATGGACTCGCGCCACCCCGACGACTGGGGCAAGGCCCTCAAACGCCTGCTCACCCAGCCGGGGCTGTTGGAGACGATGGGCGTCGTGGCCCGCGTCCACGCCCGCCGCTTCGACTGGGACTGCGCCGCCCTGCGCCTGCAAACCATCTACCAGCAACTGCTCCCCTGAGTGCAAGGGCCGCGACGGGCGGCGTGGCTCGGCCCCGCCTTCGCGCGCCTGGTCTGACGCCGCCGCCACGGGTGCGCCTGCGGCGCGTGGCCAGGCGCCCGACTTGGCGCGGCGGCCTGGCTCCCCGTTCAGGGTGAACTCCATGTTGGCCGGGGATTCCCGCTTTCGCGCGCCGACCGGGGGAACTGCCTCATCTGGCCACAACTGCCCCGGACACCCCCGACTGGCCCTAGAATAGGGCAATGCGCAAAGGTGCCCTCGCCTTTCTATTGGCAACCGCTTTGTTGATCGCCCTTCCCGCCCCGTTGGCCCGCGCCGCCGGGCCTTGGTATCTGGCTGGCAGCTTCACCCAGGTGTTGGGCTGTGCGAATAGTTGGGACGCTAGCTGCTCTGACGCCGAGCTGACGCAGGTCGGATCGGGGTCTGAATACGCCATTGAGGTGGTTTTCACCCCCGACGCGACGACTTGCACCGCGTCGGGCAGCGATTTGCTGTGCGAATTCAAGGTGACAAATGCGGACTGGTCCGTGAGCTATCCGTCCTCGAATGCCTCGTTCACCGTGCCGCAGTCAACCGTTGGGGATGTGGCGGTTACGTTCTTCTTCAACGAGGACACCCATGCTGTCAGTTCGACGTTCAATCCTCGCGTGGTCGGCGATTTCAACAGCCAGCTTGAATGCGGCCCCGGCGAGGCCCGCAATTGGATGGACGGCACGGACCCGGACGACTGCGCCGCCAACGTCATGCATTATCAAACCAGCGGCCCCGACGCTGGCCGGTGGGTGGCCTGGCTGGGTCCGATCGACGGCGGCCAATACGCCTTCGAGATTTACGACAACGGCGTTTGGATCGGCCAGAGCCCGACCGACGCCGGCCCCGAGAAGGATCCGATCACGGACGGCTTGGTGAAGGGCGCGGTCAACGTGCCCGGCTGGACCGCCTCCGACAAGGAAGACTCGCTCTTCCTGCTCGACGACGACGGCTGGGCCAAGTTCGTCTACAGCGTCAGCAACGTCGCCGACGAGGACTGGTATTCGGTGGCCACCTACGACTCCGAGGACGGGGCCTCGCGCGGCCCGGTCTACACCGTGGCCGGCGACTTCCAAACGCAATTCGGCTGCGACGACGCCTGGGATCCGACTTGCGTGGGTCCCGATTGGAGAGCGGGCGACGTGGGCGATTCGACGGTGCGGCTGTCTGACGACGATGGCGACGACACGTGGGCCTGGGGCACCTCCGCCCTGCAGGACGACTCAAATGCGCCAAGACCGACTGGCGACACCGCCAGCAGCGACTACACCAACTACACCTTCAAGATCACCGACGGCCTCAGTTGGTATCGCACCTGGGGCACCAGCTGGAAGCCGTCCAGCAGCGACTGCGCCGACACGGACACCAACTCGTCCACCTGCGACCAGGAGCGCACCTGGCGCGGCACCGGCTCGCAGAACAATTACACCTTCGACAAGCGGGCCGACGAATATATCGAGGTCGTCTTCGACACCCGCGGCGAAGACGAGTACACCTGGCCGATGACGGTCAACGGCTACTGGGCCGACGACGATTGGGTCAGCGGCAATAAGCTGGCCGACGGCGTGGCCGCCTACACCCTGACGGTGGACGCCCGCAACATCCCCGACAAGGCGACCGGCGACAGCGCCACCGACGACTGGACGCTGGTCGAAGACTGGGAGTCGACGCCCATCGACAACATTGCCAGCCAGTTGCAGGCGACGGTCACAAAGGCGACGCTGATCGACGGCTCGACGGATGTTGATGTCGGCACGCTCCAATGCGAGGACGGCCTCTGCACGGCCGACGTCACAGCCGAGGGCATCGAGGGCAAGCTGACGATCAGCCAGTTCGCCTACGACTCAGCCTCCGGCACGTACACCGCCAAGGTCACCTCGACCGTCCCGGCCGTCTACGACATCTCGATCAGCGTCAGCGGGCTGGAGTCGTCCCCCGAGGCACCGGTCAAATTGCACACCGCGACGCTGCCCTTCAACGCGCCCACCGTCACGGTGAAGCGCTTGGAAGGCGAGGACGCTTCGGCCCTGGCCGATGGCGAGGAGGTGCAGACGGTCGTCGTCACGGCCACCGACGAGAACGGCCACGCCTACGCCGGCAAGTCCGTCGTCTTCGACGTGACCGACCTGCCCGACGGCTTCAGCCTGGTCGCCGGCGGCGACTGCGCCATCGACGACCCGCCGACCACCCTGACCTGCGCCACCGACGCCCAGGGCAAAGCCACCTTCGCCTTCACCTCGACGCTGCCGGGCTCCTTCGAGTTCCCCAAGCCCGTCCTCACCCAGACCGGCGACGGCTACTCGTACACCGTCCCCAAGCAGCGCGTCACCGGCACACCGACGATCGAGTTCTACTACGAGTATCCGCCCGTCCAGACCGCCTACCGGGCGCTCCTCGACTACGCCAACACCGTCGCCTACGCCAACGGCTCCGACCAGCGCGTGGTGACGGTCAAGGTCGTCGACGCCGAAGGCAACGCCGTCGTCGGCCAGCAGGTCTGCCTGGCCGGCACGCCCGCCACGATCACACTGCAAGCCGCCTGCGCCACCACCGACGGCGACGGCGTGGCCACTTTCACGCACACCTCGACGACGGTTGGCGCCCACACCTATCTGCCCGCGGACGTCTCTTTGACGGGCGTCGACGCGGCCGACGTGACGGTCACCGGCGAGGGCAAGGTGGAGTTCATCGCCGTACCGCCCGCCGTGGTCTACTCGGCCGTGGTCAGCTCGCCGAGCGCGGCCTCGCCGGTTGACGGCGGCACGCAGACCGTCTCGGTGACGGTGACCGGCTCCGACGGCAGCCGCCCGGCGGGCAAGCTCGTCTGCCTGGTCGGGGCGTGGCCCGCCACAGCCGTGCCCGACCCGTCTTTGACGATCGCCAACGGCCAGCTTTGCGCCCTGACCAACGACAACGGCGTCGCCGTCTTCCCCTTCAAGGCGACCGCCGCGTTCGAGTACGCCTTCGACTCGGTGACGGTGGCCGACGTCGATCCCGGCCGGATCTCGGGCCAGGCCAAGATCGCCTTCTACGCCCCCGACAACAACACCCCGGACAACACCGGCGGCGGCACCCAAGAGACGACGCCTGGTGTGACGACCGAGGGCGGCACCGAGCCGGGCACGCCCGAAGGCGGCGAGAACTACGTCAACCTGCCCGACGAGAACACCGGCGACACAACCGACAAAGACACCGGCGACGACACCGACGACGACACCGACGAGGCCAGCGACGACGAGACGTCCGCCGACACCGACGAGGGCGGCGGCAGCACCGTCCCGGCCGGCGGCCAAGTCGCCGACGCCAACACCGCCGCTCCGGCCGTGCTGGCCTTCGGCCTGATCGCCTGCCTGGCCGCCCTGGCCGCCCGCCGCCCCGCGTGACATACGGGTTCTTCTGTCACGTTGGCCTCTGGTCCCACGTGACGTGGGGGTATGTGCGAAACCTCCACGACGGCGGTTCGGATGGGTAACAATTCGACTACCGCAATCTGCGGTTTCGACCACAGGGCCCAGGAAATGCGGCGAAAATGGAGGCATGTGTTCTGCTGCCCCGCTGGAGCGGCCTGAGCTGTGCCCGGAGTGCCAGCTCGACCACTCCGACGTCGTCTGGCTGCTCGGTCCTTCCGCGCCGGACGCTTGGACGTCGGCCACCACCGGCGAGCGCATGGAGGCCGAGTTGACCCCGGACATCTGCATTTTGCCTTACCGGGGCCGGATGCGGTTCTTCATTAGGGGCCACATCCAGTTGCCGATCGCCGGCCGCGACCCGTTCGTCTGGTCGGTTTGGGCCGAGGTGGACGAGGCCGCCATGGACTCGATGTTGCGGACCTGGAACCACCCCAACCGGGCCGGCCTGCCGCAACTGGCCGGCCGGATCGCCAACGAGCTGCCCTACGAGCAGCCCACCCGCGAGCTGCCGGTGATGATCGCCAACCGCGATCCCGGCATGGTGCCGCTGCTGATGGTCTCCAAGGGGTGCGGGCACGTCCTGGCCTGGGAGCAGCGCGACGGCGTCACCCAGCATCGCGTCGCCCAACTGGCCGAACGCTTGGCCCACCTTTGCTGAGTCGGTCGCAAGTCGGCCCGGCCGCGTCCCCGCCTATTTGATCGACTTGGTGAACAGGCTCAACTCTTGGGCGCAGACGGTGCCTGCGGCGGGCGGTTTGAGGCTCAGCAGATAGTTGTCGACGGCCGTCGTGACGCAATTCGACTGGCCGTAGGCGGTGTGGCCGGCGGCGGCGTTGGCCAGCAGCACGGAGTTGGTCAGATAGCGCTTGACGGAGACGGCGTTGGCGTACGGCGTGGCCGGATCGTAATAGTTGCCCACCAGCAGCACGGGGTTGGCCGTCCGGGCGTAGAACGAGCCGCTGTAGGCGTCCTCGTCTTTGGCCTTCCAGGAGGCGGTGCCGCAGGGCAGGCTGGCGTACCCCCAATAGGCCGCGAAAGACGGCGCCGACGAGGCGTATTGGGCCACCGCGCTGGTCCAGGCCGACTGGTTGCGCGGGTTGGCGGAGTCCGAGCACATCACCGCGTAGTAGCCGTCGTCGGAGGTGTCGTAGGCGGAGAAGGTCGCCGGTGAGAAGCGCTGCGACGTGCCGACGTGCCCGGCCGGTTTGCTGGGACGGGGCTGTCCGTCGAACACCGCCAGCACCTCGGCCACCATGTTGGCCAGCCGCTCGGCGCCGTCGGGCAGCTCCAGGAATTGCACCGTCCAAGAGATGAAGTCGTTGTAGGTGAATCGCTCGGAGGTTTGCAGTACGAACGGGCTGTAGGCGATCGAGGTCTTCTTCAACGACGCCGCCGCCCGCTTGAAGGCGGCCGCCGGGTCGGGCATGATCGGGCAGTGGTCGGCCCCCGCCGCCGCGCAGGCGGACAGCGCGACGTTGAGCGCCGTTTGGCTGGCCGCCGCCGCCCCCAGCCGCAGCGTGACGGGCGTGCTGGTGGACGAGCTGCCGCGCCAGCCGTACGGGTCGACCAGGCCGTCGAGCACCATCGTTCGCACCCGGTCGGGGAACATCGCGGCGTACACCTCGCCGATGTAGGTGCCGTACGACAAGCCGAAATAGTTCAGTTTGGAGTCGCCGACGGCCCGCCGCAGGACGTCCAGGTCGCGGGCCACCTCGGAGGTCGACATCGACGAGGCCAGCTGCTTGTTGCTCTTGCTGCTGCAGGCTTTGGCCAGCTTCTTGGCCGACGCTTTGAAGGCGACCTTCTGGGCGTGGGTTTGCGGGAAGTCGATCTGCAGGCCGCTCATCGCCGCTCGCATCGCCGACGCGTCGGAGAAACATTGCAGAGCCGTCGAGCCGCCGGTGCCGCGCGGGTCGAAGCCGACGATGTCGTAATACTTCAAGACGTTGGCTGAGAAATACGACGACGCCTGTTTGACGGCGTCCACCCCGGAGACGCCCGGCCCGCCGGGATTGAAGAACAGCGTGCCGAGGCGGGTGGTTTGGCTCGGGGAGCGGTAGCGGGCCAGCAGGACGTTGATCTTGGCGCCTTTGGGCGAGTCGTAATCGAGCGGCAGGCTGGCGTAGGCGCAGGCGACGTTGGAGCCGCAGGAAGTCCACGACAGCGACGGCGCGGCCACCCGGTCGACGCGCTTCTTCTCTTTGGCGACGCTCTTGGTGTGGACGGCGGCCTCGGCTTGGACGGGGGGCACGGCCCCGAGGGCGACGATCGCGCCCAGTATGACGACGGCGGTTCGCGCCAGCATCGCGCGCATCGCAACCACCCCTTAGAGTGCGGCTCCAGGAAAACCTGCTTCCCGCAATCCTATCGTTTCGGCGCCGCAGCGGGGCCCGCGGGCCGCCAGGCGGGCGTGAGGCCGACTACCGCTGGGAGGCGCCGGCCTTCTGGGGCATCGAACGCGAGTCGAGCATGGCTTGCAGGCCGCTGCGGTTGACCAGGATCGACGTCCAACTCGTCACGTCGGTGCGCTGGCGCAACAGTTGGCGCCGCTCGCGCTCGGTCATGCCGCCCCACACGCCCCATTCGATCCGGTTGTCCAGAGCTTCGGCCAGGCAATGATTGCGCACGGGGCACGAATAGCACATCGTGCGAACCCGCTTCTGGTCGGCAGGTTCTGGGAAAAGGTCGTCCCGCAAGCCGCGACATTTGGCCTGTAGGGTCCAGTCGTCAGTCACCACCGTCGTCATAGTATGCACACACCTTCCACCTAGTCCCCCAACCACGTGTAGTGGTAATTCCAAATGTTAGGGCCGGAAGCGCCGCCGACGCCACCCGTGTCCAACTGGCGCGACGTTCTGGCTCAAATCGTGGACTGGCGTCTGGTTTCCCGCCTCGTCGGACCGTGGCGGAGAGGCCTGGCGGGTTCAGGCCTGTCTCAGGGTCGGCTAAGGTTGTTGGGGTACCCTCGTGGGCATGCATCTGGGTCGCCGCCTCTGGTCGCTTCTGCTGTTCTTCGCCGTCTCCTTGTTGGGCGGCGTGCTGGTCGCCGGTCTGATCGTGCCCGCCACGGTGGCGGTGGCCTCCCTGGGATTGGCCGTCACGGGATCGGCCGACCAACTGCCCGCCAACCTCGACACCCCCGACCAGATCGAGCGCTCCAAACTGCTGATGGCCGACGGCACGACGCTGGCGTGGTTCTACGACGAGAACCGGCAATACCGCAAGCTCGACCAGATCGCCGAGATCATGCAGCAGGCCCAGGTCGCCATCGAGGACCACCGCTTCTTCGAGCACGGCGCCATCGACCTGACCGGCACGCTGCGCGCGTTGCTGTCGACCTCGCAGGGCGTGACGCAGGGCGGCTCGTCGATCACCCAGCAGTACGTCCGGCTGGTGCTGGTCGAGAACGCCCAGGCCGAGGGCGACGCCGACGCCCGCTACAAGGCCACCGAGAACACCCTTGCCCGCAAGATCCGCGAGTTGAAATACGCCATCGCCGTGGAGCGGAAGTTCTCCAAGGAGGAGATCCTGGAGCGCTACCTCAACATCGCCTATTACGGCGACGGGGCCTACGGCGTCCAGGCGGCCGCCCAGCACTACTTCTCCGTTTCGGCCGACAAGCTGACGCTGGCCCAGGCCGCCATGTTGGCCGGGCTGGTGCGCAACCCGGTGGCGACCCGTCCGACGAAGTATCCCCAGATCGCCATCGAGCGCCGCAACAACGTGCTCGACCGCATGCTGGAGTTGAAGATCATCACGTCCGAGCAGGCCGCCGAGGCCAAGGCCGAGCCGTTCGACCAGAAGAAGGTCAAGCAATACCGCAACGGCTGCGTCAATTCCAAGTATCCCTTCGTCTGCGATTACGCCAAGCGCAGCTTGCTGCAGAACGAGGCGTTGGGCGCGACGGAGGACGAGCGCCAAGACCTCCTCAACCGGGGCGGCCTGACCATCAAGACCCACTTCGACATCGAGGTGCAGGACGCCGCCGAGAAGCAGATCGCCAAGCTGGTCGCGCCAACCGACCCGATTGTCTCCGTAGTCACGGCCGTCGAGCCGAGCACTGGCTATATCGTCGCGATGGCCCAATCGCGGCCCGACATGGGAGAGGACTGGAAGAAGGGCCAGACCTACCACAACTATGCCGCCGGGACGAGTATGGGCGGGGCCGAGGGCTTCCAGGCCGGTTCGACGTTCAAGATGTTCGTGGCCGCCGCCGCACTGGCCAACGGCATTGGCGTCAACACGCAATACGACGTGCAAGGACGTATGAACTTCAAGGGCCGCGTATTCCAAGGCTGCGACGGGTCGGTCACCATCAACAAGGATTGGAACGTGGTTGGCGCGGCCGGCAACAACATGAACATGTACACCGGCGTGGCCCGATCGGTCAACGGCTACTTCGTCCAACTGGAACAAGCCGTCGGCATCTGCAAGTCGGTCGAGATGGCCGAGGATTTGGGCCTGAAGACCGGCAGCGGCGAGGACATCATGAAGGCCACCTTCAACGGCTCGATCGCTTCATTCACGCTCGGGGCGGTCGAGATCACGCCGCTGTCGATGGTCCAGGCCTACGCCACCATCGCCAACGAGGGCGTGCGCTGCGAGCCGGTTATCGTCAGCTCGATCAAGACCAAGGCCACCCAGGAGAACGACAGCAAGGAATTGCTTGCCAAGGGCGGGACGTCCTGCAAGAAGACCGCGCTGATGGACAAGGATTTGGCCAACACGGTCGCCTCAGTCTTCCGCAAGTCGGTCGAGGGCGGCACGTCCCACTACATGCAGATGTCGGGAATCCAAATGGCCGGCAAGACCGGCACCGTCACCGACAACAAGGCGATCTGGCAGGTGGCGGTCACGCCGACGCTGGCCGCGGCAGCCGTCATCTCGTACGACTCCAACCCGAACTACAACGAGTTCTGGGACCAACACCGCAGCAACTACATCAAAGGCGTGCGGGTGCACGGCACGGCCTACGGCGAGCGCGGCTACTATTTGAGCGCGTTGTCTGGTTACGAAGCGGGCTACCTGCTGCTGCGTCCCGTCTTCGCCAAAGCGATGGAGACGCGCGACCACGAAAACTTCGGCGCGCCCGACCAGTCAATCCTGCGCGGCGAGTCCGCCACCGTGCCCAGCTGCTCGGGGCTGGGTTTGGAGAAATGCAAGCGGCGCATCGAGGCGGCCGGCTTCACCTGGTCGGTGTCGACGGTCGACTCCGACTCGCCCAAGGGCGACTTCCTCGGGACATCCCCCAGCGGCACGGCCCCGAAGGGCGCCAGCATCACGCTGCGAGTCTCCGGCGGCAAGAGCAAAGCCCAGAAGGAGAAGGAGGCCAAAGAGGCCGCCGCCAAAGCCAAGGCCGAGGCCGAAGCCAAGAAGCAGGCCCAACAGCAGGCCCAACAGCAGGCCGCCGGCGGCGACCAAGGCCAGGCCAACCCGTGAGCTGGCAAACCAACCTGCAACGGCTCGGCCTGTTCGGCCTGGCCTGTGGGGCCTACGGCACGTTCATCGAGAACCAGGCTTTCAAGCTGCGCCGTTTCACCGTGCCCGTCTTGCCGAAGGGCGCCCCCGCGCTGCGCCTGCTGCACATCTCCGACCTGCACCTGCTGTGCCGCAACAAGGCCCGCCGCCGTTTCCTGTCCGGCCTGGCCGGGCTGGAGCCGGACATCGTCGTCAACACCGGCGACAACGTGGCCGAACCGTCCGCCATCGAGGCGCTGCGCGAATCGCTCGGCCGACTGCTCGACGCGCCCGGCGTCTTCGTCCACGGCTCGGCCGACTACGAGGCCCCCGTCTTCCGCAACCCGCTGGGCTACATCTTCTCGCCCACCACCCGCGAACTCGACCTGGTGCGGCAGCGCCCCGTGCCGACCGCCGAACTCGAAGCCATGCTGACCTCCGGCGGCTGGCGCGACGTCAACGAGCACCGCGCCGTCATCGACGTGCTCGGCCTGCGCCTGGAGTTCCGGGGGACGAACGACGCCCACCTCGGACTGGACGACTACGCGGCCGTGGCCGGTCCCGCCAGCGACGGCGTCGACGCCTCCATCGGCGTCACGCACGCTCCGTACCGCCGCATCCTCGACGCCATGGCGCGCGACAAAGTGAAGCTGATCCTGGCCGGCCACACCCACGGCGGCCAGGTCTGCGTGCCCGGCTTCGGCGCCCTGACCACCAACTGCGACCTCGACCCCAAACGGGCCAAGGGCCTGTGGCGCTACAGCAGCGGCGGCCACAAGTCTTGGCTGCACGTCTCGGCCGGCCTGGGCACGTCTCCGTTCGCGCCGTTCCGCTTCGCCTGCCCGCCCGAGGCCTCCCTGCTGACGCTCGTCGGCAAGGGGCAACGCTGAGGCCGGGGCCGTCCTTCGGCCGGGCGGCCGGAGCGTCACAGCCAGCGGGTAGGCTTCGGGCATGACGAAATGGGAATACGCGACCGTTCCAGTCTTGATCCATGCCACCAAGCAGATTCTGGACACTTGGGGATCCGACGGCTGGGAGTTGGTGCAGGTGGTGCCTGGGCCCAACTCCGACGTCGTCGCCTACTTCAAGCGTCCACTCCAGGAGTGAGCGATGAACGAAGAGACCAACCTAACCCCGCCGTCGGCCCGCATGGCCGAACTCGGCATTACCCTGCCGCCGGTGGCCGCCCCCGTGGCGTCGTACGCCCCGGCTTTGCGATCAGCCGGGCAAGTCTTCACCTCCGGCCAACTGCCGTTCGTTGACGGCGCCCTGGCCGTCACGGGCAAAGTCGGCGCCGAAGTCGGGCTGGACGAGGCTGCCCGGGCCGCCCGCACCGCCGCCCTCAACGCCGTCGCCGCCGCCGCGTCCGTCGTCGACGGGGTGGACGGCATCCAAGGCGTCGTCAAAGTGACGGTCTACGTCGCCTCCGCCCCAGGTTTCACCGGCCAGCCGCAGGTGGCCAACGGCGCATCGGCCTTGCTTGAGGAGATCTTCGGCCCCGATGGACGCCACGTCCGCTCGGCCGTCGGGGTGGCCGTGCTGCCGCTCGACTCGCCGGTCGAAGTCGAGCTGGTCGTCGAGGCCAACGCCGCCTCTTTCTGAGGCGGCGGTGTGTTGGCCGACGCTGCCCACGAGATTTTCGTCCGGCTGGGACGGGCGTACCCCCAAGCCCACTGCGAGCTGGACTTCGCCAACCCGCTGCAACTGCTCGTCGCCACGATCCTGTCGGCCCAATCGACCGACCGGCGCGTCAACGCCGTCACACCGGCGCTATTCGCCCGCTACCGGGACGCCGCCGCCTTGGCCGGCGCCGACCGTGCCGAGCTGGAGGGCATGATCTACTCGACCGGCTTCTTCCGCAACAAGGCCGACGCGCTTCTCAAACTGGCCGGCGCGCTGGTCGCCGACCACGGCGGGCGCGTGCCCGCCACAATGGAGGAGCTGGTGGTGTTGCCCGGCGTCGGGCGCAAGACGGCCAACGTCGTCCTCAACGAGGCTTTCAGCGTGCCCGGCCTGACCACCGACACCCACTTCATCAGGCTGGCCAACCGCTTCGGCTGGGCGTCCACCAAAGACCCCGTCAAAGTCGAGACGGCCGTCGCGGCGCTGTTCGACCCGGCCGACTACAACCAGCTCAACCACCGCCTGATCTGGCACGGGCGGCGGCGCTGCCACGCCCATCGTCCCGCCTGCGGCGCCTGCCCCGTGTCCGACCTGTGCCCGTCGTTCGGCGCGGGCCCGACCGATCCCGCCGAGGCCGCCAAGCTGATCCGGGAGCCAGCCCGGTGAGCGGCCTGTCGGCAACGCCGGACGCCCCCCGCGGCGACGAGCGGGCGGGCCCGGCGGCGGCCGTGTTGGTGTTGCTGACGGGCGTGCCGGAGGTCGTGCTGGTGCGCAAGCGGGCCGGGTTGCGGTTCCACGGCGGGCAGGTGGCGTTCCCCGGCGGGGCGCTCGAACCGGGCGAGGACGTCATCGCCGCGGCCCTGCGCGAGGCCCGCGAGGAGGCCGGCGTCGATCCGGCGTCGGTCGCAGTCGATGGGATGCTGCCGGCCGGGACGATCCGGCTGACGGGCGTGCGGGTGGCCTGCGTCATGGCCCGCTGGGAGCGCCCCGCGCCGCTGGTGGTGGGCGACCCGGACGAGATCGCCTCCGTCCACTTGGTGCCGCTGGCCGAGCTGGCCGACCCGTCCCACCGCTACACCTGGGTGCATCCGTCTGGGACGACCGGCCCCGGTTTCCAAGCCGGCGAGTTGTTCGTCTGGGGTTTCACGGCGGGCGTGCTCGACCGCCTGCTCGCCCTCAAAGGCCTGGCCGGGCCCTGGGACGCCACCCGGCGCCGCCCCATCCCCGAGGCCTTCCTCAGCGAATGAGCCGGTTCGGCGTCCTCCCATTGGGACGTTGTGACGAATTAGGCCACAAACTTGTAGGGTAGTGAGGGTATGCGCCTCCAGCGCCGCAGCGGCTCCAGCGGCAACGTGCCCCAGCACGAAGAGGCAACAAGCAAGGGGCCCATTTGAAGGAGAGTAAGACTCGATGACAAAGTTTGTCTACGAATTCAGCGAGGGCGACGCCTCGATGCGCAACTTGCTTGGCGGCAAGGGAGCTAACCTGGCTGAGATGACGGGCCTCGGAATGCCCGTCCCGCAAGGTTTCACGATCACCACCGAGGCGTGTACCCAGTACTACGCCGACGGCGAGACGATCAACGACGCCATCAAGGCCGAGATTCTGCAGCACGTCGCCACCCTCGAGGAGCAGCAGGGCAAGAAGTTCGGCGACTCGGAGAACCCGCTGCTGGTGTCGGTCCGGTCCGGCGCCCGCGCCTCCATGCCCGGCATGATGGACACCATCCTCAACCTCGGCATCAACGAGACCGTCGTCGAGACGATCGCCCGCAAGACGAACAACCCGCGTTTCGCCTACGACTCGTACCGCCGCTTCATCCAGATGTACTCCGACGTCGTCATGGAGGTCGGCAAGGCATACTTCGAGAAGCTGATCGACGACATGAAGGCCGACCGCGGCGTGACGCAGGACACCGAGCTGACCGCCGACGACCTGAAGGAGTTGGCCGAGCAGTTCAAGGCCGAGTACAAGTCGAAGATCGGCTCCGACTTCCCCTCCGACCCGATCGACCAGCTCTTCGGCGCCATCCAGGCCGTCTTCCGCTCTTGGGACAACCCGCGCGCCATCTATTACCGCCGCATGAACGACATCCCCGGCGACTGGGGCACAGCGGTCAACGTCCAGTCGATGGTCTTCGGCAACATGTCGGAGACGTCGGGCACGGGCGTGGCCTTCTCCCGCAACCCGTCGACCGGCGAGAAGGGCCTGTTCGGCGAATATTTGATGAACGCCCAAGGCGAGGACGTCGTGGCCGGCGTGCGCACCCCGCAAACCATCGACCAGTTGCGCGACCAGAACCCGGCCGTTTACGAGCAGTTCGTCGACATCGTCACGAAGCTGGAAAACCACTACCACGACATGCAGGACATGGAGTTCACCATCGAAGAGGGCAAGCTCTTCATGCTCCAAACCCGTAACGGCAAGCGCACCGCCGCGGCCGCTTTCAAGATCGCCTGCGACCTGGTCGACGAGGGCCAAATCACCAAAGAGCAGGCCGTCGCCATGATCGACCCCAAGCAGATCGACGCCCTGCTGCACCCGCAGTTCGACGCCGCCGAGCTGGCCGCCGCCCAACCGATCGGCAAGGGCCTGCCGGCCTCCCCCGGCGCGGCCTGCGGCCAGGTTGTTTTCACCGCCGAGGACGCCACCGCCTGGGCCCGCGACAAGGGCGCCGACGTGGTGCTGGTGCGCCTGGAGACGACGCCGGAGGACATCGAGGGCATGCACTACTCCAAGGGCATCCTGACCGCTCGTGGCGGTATGACGTCGCACGCGGCGGTGGTGGCCCGCGGCATGGGCACCTGCTGCGTGTCCGGCCTGGGCGACATCCGCTTCGGCGCCGACGAGAAGTCGTTCACGCTGGGCGGCAAGGAGTACAAAGAGGGCGACTGGATCTCCCTGGACGGCTCCACCGGCAACGTCTACGGCCAGGCCATCAAGACCGTCCCGGCCGAGATCGGCGGCTACTTCGGCCGCATCATGGAGTGGGCCGACGCCATCCGCAAGTTGAAGGTCCGCACCAACGCCGACACGCCCGTCGACGCCAAGCAGGCCATGGACTTCGGCGCCGAGGGCATCGGCCTGTGCCGCACCGAGCACATGTTCTTCGAGACCGACCGGATCGCGGCCATCCGCGAGATGATCGTCTCCGAGAGCGTCGAGCAGCGCGAGGCCGCCTTGGCCAAGCTGCTGCCGATGCAGCGCGGCGACTTCGAGGGCATCTACGAGGCCATGCAGGGCCTGCCGGTGACGATCCGCCTGCTCGACCCGCCGCTGCACGAGTTCCTGCCGTCCGATCCCGACGACATCGCCGCCCTGGCCGCCGACATGAACATCTCGGTCGAGCATCTCAACGGCGTCATCTCCTCGCTCCACGAGTTCAACCCGATGATGGGCCATCGCGGCTGCCGCTTGGACGTCACCTATCCCGAGATCGGCGCCATGCAGACCAGGGCCATCATCGAGGCCGCCATCAACGTCCAGAAGCGCCACCCGGAGTGGAAGGTCGTCCCGGAGATCATGGTGCCGCTGGTCGGCGAGGTCAAGGAGTTGGCGTTCGTCAAGAAGATCATCACCGACACCGCCGACGCGCTGATCGCCGAGGCGGGCGTGGAGATGTCCTACCAGGTCGGCACGATGATCGAGATCCCGCGCGCCGCCATCACCGCGGACGAGATCGCCACCGAGGCGGAGTTCTTCTCCTTTGGCACCAACGATCTGACGCAGATGACGTTCGGCTTCTCGCGTGACGACGCCGGCAAGTTCCTCGACGCCTACTACGACAAGAAGATCTACGAGAACGACCCGTTCGCCAAGCTCGACCAGGTTGGCGTCGGCAAGCTCGTCGAGACGGCCGTCAAGCTGGGTCGGCAGACCCGCCCGGACATCAAGCTGGGCATCTGCGGCGAACACGGCGGCGACCCGTCGTCGGTCGAGTTCTGCCACCGCGCCGGTTTGGCGTACGTGTCCTGCTCGCCGTTCCGCGTCCCGATCGCCCGCCTGGCCGCCGCCCAGGCCGCGCTCAAGGACTAAGCGCTGACGAAGGGGGGCCCGGTTCGCCGGGCCCCCTTTTCGCGTCTTCAACGACGCCCAGGGGTGTGGGCGGGTGGCCCGAAGAGCGGGTACGCCGCTCGCGGCCGGGTCGTCGGGGGAGGCCGCGAGCATGGTCTGTCGCATACCCTGAGGGGTATATAGTGGATCGTAGCTCAAGAACGGAGTCTCGATGAAGCGACTTGTCATCCTCGGCGGCGGAACTGCCGGCAGCATCGCCGCCAACAAATTGCGGGCCCAGTTGTCGGCGTCGCAGTTGGCGATCACCGTCGTCGACCGCGACGACTCCCACCACTACCAGCCCGGCTACCTATTTCTGCCCTTCGGCGGCTACCGGGCCAAGCAGTTGGTGCGATCCCGGCAAGCCCAACTGCGCCCCGGAGTGGCCTTCGTCGAGGCGGATATCGACCGCGTCGACGCAGACGCCGCAAAGGTGCTGCTGGCCGACGGGCGCGAACTGCCTTATGACTATCTGATTATCGCCACCGGCGTCGCGCCGCGCCCAGACCTGACCCCCGGAATGACGGGGCCGGGCTGGGGGACGTCAATCCACGAGTTCTACACCTTGGACGGGGCCCGCAAACTGGCCGAGGCGATCCGGCTTTTCCGGGGCGGGCGCGTTGTCGTCCACCTCACCGACATGCCGATCAAGTGCCCCGTCGCACCGCTGGAGTTCGCCCTGCTGATGGACGCCTGGCTGACCGACCACGGCATCCGCGAGCGCACCGAGCTGACCTACGCGACAGTCTTGGACGCCGCCTTCACAAAGCCGGTGGCCAGCGCCACTCTCGGCTCGCTGTTCGACGAGCGGCACATCAACCTGGAAACCGACTTCACAGTCGAGCGGGTCGACGGCGAGGCCAAGCAGATCATCTCTTACGACGGCCGGGCGCTGCCGTTCGATCTGTTGGTCACCGTCCCGCTCAACCTGGGCGCTGAATACGTGGCTCGCTCCGGCCTGGGTGACGACCTCAACCTGGTGCCCTGCGACCAGCACACCATGAAGGCGATCGGCCACGACGCGATCTGGGTGCTCGGCGACGCCGGTACGCTGGCCACCTCCAAGGCCGGCTCGGTGGCGCACTTCTCGATCGACATCTTCGTCGACAACTTCGTGGCCGAGTTTCGCGGCGGCAGCGCCTCCCACAGCTTCGACGGCCACTCCAACTGCTTCGTCGAATCGGGCCACGGCAAAGCCATGCTGCTGGATTTCAACTACGACACGCAGCCCTACGCCGGCACCTTCCCGCTGCCTGCCGTCGGGCCGTTCTCCCTGCTCAAGCAGACGTCGATAAACCACTTGGGCAAGTTGGCCTTCCGCCACCTCTATTGGGGGTTCTTGATCCCCGGCAGGCCCATACCACTGCCGTCGGCGATGTCGAAGCTCGGCAAGCGGATCGTCCCGGACCCGGTGCCGCGTCCGGCCGCGCCGCGCCAACGCTACACCGCCACTCTGGACGTTCCCACCAGCGGCCCGCGGCCGGCCGCGCCATCCGGCTTCACGCCGCCGGTGACAGGCCCGACGACGCGCGTCGCCGGACGCGACGTGAAGGTTGACGCCGAGGGATTCATGACCGACTACGGCCAGTGGGACGACGCGGTCGGCGCCGGCCTGGCCGAACTGGTCGGCCAAGAGTTGACCGACGAGCATTGGCAGGCGATCCGGTTCTTGCGCGAAGACTTCCCCGCCCGCGGCGAGACGGCGACGCTGCGCCGGGCGTCTATGGGCTCTGGCATCGACGTGAAGAGGCTTTTCGAGTTGTTCCCGTCGAAACCGGCCAAGAAGATGGCCTACATCGCAGGCCTGCCCAAGCCCAAGGGCTGCGTCTAGCCGCCGCCAACCAACGCAAAGGAATATCATGACCGACCAGGCGCCTCGCAAACTGTGCCTCATCTGCTCCAAAGGCAACCTCGACATGGCCTACCCCGGCCTGATTCTCGGCAACGCGGCCCTCGGCGAGGGCATCGAAACCCACCTGTTCTTCACCTTCTGGGGCCTGGACATGGTGACGAAGGCCCGCTTCGGCGACTTGAAGTTCACCATGCTGGGGAATACGGCGATGCATCTGCCGCAGGCCCCGATGATGCCGGTGCCGGCCCTGATGGGCGCGATCCCCGGCATGACGAAGATCGCCACCAACATGATGCGGCGCCAGATCGCCGATCTGGACGTCCCAACCGTCCCGGAGATGCTCGACCAGATCAGCGCCGCCGGCGGGCATCTGTGGGCTTGCCGGATGACGTTCGACATGCTCGGGCTCAACATGGCCGATCTTTACGACGGCGTCGAGGACGTCATCTCGGCGACCAACTTCATCGAGATAGCCGACGGCGCCCAGATCATCTTCATTTAGCCCTTGACCCTGTCAACCCGGTGTTTGCCGGGAAGCTAACCGGGCACTTGCAGGGCGGCGAACCCGGTGTTCGCAGGTGTTTCAACCGGCTGTCTGCGCACGGTTCCCCACTGTGGGGGCGGGCTGTGGGGTGCGGGCTGTGAATCGCCTCTTAGGGGCCCAGGGCGGCCAGTGGGACGACTGACACACCGTCTGGCCGGGTGCGGGTGAAGCCGGTGCCGCTGAGCACGCAGAGAGCGGCTGGCGGGCCGACTTTGGATTGGTCGATCTGGTCGGCGAACCGCAGGAGGGTGTCGGCGGCCTTGTCGGCCGCTCCCTGGCCGAGTTTCGCCTCGAAGGCGGCCCAGCGGCCGTCGAGCAGTTCGACGACGACGTCCACCTCTAGGCCGTTGGAGTCTCGATAGTGGTAAACGTTCGCGCCGAGGGCCTGGGCGTAAACGCGCAGGTCGTGGACGGCGGCCGACTCGAACAGTTGACCCATGTAGGCAAGGTCGGCGACGAGTTTTTCCGAGCTCAAGCCCAGGGCGGCGCAGGCCAGCGAGGTGTCCGCCAATTGGCGTTTCGGCGCTTGGCGCAGCCGTGCGCGGGAGGCGACGTGGGTGCTCCAGGCGGGGAGGTCCTCTTCTATCATCAAGCGGTGGAAGACGCGCAGGTATTCGCTGACGGTCTCATCGGCCAAAGAGCCGTCGCTGCCGCCGGCGTCGGCGGCGATCGAGGATATCGAGGCTTCGGACGAACTGTTCCGCGACAACGACTGAATGGTGCGCAGCACGCGCTGCGGGTCGCGGCGCTCGCCGGTCAGCTTGCTCAGGTCGGACTCCACCAGCAGCGACAGATAGTTGGCGTTGTTGAGTCGCGCGTCGGCTTCGTCCAGGCCGATGTTCTGCGGCCAGCCGCCGATTGCGAGATGCTCGGCGATGGTCGTCACGGCCGTGGTGGCGGCGTCGGGCTTGACCGTCTCGCCGTTCATGAGCTGCGACAGTTTGACGGCGCCCGTCGACCAGCCCATTTCGGACCAGGACATCGTGCGCATGTCGATGACGCCGAACCGGCCAACCCCGCTGTGGGCGGTTTGCGAGTCCCGCGGCGTCGACGAGCCGGTGAGAATGAACTGGCCTTTCGCCCCGCGTTGGTCCACGGCGACCCGCGCCAGATCCCACAGCGCCGGCTGCTCTTGCCATTCGTCGATCAGCCTCGGCGTGGCGCCCTCGAAGATCAGGGCGGGGTCGGTCTCGAATAGCTGGGCGGCTTGGCCAGTGCGCTGCACGAGAATCTCCGATTGGGCGTGCTGGCGGCCGGTGGCAGTCTTGCCGCATCCTTTCGGCCCTCTGATCCACACCGCCCCGGCGGCGCGAAGCTGCCGATCCACAAGGGAGTCCACGACTCTTGGGCGGTATCGCACGCGGCCAGCTTAGCAGTCGGGTGTTTGCAGAGGTTTCAACCGGGTGTTTGCAGGGAAGCTAACCGGGTGTCTGCAGGTGTTTCGACCGGCGCGTGCACGGGCGGCGTCACCGCAGTCGACAGGTCAACTCCAATCGGTTTCCGAGGCCTGTTCGAGGGCTCGCCGACGGGCGGCGATCAGCTTGTAGACGATGTGGGAGTGGCGCAGGCCCAGACCCCAGATGACGAGGTCGTGGCCGACGAGTTCGTAGACCAGTCGATAGCGCTGCGGCGACACTCCAGGGAGGTCGAACTTCAAGCGGTACAGGCCCGACAGGTCACCGCTGACGTTCCGTTGTCCGAGGGCCTTACCAGTTCGATGATGCCCGGCTACGTCCTCCACGGCCTGTAACGCCGCCTTGGCGATTTCTGCGCCGACATCAGCCAGGGCCACCAAGTCGTCGGCTGCGCCCTCGGCCCACTTCTCGGTATATGGCCGGCGGGGGCTCACTTAGCGGCCTCAACCAGCCGCCGCCGGACTTCTTCGCCGGATAGCAGCGGCCGGTTCTCGGCCTTTCGCGCCGCGATCAGTTGGAGATCGGCTTCGTCCTCGGCCTTGTCGAGGTAGTCGCGGATCAAGTTGCGGACCACTGACGAGATCGTGACGCCTTTGCCACCAGCGACAGCGGCCATGCGAAGGGCCTGGTAGTCGTCGTCCGCCAGATCCACAGTGAGACGTGTCACATGCCCGGTCATGAGTTCAGTATATCCGGAACTGCGGAACGCCCAGGTGGGTTGCCATCCATCGCACGGGCCCGCTCAACCGGAGCCGGCAACGGGTGGTGTGGCTCAGCCTCGCCGTTCCACTGGCACTCGGGCGGATTGCGGCTCGCGGCGGCGGGCGGCGGCGACGACCGTGACGGCCCCGGCGGCGAACAGCAGTGCGGCCACCGCGGCCACCGAGTTGGCCTGGGACAACTCGCCCCCGGTCAGGGCGGCGGCCGAGTCTTCGTCGACGGTTTCGTCATCGCTGTCGGTGGTGGTCTCGTCGCCGGTGTCGACGTCGGTTGTGTTGGTTGTGGTGTCGGTCGGCGTGCTGGTGTCAGGCTGCGGGCCGCCGACGACGAACGTGCCGCCGGTGTTGTTGTCGGCCGGTGGTGGTGTGGTGTCGTTGGCCGGTGGTGGTGTGGTGTCGTTGGCTGGTGGTGGTGTGGTGTCGTCGGCTGGTGGTGGTGTGGTGTCGCCGGCCTTCGGGGTGACAGTCACTGTCACAGTGGCGGTCACCTGTTGCCCCGAGCCATCCACGGCGGTGTAGGTGAAAGTGTCCGTGCCGGAGAAGCCGCTGTCGGGCGTGTAGGTCAAGGTGCCGTCGTCGTTCACCGTGACTGTCCCGTGGGTGGGGCCGCCGGCCTCGCCCTGGGCGGGCACGGCGACGACCTTGAGGTCGCTGCCCTGGTCGCCGTCGAGGACGTTGATGGTGGCGGGTGTGTCGGCGGCGGTGCTGGCGGTGTCGTCGTCGGCTGTCGGCGTGACGGTGATTCGCACGGTCTGGGTGTACGGCTCGCCCACCGAATCGGTCGCGGTGTACGTGAACGTGTCCTCGCCGGAGAACCCATCAGCGGGGGTGTAGGTGTAGGTGCCGTCCGCGTTGATCTCCACCGTGCCGTGCGACGGGTTGGTGTGGCCGGTGACCTGGACATCCCCGGTGGTGGTGTCGTTGTCGAAGACCGAGCCGTCCACCGGGGTGTTCGCCGCAGTGGTGTTCGTGTCGTCGGCGCCAGCGGGCGCGACTGTGACGGTGACCTTCGCGGTGGCCGTGTTGCCGTACTCGTCGGTCACGATGTAGGTGAAGGTGTCGGTGCCGACAAAGCCCGGCGGCGGGGTGTAGACGGCTTGGCCGTCCACAATCTCGACACTGCCGCCGTTCGCGGAGGTCTCATCGACACTCGTCAGGCTGAGCTGAGAACCGTTGTCGTTGTCGACCACGTCGATGGTGACGGGCGTGTCAACGCCCGTCGAGGCTTCGTCATCGGTCGCCGTCGGCAGCACCGTCACCGACGCCTCGGCCGGGTCCGCGTTCACCGTGTTATCATCCGGGTCCGACGCCGACGCCGTCGCCTGGTTCACCACCGACCCGGCCATCAAGTCGGCCTGGGCCAGGGTGTACGTCGCGGCGCACTCCACGAACTCACCCGGCAGCAAGGTGCCGTCGAAGTCGCCGCAATCCAACGCCGACAACCCGTCCAAGCTGTCCGCCACCTTGACATCGCGCAGCGTCACATTTCCGGAGTTCGTGGCCTTGACAGTGAATACGACCTCGTCGCCCACATGTCCTGACGTGGGATCGGCGGACTTCTCCACGGTCAACCCAGGTTCGGGGCTGCCCGGGATCGTGACCGACCCATCCGCCTTCACCGGTTCGCCGGTGGGCGGCGTCCCGGTCACGGTCGCCGTGTTGGCCAGCGAGCCGGCGTCCACATCTGCCTGGGTGACGGTGTATGTCGCCGTGCAGACGGTCTGTTCGCCCGCGGCCAACTTCGTCACAGGACAGTCAATCTCAGACAGGCCCGTCAGCGGGTCGTCCACCGTCAGGTCGGTGAGGGTCACGTTGCCGGTGTTCGTCACCACGAAGCTGTACGCCACCTCCTGGCCGACCGTGAAGTGCTCCGACGGGTTCGCGCTCTTCACCAACGACACCGACGGATCCGACGTGATCGTCACAGTCAACGTCACGGTAACCGTCTGGCCCAGGTTGTCGTAGTAGGTGACGGGGACGGTGTAGACGCCGGGTTCGGTCGCGGTCACTTTGATCCCGGTGTTGCCGCCGTAGTCCTCCACCGCTGTCGCCACACCGTCAGCCACGGGCTGCCCGTCGGCGTCCAGAATGGTGCCGATCTCGGTCTTGGTGTGGTCGATGGACGCCGAGTCGACGTCGGGGTCGGCGGTCGGGGTCGGATCAAGCCACACCGGGGTTCCGATGTCGGTGGTTTTCTCCCGATCCTCCGCAGTCGGCGGGTCTTGCACCGTCACGGTGTGAATCACGGTGACGTGTTCGCCGTTCTCGTCGTAGTAGGTGACCGGAATGGAGTAGACGCCGCCTGGCGTGGGGTGGTCGGGGTCGTCACTGGTGGTGAAGGTGATCTCACCCGTCTCGGGGTCGACGGTCACGCTCGGGCTGGTGGCGTCGCATGCGCCGACATCGCCGCTCGTGCACGTGATCTCTCCGACCTCAGTCTTGGAGTAGTCGATGTCGGCCTGCACCGGGTCGTCATCGTCGAGCTGGCTCACACCGCCCACCGGGCCGCCGTCGAGGGTCGTGGACGTGCCCGGCGTCGCTGGAATCAGGTCATTCTGCTCGGTCGCGTCAGGCAGTTGCAGCGCGAGGGTGGTGCGCATCTTCGGGTCGG
>JAISUF010000126.1 GCA_031272195.1 Propionibacteriaceae bacterium
GGCCGGCCCCGGCATCGACCGCTCGTTGATCCCGCCCGAATTGGGAGCGGTGTGGGTCAGCCACGATGGCGACCTGGTTGAGACGTGCCTGTGGGCGGACAGCGCCGACTATCCGCCCGGAACGGCGACCGCGCTGGTGCTGCGCGGCGGAGAGGCCTTCGCCCTGCGCCTCGTCGGCGCGGGGGCGGTTGCCGGGGCGACCCGCTCGGCCGCGACCAAGGCGTCCCCGCCGCGCCTCGACGCCAAGCGGGCGGCGCGGCCGTCCAGCGCGACCCCGACCGGCGGGAGCTACCTCTACGAACCCGATCCGGCCGTCATCCGGGCCGGCGGCATCGACCAGTTGGCCGAACGCCTCGGCGCGACCCGCGTCAACCCCGGCATCGCCTACCTCGTCGGGCCAGACCTTGTCCAGACGCCGTTCGCCGAGGCCTTCGCGGTGCTCGACGCCTGGCCGTACTCCCTCAAAGCGCTGCGCGCCTGGACCCGCGCCCACGAAGTCGGCGTCTTGGAGATCAAGTGCCGGGGCGTCGACGTCGACCCGGCCCAGCTGCGCCGACAGCTCAAACTGCGCGGGCCCGCCCAGGCCGGCGTCGTGCTCGGCCCGACGCCGCGCGGCGCGACGGCGTTCGTCGTCAGGCGGGTGTTCGGTGGAAGAATGACGCCATGACCGACCGCGCCGCCGCACAACATCACGAAGGAGGCGCGCCCATGGCGGACGACCAACCCATGACTGCCGCGAAGCGCTCTTGGCCCGGCTGGCTGGCTTGCGCCGGGATCGGTCTTCTGGCGGGCTTCTTCTCCGGGCTGTTCGGGGTGGGCGGCGGCACCGTCATCGTTCCGCTGCTGACGGTGGCCGGCTTCGACATGCGCAAAGCCTCGGGCACGTCCCTGGCCGCCATCGTGCCGACTGCCGTCGCCGGCGTCGTGTCATACGCGGTCAACGGCTGGGTGGACTGGCTGGCGGCCGGACTCATCGTGGTCGGCTCGGTGGCGGGGGCGCAACTCGGCTCGAAGCTGCTTGGCAGCCTGCCGCAGCGGGTGGTCCGCTGGGCCTTCGTCGCCTTCGTCGCGGCGGTCGTCGTGTCGCTGTTCGTGGTCGTGACGGCCCGCGACTCGCATATGGCGATCGACGGCTGGCTGGGCGCCGGGCTGGTGCTGCTCGGATTGGGGGTCGGCGTGTTGTCGGGCCTGCTGGGGCTGGGCGGCGGCATCGTCGTCGTGCCCATGTTGATCTTGGCCTTCGGCGCCAGCGATCTGGTCGCCAAAGGCACGTCCCTGGCGATGATGACGCCGACCGCCATCTCGGGCACTGTCGGCAACTATCGGCGCGGCAACGTCGACCTGGCCGCCGCCGCCGTCGTCGGCTTGGCGGCCTGTCTGACGACGTTCCTCGGCGCGCGCGTCGCCGCCTGGGTCGATCCGGCCATCGGCAATGGACTGTTCGCCGCCTTCTTGGCGTTCGTGGCGGTCCGCATGGCCCGCGACGCCATGAGGCGGAACGACTAGAGCCCTGGCCGAAGATCGTGATAGGCTAGATAATTGGTGTCAGACGTCAATGTTTGACGCAATGTTCCGAGTTAGTAAGGTACGAACTGCCCGTGAGTGTCGCTGTGCTGATAACGTGGCCGATTCTGGTCGTCGACATCGTGTTGGTGCTGACCAGCATAGTGTTGGCCCTTTTCATCCTGCTGCACAAGTCCCGTGGCGGCGGCATGTCCGATCTGTTCGGCGGCGGCATGACCACAGGCATGAGCGGCACCTCGGTGGCCGAGCGGAATCTCGACAAGATCACGCTGGCGGTCGGCGGGGTTTGGCTGGCCAGTATTTTCGGCCTGCTGGTGCTGTACGCCTACTTCCCGGAGATCGGCTCGTTGGAGCCCGCCGCCACCACCACACCGGCGGCGTCGTCGACGTCCACTCCGAGCGTCGACATCACCGCCGAGGCCACGGCGAGCGGCGACGAGACGACCAGCGAGTCGAGCGAGTCGGCCGAGGCGTCCCCGACGGCGTCCGAGAGCAACAAGTAGCATCCCCTTTGCGCCGCCGCCGAGCGCGGCGGGCGTCAGTGAACGGAGTTGTCAGATGGCTGGTGGAAGTGCGATCCGCGGCAGCCGCGTGGGCGCCGGTCCGATGGGCGAGGCCGAGCGCGGCGACGCCGCCCCCAGGCTGTACGTGTCCTACTACTGCGCCAACGGGCATGAGACGCGCCCGGCCTTCGCCGCCGACGCGGCGGTGCCCGAGACGTGGGACTGCCCGCGCTGCGGCCTGCCGGCCAACCTCGACGCGGAGAATCCGCCCCCGCCGCCGCGCATCCAGCCCTACAAGACGCATTTGGCCTACGTCAAGGAGCGCCGCACCGACGACGAGGCCGTCGAGATCTTGACGGAGGCCCTGACGGCCCTGCGCGCCCGCCGCGCCACCGGCGAGGTCATATACTGACGGTTCCGCCCGCCTCCCGCACTGCGGGGACCGGGCGCCCCGAGGGCCGGTAGCTCAGCAGGTCAGAGCAGGGGACTCATAATCCCTTGGTCGCGGGTT
>JAISUF010000046.1 GCA_031272195.1 Propionibacteriaceae bacterium
GTCGACCATGCCCGCCACCGCCACCTCGGACTGGCCAACGCCGACCGTCTCGATCATCGTCACGTCGAAGCCGGCCGCCTCGGTGACGATCATCGACTCACGGGTGGCCCGCGCCACACCGCCCAAATGGCCGCCGGTCGGCGAGGGCCGCACGAAAGCGTTCTCCGACTGGGTCAGCTCCCCCATGCGGGTGCGGTCGCCCAAGATCGAGCCGCCCGTCTTTGACGACGTCGGGTCGATCGCCAGCACCGCCACCTTGTGGCCCTGGGCGATCAGCCGACGGCCCAGCGCGTCGATGAACGTCGACTTGCCCGCCCCCGGCACGCCCGACACGCCGACGCGGATCGCCTTCCCCGAATGGGGCCGCAGGATGCGCAACAGCTTGCGGGAGATGCGGCGGTGGTCGGGGCGCGACGACTCCACCAGCGTGATGGCGCGGGCAATGTGCTGGCGCGAACCCTCCAACACCTTCTCGGCCAACTCGTCGACCGAAATCGCCTTGCGCGGCCTGGCGGCGCCGGCCACCTTCTTGGCGTCGGCGTAGTTCGCCTCCATCTGCGGCGCATTGGACAGCCGCCCCCAGGCGTATTCATCCCTCAGTGTCGGCATCGTGCATCCCTTCCGGAAAACACTCTAGGGCACCAGCCGCCGACTCGGCTGGGCTCCAGCGCGCCAAGGGCAAGTATGCGCAGCCCGGAACGTTCATGAAACGACGGCTGACGGAGGGCCGCGCCACCCCGGCCTACGCCGGATGCGCGGCCCGAGACGCTCAGGAGACGGTGCGGACCACGGCGACGGGCAGACGGACCTCGATGACGGTGCCGCGCCCGTTGGCGCGCAGGGCCAACGTGCCGCCAGCCTCGACCAAGCGGTCGCGGATGGCGTTCAAGCCGAAATAGCCCGGGTTGCGCAGCGCCCCCGTCAGCGGCATGCCGGGCGGGGCGTCGTGGGCGACCGTCAGCGCCACGCACTCCTCGCCGCCGTTCAGCGACACCGCGACGGCGGTCGCGCTGGTGTAGCGGTCGATGTTCTCCAACAGCTCGCGGATGGCGCGGGCCACCGTCAAGCGCGTCTCCCAAGGAAGGTCGCCCGTGTAGCTGGCCACGTCGTCGCACGCCACCGTGAAGCGCCCGTAGTCGGCCGACATCGCCTCGACGCGCTCCTTGACGTACATCGCGGCGTTGTCCATCGACTGCCGCAACTGGGCCAGCATCTGGGCCGACTCCGAAGTCGAGGTGCGGATCAAGCTGAGCAAGTCGTGGGCGTCCTCCGCCTCGGGCGCGGCGCGCTGCTCCAACTTGTCGACGATGCCCTGCGCCAACAACGAGCAGGAGTAGAGCGACTTGGTCAAGGCGTCCTGCGAATCCCGCGACAAGACCAAGTTGTGCGACACGTGCGCCAGCGCCCGCTCGTTGCCCAAGCCCTCCAACATCTCCCGCTCGTACAGCGAGACGACGTTCTCCGACATCAAGCCGATCAGCGCCGCCCCCGCCATGAACACGCAGGCTGTCACCGCCGAGACGAAATCCATGCCGCCGCCGCGGGCGACGAACACCCCCACCACCGCCGCACCGGCCAAAGCCGCCATGGCTGCCCCCTGGGCCACCCGCGAGCGCTGCACGCAGCAGGCGAGCACCACCAGCGACATATACATGACCGCGGGCATGTCCAACTCGAAGGCGTGGACGACGACCACCGCCCAGGCGCAGTCGACGGCGGCGAAAACGCCGATCAGCACACGCGATTCGACGACGAACGGCGCCGCCGCGATAACCGCCACCGCCAGCACCACCCCGACGACCAGCGCCACCTTCTGGTAGCCGTCCAAGTCCTTCGTCAACAGATACAAGGCCACTTCCACGAAACGCAGCAGCGCCATGGCCGAGGTCACCCTTACGATCAGGCGACCGCCAACGCCATGGTGCGCCGTCGCGCCATGCCGAGCAGACATCCAACTCACCTCTCAGGGAGTTTGGCCCATATCAACGCTCGTCCCCCGCTTCATTGCCCCGAGGCGACACCTCCCAGACCGCTGGTCTCCCTCTCACACCTTGGTCTGCGTCGTTGCTGGGTCATTTCAACTATTTTGTGCCAAAGACGCCGCCGATGGCAAGGGCAATCAGCAAGAGTCTCACTGTTCGACGCCAATCTCGCAGGGGCGCTGCGCCCGCGCTGGGGGGCGCGACGCCGCGACAGCCTGGCACAGCGGCGGCGAGCTGCGTCAGACGGTCGAAGCCCCGAACACCGCCTGCGGACGAGACCCGGACGCGACACCGCCGCCCCAGCCCGGCGAGGATTGGGACGGCGGTGTGGCCGGATGTCAGTCGGTGACGACGTCGAGGCGGTCGATCAGCTTGTGCAGCAGCTCGATGGCCTCGTTCGGGATGACGGTGCCCGGCGGGTAGATGGCGTCGGCCCCGGCGGCGCGCAGCTCGTCGAAGTCCTGCGGCGGGATGACCCCGCCGACCACGATCATCATGTCGGGACGGCCCAGCTTGTCCAACTCGCGGCGCAACTCGGGAACCAGCGTCAGATGCCCGGCGGCCAGCGACGAGACGCCGACGACGTGCACGTCGGCCTCGACGGCCATCCGGGCGGCCTCCTCCGGAGTCTGGAACAGCGGCCCGACGTCGACGGTGAAGCCGATGTCGGCGAAGGCCGTCGAGACTACCTTCTGGCCGCGGTCGTGGCCGTCCTGGCCCATCTTGGCAACCAGGATGCGGGGACGCCGGCCGGCGGCCTCCTCGAACTCCTTGACCAGCGCGCGGGCGGTGTCCATCTTGTCCGACTTGCCGTATTCGCTTGAGTACACCCCAGAAATTGTACGGATCTGGGCCTGGTAGCGTCCGAACACCTTCTCCAAAGCGTCCGAAACCTCGCCGACGGTGGCCTTGGCGCGCATCGCGTCGACGGTCAGCTTCAGCAGGTTGCGGCCGGGATCGGTCGGGTCGGGGTTGCCGGCGGCCCACGTCAACTTGTCGAGGGCGTCTTGGACGGCTTGCGGGTCGCGCTCGGCGCGCAGGCGCTCCAACTTGGCGATCTGCTCCTCGCGCACCTTGCGGTTGTCGACCTTCAACACCTCCGGCACCGGGTCGTTCTCGACGGTGTACTTGTTGACGCCGATCAGCGGCTGGCGGCCGGAGTCGATCCGGGCCTGCGCCTGGGCGGCGACCTCCTCGATGCGCATCTTCGGCAAGCCCTGCTCGATGGCCTTCGCCATGCCGCCAAGCTGCTCGACCTCTTGGATCAGCTCCCAGCCGTTGCGGGCCACCTGGTAGGTCAGCCACTCCAAATAGGCCGAGCCGGCCCACGGGTCGACCGTGCGGCAAGTCTGCGACTCCTGCTGGATGAACAGCTGGGTGTTGCGGGCGATGCGGGCCGAGAAGTCGGTCGGCAGCGCGATGGCCTCGTCCAGCGAGTTGGTGTGCAGCGACTGGGTGTGGCCGGCCGTGGCCGCCATCGCCTCCAAGCAGGTGCGGGCCACGTTGTTGTAGACGTCCTGGGCGGTCAGCGACCAGCCGGAGGTCTGCGAGTGGGTGCGCAGCGACATCGACTTCGGGTTGCTGGGGCCGAACTGGCGCACCAGCCGGGCCCACAGCATGCGGGCCGCGCGATACTTGGCGACCTCCATAAAGTAGTTCGTCGACACCGCCCAGAAGAAGCTCAGACGGGGCGCGAACTGGTCGACCTTCAAGCCGACCGACTCGCCGGCCCGGATGTACTCGACGCCGTCGGCCAGCGTGTAGGCCATCTCGATGGTCGGCGTGGCGCCGGCCTCCGACATGTGGTAGCCGGAGATCGAGATCGAGTTGTACTTCGGCATGTTGGCCGAGGTGAACGCGAAGATGTCGGAGATGATCCGCATCGACGGGGCCGGCGGGTAGATGTAGGTGTTGCGCACCATGAACTCTTTGAGGATGTCGTTCTGGATGGTGCCGTTGAGCTGCTCCAGCTTCACACCCTGCTCCTCGCCGGCCACGATGTAGAGGGCCAAGATCGGCAGCACGGCGCCGTTCATCGTCATCGAGACCGACATCTGGTCCAGCGGGATGCCGTCGAACAGTTGGCGCATGTCCAGGATCGAGTCGATGGCCACGCCGGCCATGCCGACGTCGCCGGTCACGCGCGGATTGTCCGAGTCGTAGCCGCGGTGGGTGGCCAAGTCGAAGGCCACCGACAGGCCCTTCTGGCCGGCCGCCAGGTTGCGGCGGTAGAAGGCGTTCGACTCCTCGGCGGTCGAGAAGCCGGCGTATTGACGGATCGTCCAAGGCTGGTTGACGTACATCGTGGCGTACGGGCCGCGGGTGTAGGGCGGAATGCCGGGGAAGGTGTGGAGGAAGTCCAGACCCTCGTAGGCAGAGGCCTCGAAAACCGGCGGCACCGGGATGCGGTCCGGGGTCTCCCACGGCTGGTCGAAGTCGGCGATGCCGGCCTTGATGTCCGCGAACCGGGCGGCGGCGTCGGCCGGAGGCTTGGCGTTGTCCAGCGGCAGGTCGGTGAAGCTCGGGATGCTCATTTGGCTGCTCCAATCTTGTCCAGGGTCGAATCAAGGAAGGCGACCACGTCCATCCCGTCGAAAATCTCGCCGTCGATGACGGCGTCCGCCTCATCGGAGCCCGTCTCGGCTTTGCGCCCGGCGATGTAGACGGTCTCGACGCCGGCCGCCTTCAAGGCTTTGGCGACCCCGATCGCCTGTTCGGCGTAGACCTTCGCCGACGAGGCCAGCACGACCGCTTTGGCGCCGGCCGCCGTCACCTGGGCGACGATCTCCTCCGGCGTGCCGCCCTCGGATTCGGGCTGGGCGATGCCGGCGACGGCCAGCAGCGGCTTGGTGAATCCCTCGCGGCCGCCGAAGTCGCGCCGCTCGCCCAAACAGGCCAGCCAGACTTGCGGCTTCGGAGACGTCTTGGACGCCCGGTCGCGCAGGGCCTCGAAGACCTCCGACTCGCGGTGCCAGGCCAGGCCGCCGCGGGCCGGGGCCGCCGGACGGGGGCGAACCTCGATCTCGACCTCCTCGTCGCGCGGGAACATCGAGACGCCGGTGATCGGCAGCTTGCGGTTGGCCAGGCGCTTGTCGCGCTCGGCCTTGACCTCGGCGATCTTGGCGGCGACCTGGCCGGAGGCCAGAGCCTGCGCCATGCCGCCGAGTTTCTCGACCTCCTGGAAGACGGCCCACGCCTTCTCGGCGAGCTGGTCGGTGAGGTTCTCCACGAAGAAGGCCCCGCCGGCCGGATCGTTGACGCGGCCGACGCCGGCCTCCTCGTCGGTCAGCAACTGGATGTTGCGGGCCAGGCGGCGGGAGAAGTCGGTCGGCAGGCCGTGGGCGGTGTCGAACGGTAGGACGGTGATCGCCTCGGCGCCGCCGACGGCCGCGGCGAAGGTGGCGATGGTGGCCCGCAGCAGATTGACGTGCGGGTCGTCGCGAGTGATCATCCGCCAGCTGGTGACGGCGTGGATCAAGGCGCCCTGGTTGGCGGGCGAAACCCCGCAAGCTTGCGCGATGCGGGCCCAAATGCGCCTGAAGGCGCGCAGTTTGGCGATGGTGGCGTACTGGTCGGCGCTGGCGCTGAGGCGGAACTCCAACTGGCCCGCCGCCTGCTCGACGTCGACTCCGGCGTCTTCCAAGGCCCGCAGATAGGCCAACCCGGTGGCGGCCGCGAAGGCCAGCTCCTGCACCGTTCCGGCGCCGGCGTAGACGTACGGCAGAACGTCGACGGTGGCGGCCTTGACGCCAGGCAGCTCGGCGGCCGCCTTGGCCCATTCAACCAAGGCCGACAAGTCGGCGGGCGTGCCGTTGGCAGCGGCGAAACCGATCGGGTCGATGCCCAAATTGCCCTTGGCGTCACCCCCGGCGTCTTTCAGCCAGGCGGCAAGCGCCGCGGCGGCGCCGGCCGGATCGTCATAGGAACTGACGGCGACCGCTGCCAGCTTCGGGTCCACCCCGGCCAAGGCGGCGGGCAGATCGGCGGCGGCCAAGGCGTCCGGCCCGACGCGCAGCCACAGCGACGTGGCGCCGCGCTCCAAATCGGCCAGAACCTCCTTGTTGGTGAAGGCGGCGTCCGGGTCCTCGTGCAGGGCGCGCACGTCCCAGGAGTCCATGTCGCCGTCCTTCACCGTCGAGCCGCGCGTGAACGGCGCGACGCCGGGGTAGCCCAGCTCGCCGTCCCAAGCGGTGTACAGCGGTTCGATGGTCAGCCCGTCGACGCTCGTGGAACGCAGGCGCGACATGGCTTGTTCGATGGTCAGTTCTTTGCCGGCGGGGCGCTTCCGGTTGAGGACCTTGAGGACCTCGGCCTCCCACTGTTCCCAAGTGGGCGTCGGAAAATCGCCGGCAAGCTGCATAGGCGTGTCGGTCATGGGGTCAGCCTATCGTCTGGCGCTGGCGTTGGTGGCCCCAGGGCAGAATTACGCCCCGCCGCCCTTCGGCATCCCGCCGACAGGCGGCCTAGGCAGAACGTTGACGACAGCCGACGGAAGAAGATCTGCCGGTCGGATCGGACGGTCGTGTCTTACCGACGGCGGCGGCTGGCGCCCGTCAGGCGACTTGGGCGAGCAGAGCGGTGGCGGAGTCGATCATCCAGCGGGTTTCGGGCTCCCAGTCGGGCTCTTGGGCGCGGAACGGGCCGGTTGCCAGCGTGACGACGACGGCGGCCGCCCGCAGGCGCAGCTGCACCGGGTCGACGCGGCGGTCGAAGACGGGCACCCACTGGCGCAACAGGCTGTGGACGCGCTCGGCCTGGACCGGGTGCATGTGCTGGATCGTCGACAGATGGGCGATCAAGCAGGCCAAATCGTCGACCAGCCGGCCCGGCCCGACCGTGTCGACGTCCAACAAGCCGACCACCCGCCCGTCGGCGACGTGCACCTGGCCCTCGTGGAAATCGCCGTGGGTGGGCTCGCCGCCCGGCGGCTCGCCGCCGGTGCCCGCCGCCACGTCCTGACAAATGGCGTCCAGCCGCTCGCGCAAGTCGGGCAGGGCGGCCGCGACCATCCCGGCGTAGTGGGGCAGGCATTCCGTCCACGGGGCGCGCCGCGGCAGGCGGGCGACCGAGGCGGGCAGCGACTCCAGCAGCTCGATCAAGTCCTCGGCCCGGCACGGGGCGGCCGCGTCGAACAGGGCGTGCGCCAGGGGGCGGCCGGGAAGCTGGGCCAGAAACAGCAGGTGGTCGTCGGTGCGCGCCAGCACCTCGGCCACCGGGACGCCCGCCTCGAACAGCTCCTTGTGGCGCAGCGCCACCCGCTCGGCCAGGGCCGGCCGCAACGCCTTGACGTAGACGCACTCGCCGGTCGTGCGGCAGACCGCCTTCAGCACCGCCCGGCGCCGGGGGCGGTAGCCGACCATCGCCAACTCCAACTCCGAGGCCCGCACCCGCCGGGAGAAGACGCCGTGCTCGTTGCACAGGCCGGCCATCGACTGGGTGTACGCGGCCCGCGCCAAACCGGGCAGGTCCGGGTCGTTCGGATAGATCCACACCGCCACCGCCCGCTCGCCGTCCATGAACAGCTCGGCCGACTGGTCGGCACCGCTGGGGCCGTCCGCCCGGGCGCACACCCCGATCAACTCCCAGCGCCGCCCGTATGGCCAATCGACCTCCGCCCGGTAGGTGGCGATGGTGGAGCGGCCAGGGCTGATGTCGACCTGGTCGAGCTGCCACGACCGCAGCGACCCGCCCGCGTGCGACACCGACGACGCGACGATCGGCCCGGCCTGGGCCGAGGTCAGCAGGACCGAGCCGTCGGCGTCGTTCACGGCTGGGACACCTCCGCGTCTCTCGCCACCCTGGACACCTCGACGCGGGCCGCCCGCCGTCCGTCCAGCGCCGACACCCGGAAGCGGAACGGCGCCGGCTCGCCGTCGGCCTCGACCGGCTCCAAGACGGCCTCGCACGTCGCGTCCAACTCCGGCACCGCCCCCAGCCGCGACATGACGAAGCCGGCCAGCGTGTCGTAGGGCCCCTCGGGCAGCTTGTAGCCGAGTTTGGCGGAGGCGTCCTCCAGCGTCAACAGGCCGTCGAAATCGCCGTCGGGTTGGGCCGCGTCGTCGTCGAACTCGTCGGTGATGTCGCCGATCAACTCCTCGACGATGTCCTCGATGGTGACGATGCCGGCCGTGCCGCCGTACTCGTCGCGGACGATCACCAGATGGGAGCCCTGGTCGCGCATCTGGTTGAGGGCGCGCAGGATCTTGACCGTCTCCGGCAGCGACATCACCGGCCTGACAAGCTGCGACAGCGGCGTGTTGCGCTGGGTCGGGTCGAGGTCGACCAAGTCGCGCAGGTGGACGAAGCCGAGCACGTCGTCGGAGTCCTTGCCGATCACCGGGCAGCGCGAATGGGTGCCCTCGCGCAACTGTCCCAACGCCTGGTGGGCGGGCATCGAGCCCTCCAGGAAGTCCACCTCGGTGCGCGGCACCATCACCTCGCGCAAACTCGTCTGCCCGGCGGCGAAAACCTCGTCGACGATACCGCGCTCGTCCGCCCCCAGCGTCGCCGACGAGCCGACCATGGCCCGCAGCTCCTCGTCGCTGACCTCCTCGCGGGCGGCCGCCGGGTCGCCGCCCAGCACTCTTACCACGGCGTCGGTCGAAACCCCCAAGAACCAGATGACCGGACGGGCGGCCTTGGCTATGCCGTTGACCAGCGGCGCCAGCGCCATCGCGAACGACTCCGCCCGCTGCATGGCCAGCCGTTTGGCCGCCAACTCACCCAGCACGATCGAGAAATACGAGATGGCCACCGTGATCAGCACCAGCGACACCGGCGAGGCGACCGCCGGATGCAGCCCCCAACCCGCCAGGACGCGGGCCAGCGGCTCCTCCAGCGTCGCGCCGCCGAAAGCCGCCGACAGGAAACCGGACAGCGTGACGCCGATCTGGACCGCCGACAGGAAACGGTTCGGGTCTTCGGTCAGGGAGGCGATGACGCGGCCCCGCTTGCCGCGCGTGGCCAACTGCTTCACCTGGCTTTCGCGCAGCGACACCAGCGCCATCTCGGCGGCGGCGAAAACCCCGCCGATGACGACGAAGAGCGCGATCAGCCCGATGTTGCCCAGAATCTCGTTCATTGCCCACAGCTTATTGCCACCCGGCCCGGATCGCCGCCCGCCACGGTCGGGCAACGCACCGCCGTGCCGGGCGCGGTTCGGCCTCACCCCGGCGACGCGGGTGGCCAAGAGCCGCCGACAAGCAACTGGGGACCGCCCCGCAGCGGGGGCTGGCAGCTCGGGGCAACCCCTCGCCGCGCCACGCCGACCGGTGACGGGCCGCCGCGCCACACCGGTGATAGCCTCCCAGACGTGGGCGAGGCGCATCCGAACCAACTGGGGCAATCAACTTGGCTGGGCCGTGACGACACGGCGCAGCCCGGCCCACCCGACGCTGTCGAAGCCGCCACCGGACTCGGACTCCCCACAGCCGCCGCGCAATACGGCCAGGCCCCCACTGAAGCCCGCCGCTGGACGTCCCAGTCCGGGCTTGGCGCGTCTGGCCAGACGGGCCTCGGCGACCGAACCACTCCCCCGGCCCAAACCGACCAGCCCGAACCGACCAGCGCGGAGGCGTCGCACACCTACCGCTTCGCGGCCGGCAACTTGGGCAACCTCTTGCGCGCCCCGCATTACGCCGTCTCGCTGGCCCGCTCCGCGGTGTCGAAGCGCGACCCGATGCTGTGGGGCGTCGGCAGCGCCTTCGGGGTCGCCGACGGGGCGCTGGCCTTCGCCCGGGCCGCCCGCGACTTGGAGCCGTCCCCGCGCGTCGTCTGGCTGGCGGCCGACGACGCCGAAGCGGCCGCCGCGGCCGGCGCCGGGTTCGACGCCGTCGTCAAGGACAGCCGGGAAGGTTTGCGCGCCACCCGCCGGGCCGGCCTGCTGGCCGTCACCCACGGTTTCGGCGACGTCAACCGCTACGGCGTAACCGGCGCGCTGATCGTCCAGTTGTGGCACGGCGAGCCGTTGAAGAAGCTCCACTCCGACACCTCGGCCATCACCGGACTGGGCAAGCTCGACCGCGTGCCCGGCGCCCAGGCGGCGATGCGCTGGCTCTACCGCAAGACGACCGGGCAGATCGGCCTGTTCCCCGTCTCCAGCCCGGTTTTCGCGCCGTTCATCCGCAGCGCCTTCGACCTCGACGACCAGGTCCGGGTGCTGGGCGAGCCGCGCGGCGACGTGCTGTTCGCCGGACCGGCCGCCGAGCGCCGCGAGCGGGCCCGCGCCATTTTCGCCGAGCGACTAGGCGGGCTGGACGCCCAGCGCGTCTTCCTTTACGCCCCGACCTGGCGCGACGGCCGTCCCGACCCCGGCGTCCCCAGCGCGCAGGAGTGGCAGCTGATCGACGAGGTTTGCGGCTATCTGGACGCCGTCATGGTTGTGCGGCCGCATCCCCTGGGAGTGGGGAGCTACAGCGGTTTCGGGCCGCGCGTCCGCCTGCTCGGCCCGGCCGAGCAAGTCGAGGCGATACCGCTGTTGTGGGGTGTCGACGCGCTGGTCACCGACTACTCCTCGATCCTGTTCGACTACGTGGCCACGCGCGGGCCGTACGTCCTGTTCGCCCCCGACCTGGAGGAGTACAAGGCCAGCCGCGGCCTCTACCTGGACTACGAGTCGCTGGCCCCGCAAGGCGTCTGCTTCGACTGGACGGCCGTCCTCAACCAACTGCACGACCTCTACCGCGACCCGAAACGCCTGGCCGACGCCGAACTGTTCAGCCACCACCTGGCAGGGCGCTTCCACACCTACTGCGACGGGCGCTCCGCCGAGCGAGTCGCCATCACCGCCCGCATGCTGCTGGCCAAGAAGTTCCCGAAGTATTTCACCGTCTGAACGGCGACCGAGGGGACGCCGTCGCCGACCCGGCTACTTGCAGACGGCAGGAGCCCCGCCGGACCCCCCGGCCCCGGCGGAGCGCTTGCCGCGCGGGCGCGCGGCCTCAGCCCTTCGCCACCTGGCAGGCGGTCGTGCCGACCCGGCAGGTGATGCGCACGCCGTCGCCGGCGACCTCCAGCAGGCCGTCGACCGGGGTGACGACAGACCTGGGGCTGCTGGCGGACGAGGCATGGACCGCTGCGGCATCCTCCGAGCCGGCGGCCGAGGGTGTCGGGGAGGGCGTCAGCTCGTCAGGCGAGAGAGGCCGCGTGTACGCCCCATCGACTCCTTTGCCGCCCGAGTAGTTGCCGACCTTCCACACCAGCGTCGCCCAATGGTCGCTGGCCGGATCGTAGGAGACCGTCTGGCAGTCGTCGCACGAGGAGTCGTAGAACATGAAACTATCGCCCAGCCATACAGCCTGCGTGTTGGCGGTGAACGCCCAGGGCGCGGCGGCTGCCGCAACCTCGGCTTGGGCACTGCTGGCGTCGGCCACCTGGCCGCTGCCGGGCGCTTGGGCGTCGGCCGCCGTCGCCAGGCCGGGGCCGCCCGCGAACCGTCCCCCGGCCGCCGGCGCGCTGGCGACCTCCGGAGCCGCGCCGCTCAACCCCGCGCTGGTGCGCAGCGCCAGCGGAGCGGCCACGACGACGACCACCGCCACCCCGCCGAAGGCCAACCCGGCCCGCGCCAGCCGGGGGCCGTTGACCGACGCGCGAACCCGCCGCCACCACGACGCCACCCGCTGGACCGGGGTGCGCCGCGCGGCGGCGCGGGCCACGGCGTAGGCGTTCAGCGGGCGGAAGTCGGACGATTCGGCGCTCTCGCGCAAGCTGTCGCGCAGCTCGTCGAGGAAATCAGCCATGGCGCGCCTCCTTCTCATAACGCTGCCGCAACGCCGCCAGCCCCCGGTGGACGCGCGAGCGGGCGGTGGCCTCCGAACAGCCGCAGATGCGCCCGATCTCGGCGAAGTCGCGATCCTCGAAAACGCGCAACACGACCGGCGCCCGCTGGGCGGGGG